>NZ_JBHZPI010000014.1:0-149647 GCF_042788025.1 Paenarthrobacter sp. YIM B13468 | reverse complement strand
GCGATTCCGGTCCGGGGGAGGACCTCGGAGGCCAGGGCGAGCCGGCGCCGGGCTTCGCTGATGCCGATCCGCAGGCGGGCGCGCAGGAACTGCGCGGCGTCCCGGTAGCCATCATCGGCCATCGCGGCAGCGTCCGCCGCAGCAACACCACCGAACCCACCAGCAGTAGCGGAGCCAACAGCAGCAGTGGCGGATCCACCGGCAGCATCGAAACCAGCAGCAGTGGCGAAACCTCCAGCAGCATCGAAACCAGCAGCAGCATCGAAACCAGCAGCAGCGGATCCACCGGCAGCAGCAGACCCTGCAGCCGTGGCGGTGGGGGTGGCGGGGTTTGGTGCTGGTGACGGGACGGCGGGGTCTGTAGTTCCGGGGTCTGTGGTTCCGGGGTCTGTGGTTGCGGGGTCGGTCCAGCCGGTCTGCCATCCCGTGCCCGCCGCGGAGGAGGGCCGTGCCTGCTGGGCTTGGGTACGGGTCCGTTCCACGGCGTGCGCCGCGATGACCTGCAGGTATTCCACGGTGCGGGAGATCTCCTCCACCCGCCCGGCGAACCCCGCGGCTTCGGCAAACCCGAACGACTGGGCACCGGCCACGGTGCAGGAACGCAGGCTTTCCAACGCCTCAACGCTGTCAGCCAGCGCACCCTCAATTACCCGCGCACCCTCAATTCCCCGCGCATCCTCAAGTCCCCGCGCATCCTCAATTCCCCGCGCACCCTCAATTCCCCGTGCATCCTCAAGCCCGTGGGAAACGCCGTGCCCAGGGGAATCGTCACGGTCCGTTTCGCCGGGTTCAGGGACGGGCAGTGGTTTGACGCCGCGAAGCAGCGCCATGGCCCTTAGGCTCGCCGAATCGGTGACTGCCGCCGTCGGGCTTTCACAGCCGTCCTGCCCGTGGGCAGGACCGGAGTGGCTTCCGAGGGGAACGCGTCGGGGGCGCAGCGAGGCGCCAGTCACTGCTGCCCGCCGCGCCAGAATCTCCCCAATGCTTCCCATGAATAAACCCTCTCACCAGGGTCTGACATTATTGGGCTGCAGCGCCGGGGCCCTGCGTGCGACAGGCTTCCCAACCGTTTCCAGGGATCAACCATGTGTTCAGAATCGGAGATTTACGGCCGCGGATTGGTCCGCGGGCCGGTTCTGGTGCCCAAGAGCTAGCCAACGCCCGCCCTACCGACCTCCGTACAACGCCGCCTCAAGCAGGCGGTCAAAGCTGGCAGTTCCACTGCTGACCGGAGCAACTGTGATCACCGCGAGGAGTTTTTCGGAGCCGTCTTCCTTGGCACTTGCGACCCTTTTCACGTGCAGCCGCAAGCCGGGAATCCCGTTGATGAGCAGTGGAAGCTGCTCACCGCTCTTGATCAATTTCCGCAGCTGCTTTGTGGTGATTTTGTCGTCGGAGCTGCCTGTTAGCTCCGTGAGGGTGTCGTTGATCCGTTTTGCCAGGCCGCGCAGCAGGCTCCTCTGGGCGGCGACCGTCGGAATGGTAAGGATCGCTGCGAACCCGGCCGTGAATATCGACGCCGGGCCGACGCTTCTCAGGGCGGGCATGAAGATCATCAGGATCAGCCACAGGACCACAGCAAGGATGCTGAAAGTGACGAATTTGATGATGGGTTTGTCGCCGGGCTTCCTCGTCCAGCGCACGACTTCAACAACGTCCGACGGGTTCTCCATGGTCAGGGTCCCTTCACTTCGAGGAGTGCTTCGGCCAGAATTACTGCCTCGCGTGCTTCCTTAAGATCGTTCCGCAATCCCAGATCGGGGATCTTCGCGGCGCCACCGCCGGTACCAGCAAGTTCGTAGAGGGCCCTGCTGAGGTTTTCGCGATCCTTTGACAACCTCCGGGACGCATCCAGCTTGGCTCTGCTGGCCTCAAGCTCCAGGAGCGAACGGCTGATGGCGTCGCGTCGTCCTTGCATGAGTGACAGTTTCTCCGTGAGCCGCAGGACCCGTGCACTGTGCATTGACCCCATCTGAACGGCAGTTCGTTGGAGCTCACCGAGGGCCGCCGACGTCTGCGGCTTGCCCGAGTGCCGGGCTAGCTCCTCATTGATGCGGACCAGTCGCCGTTCCCAGCCCCGAAGGGCCCGTTGATACCGTCCCAAGAGCAGCGAGATTGCCGGCAGCGCCTTGTCAAGGGCCCTCGCCCGCGTGCTCAGGCTTGCGGTTGCCGCGTCCAGCCTTGCGAGGAATGCGGCGTAATTGTCAGGTGAAGGAACCTTGTTGTGGGGATCCATGCGTCACCTGCGCCCGATGCTGTTGCAACCAGGCTTGGTGCGGCACAACGCTCCCCAAACGCCCATGGCAAGAGAATAGAGGGTCCCCGCCCGTTGGGATAGGGCTCCTGGTGATCCGACGCGCTCAGTACTGACCCTTGATCACGAAGTACGACCCCCGGATTACCCCTGCCAGCTTGGACTTCTGACGGGCGAACTTGAAGCGCGATTCCAGTTCTTCCGGAACGTCCATGCCCTCAGCGAGCTTGAACCCGACCGCCCGCTTCCCGCCGTCCTCGATGCTGTACATGACGTTGATGGAAAGCCCCGACTCGTAGAATACGTAATCCATCCGCAGACCGTCCACTTCGAAGGCCGTCGCCTCAAGGGGGCGGGAATCGATGACGATGTCGCGCTCTTCCTTCAGGATTCGGCTCACCCGATCCACTACTTCAGGGACCTCGCTTGCAGGATGCACGGTGAAGGTATGGTCGTATTTGTTCCTGTAATAACGGGCCTCGTTGGCCCGCAGTCCTGCGAGTGTCTCGGCCACCGGAGAAGACTCCAGGCCCTCGGTAGAAACGTTCTTGAAGTCAACGATGTACGGCAATTGCTCTCCTCGTCAGATGTCTTGGGACCAACGATAACGCTCCACACTGACACGGCCATTCTTGGACGTGCTGTTGGGTGAGGAAAACGCGCGACGGCGGGAGGTCGCCGTCGTGCGTTAACCGAAGCGTCGTGCGTTAAGGCGAAGCAGGTATCGGGAGGGACTCCCTCCTGATACCCGCTTGGCCTAGCGTGGAACCTATGGATAATCGAGCGGAGGTCCGCGAATTCCTGATTTCACGGCGTGCCCACGTTGCCCCGGAGCAGGTGGGACTTCCCACTGGGACCAATCGGCGGGTTAAGGGGTTGCGGCGTAGTGAAGTGGCCACTCTTGCCGGGTTGAGCGTGGAGTATTACACGCGCCTTGAGCGTGGCGCGATCAGTGGAGCTTCGCCGCAGGTTCTTGAGAGCCTCGCCCGGGCGTTGTGCTTGGACGACGCCGAGCGGGCCCACTTATTCGACCTCGCCCACGCGGCCAGTCCGGTGGCCCGGCCGCCCCGGCGGCGCAACTCCAAGTCCTACGTTCCGCATCAGAGCCTGCAATGGGCGCTGGATGCTGTCACCGCTGGTCCGGCGTTCATTCGCAACGGCAGGATGGATCTGCTGGCGGTTAATCCCCTGGCCCGGGCGTTCTACAAAGATTGCTATGACATGCCAGGCCAGCCGCCGAACATCGCACGCTTCACGTTCTTGGATGAACGTGCCCACGATTTCTATCCGGACTGGGATGCCTTCGCAGAGGTGACTGTATCCATCCTGCGGACCGAAGCCGGTCGCGACCCTCACAACAGGGAACTTCACGACCTCATCGGTGAGCTGGGTACCCGCAGCGATGAATTCCGGAAACGCTGGGGTGCGCACAACGTGCGCCACCACGGGACGGGTTTTAAGTCGTTCAATCATCCCGTTGTAGGCGAGCTGACCCTCGCTTATGAAGGGTTGGAAATGGCTGCTGAGCCCGGCCTGACCCTCACGATCTACAGCGCGGAACCCGGGTCGCCGTCGGCGGAGCGCCTGCAACTCCTGGCATCGTGGGCTGCCAGCGAGTATGGCACTGCAGCTCAGGCCGAGCCTGAGAGGGCTGCTTCGGACGGCTGAGGTGACCGTTCTTTCCGCAACAGGACGGTGAGCGGGAGAAAATACAGTGCCGCTATGCAGGCACCCACCAGCACGGGGCCGGTGGCACCGAGCGCGGACTCGATTGCGAAACCTGCGATCCACGAGCCCACTGCGGTGCCGAGGTTGAACGAGGACGTGCTGAGGGCCGAGGCCAGCGTGGGTGCATGGTGGGCATAACCGACTGCCTTGCCTATGAGGATGGGATTGGTTGCCATGCCGAACAGGCCCAGCAAGAAGATGAGGATCACCGTCAGCGCGGCGTTGCGTGAGAGCAGGCAGAGAGCCCCCAGCACAAGAAACGTCATTGCCGCGGAGACGAACAGCGCCGTGAAGGGGCGGTGCGCGCCAAAATGGCCGCCGAGGTTGGAACCGATGAACGCTCCGACGCCGTAGCCCACGAGAACCAGCGGAACTGCTGCTGCCCCTATGCCCGTGTTCTGTGTCAGGAGCGGGGAGACGAAGCTGTAGGCCGCAAGGGATGATCCACACACGACTGCGCAGCCTGCAAGCACAAGCCAAACCCTGGCGTCACGCATGCTCGCGATCTCGGCCCGAACTGAGGGGATGGTGCCAGAGGAAGGTTCGACGCCGACCAAACGGTAAACAGCCAACGCCGCCCCGATCGCCAGGACACTGAGGATCCAGAAAGGACCCCTCCAGCCGATCGACTGGCCGGCAAACGCTCCCAGCGGGACACCGATCACGTTGGCGAGCATGCCGCCGCCCAGAACCACCCCCAACGCGCGGGAGGCGGAGGCAGCACCAGCCGCCTTCGCCCCCACCACGGCGGCGACGGCCCAGAAGGCTCCGGTGGCCAGGGCCGTCAGGAACCGGGCACCGAGAATCACTGCGAAGTCGGTGGTAAGGGCAACGATGACGTGTCCAACAGCGAAAACCACCAATGCGAGGCTGAGCGTGACGCGTCGCTGCATCTTGAGAGTGAGGATGGACATGGTGGGCGTTCCAACGATCATGCCAACAGCGAAGACGGTAATCATCAATCCGGCATTTCCTACAGTGATACCAAGGTCCCGGGCGATCTCTGGAAGGATCCCGGCCACCACGAATTCTGTGGTGCCCATGAGGAACACGCCCGCGGCGAGCACGTAGGTAACAAGCGGCTGACGACGGTTTGTTGGTGCCCGCCAAGTATCAGTGGTCATAGTCCCAGACCATCACGGGCATTCAGCCTGAGGGAGTCCCGGTTGATGGGGGTTCTCCGAGGGACTCTTTTCGGCGGCACTGAATGTGCGTTACTCCGGTATCTCCATCTGGAACCCACACTCATCGCAGTGCAGCACCCGGGTGTTCAAGTAGGTCTCAAGCTCGGGATCGGTCCGACCTGTAGCGCCGGAGGAAATCAGGTGGAGTTTCCCGGGCCCTGTGTGCATGGGCACCCCGCAATGGAGATGATGGCGTCCGAACTGCAGGACGCCGTTCGGATCATCGGAGCGGGTCAGGACATCGGCGACGTCGGCCACTTCCGCGGCGTGGGACCGCGAGAATCCGCAAGCTTGGCAACGGTACTCCACATGGATCAATCCTGCGGCAGATCCGGGGGCTTGCCTGATGGTTTCGATGGTTTCGATGAGGAGGTGCTCATCCGTTCCGCAAGATCGCAGAAGGGCTCGGAAGGCATGGGGGAACACGGAAAAGGAGGGTGGGCTGACTGCGCAGGCATGATCATCCTGTGACAAGTGGAGAGTGGATACCTTGGGCACAAGTACGATTTCTCAGGCTTGAGCCTAGACGCCGCCGGCTCTGGATGACAAGGGCTTCGAATCTTCGATTGGGTCTTGCCAAAGAAATAGTAAGCATGCTTATCTATTGCTGTTCCCCGAAGTCAGCGGGTTGAATCCATTCCCCGTCCTGATTCCGGAATCTACGCCCGGTGATGCAGGCCGCTGGGCTCCAAATGCAACAGAATCACATTCCAAGGAGACATCATGCTCGCCAGGGAGAACATTGACCGTCTGATGGGCCTCAACGGAAACGTTCGGACGACGGAGGGTGACAAGGTTGGGTCGATCGGCACGTTCTACACCGATGACGACACAGGGGAGCCAACATGGGTAACAGTTAAAACCGGTCTTTTCGGTACTTCTGAGTCGTTCATTCCCTTGGAGGGAGCCAACGTGGAGGGCGACGACGTCGTTGTTCCCTACAGCAAGGACCACATCAAGGACGCGCCCCGCGTGGCTGAAGATGGCCACCTTGACCCGGGTGAAGAAGAGCGGCTTTACAACCACTACAGCATCCAGGACCGGGGCGGTTTCGAGGGCCAGCGTGACTACGTGAACCGGAGCGCTGGAACGGAGGCAAGTGCTGGAATGGGCACAAGAGCGGGGGTGGACGCCGTCGGCGGCATGGACGTTGACACGACCGGAACTGCACGCGCGGGCGACGACGCCATGACCCGTTCTGAAGAGCGGCTCAACGTCGGGACGGAAAGGACAGCGGCCGGACGGGCGCGTCTTCGCAAGTACATCACCACCGAAAACGTGACTACCACCGTGCCGGTCCAGCGTGAGGAAGTCCGGCTTGAGCGTGAGCCCATCACGGACGCCAATAAGGGAGACGCCATGTCCGGTCCTGACCTCACAGAAAGCGAGCATGAGGTCACACTTCACGAAGAGCGGCCGGTAGTGGATAAGGAAACCGTCCCAGTAGAGCGCGTGCGCTTGGAAAAGGACACCGTCACCGATGATGTCCCCGTCAATGAGGAAGTCCGCAAGGAGAATATTGAAACTGAAGGCACGCGCGATACCCGCCGCTGAAACCTGCGGCAGCTGCCGCACTACTGAGGGGCGAAAACGCCCGACGGCGGGAGGCCGCCGTCGGGCCTTTATCCAGCCAGCCGTCCCTTCTCCAGACAGCGGGTCCTACCGCAGATGACCAGGTGATGGGACGATTTCCTTATGGGCGAAGAAGAGAAGAAGGGCCCTGGCGCGCCCTCGGGCGCAGGGCCAGAGGAACGCGATCTGTGGCAGGATACCGACGCTGGATCTCCGACCACACAGCAGATGAGGACTATCGGCCAGCGTCGGCGGGAGGCCGAGCGCAAGCTCGATCAACATCTGGAGGAAGCCAAGCACAAGGCTGAAGCCGCGGATCCGGACGACCAAAAAACGGAATCTTGACTGCGGCGCTTTTCAGCGGCTGGTTTCGGGGCGCTTTCTTGGCGCCGGATGATCTGTGCCCGGGCCGCTTTCGGAAATGGCCTGTTGTGGGAGCTGGTCGGTACCCTTCTCCGGGTGTTTCGGGCTACGCAGTGGCGTGTCACTGCCATGGGCTTCGCCGTGATGGAGCTGCAGGGCGCAGTGGATCAGAGGAAAGTGGCTGAACGCTTGCGGCGTGTTCCCGAGTTGCCGCTGGGTTCTGGGATCCCATTCCTCGCTTAGTAGCCCCACATCGTTTCGGAGCGTCAAAAGCCGCTCGAACAGCGCTGTTGCCTGACCGGCATGGCCAATGCCCAGCAGCGCATCCACCAACCAGAACGAGCACGCAAGGAAGACTCCTTCTTCGCCAGGAAGGCCGTCATGGCCGGACTCCGTTCGATAGCGCAGCACCAGGCCATCATCGGTCAGCCCTTCCTGGATGGCTTTCACGGTGCCCGCAACCCGTGGATGGCGGTGCCCCAAAAAGCCAACGCGGGGGATGAGGAGCAGGCTGGCGTCCAGTTCCTTACTGCCGTAGGACTGGACAAAGCTGTTGAGCTCTTCATCGAAACCGCGTGTCATCACCTCTGCGTGGATCTGCCTGCGCAGGGAGGCCCAGCGGTCTCCGGGGCCAGGCAATCCCGAAGTTCTTACGGCCTTGACCATGCGATCTGCAGCTACCCATGCCATGACTTTGGAATGCGTGAAGTGCCGGCGGGGGCCGCGCATCTCCCACAACCCGTTATCCGGTTGGTCCCAAGCCCCTTCCAGGAACTCCATCAACGCTACTTGAATGTCCCAGGATGTATCCACGGTGCCCGGCGGGGAAGCTGCCCTGGTCAGCGCGAGCCCGTCCAACACCTCGCCCCAAACGTCCAATTGCAGTTGGGGGGCCGCGGCGTTCCCGGTGCGGACTGGCAGGGAATTTTCGTAGCCCGAAAGCCACGGGATCTCGGCCTCCGGCAGTCTGCGGGCGCCGTCCAGGCCGTAAACGATCTGCAGCTCGGAAGGATCGCCCGCCACGGCGCGGAGCAGCCATTCCCGCCAGGCTGCTGCTTCATCCGTATATCCGGCGGCAAGCAACGACTGCAGGGTCAGTGTTGCATCGCGCAGCCAGCAGTAACGGTAGTCCCAATTGCGGGAACCGCCCAGTTGCTCGGGAAGGGACGTTGTAGCAGCGGCCACGATGCCTCCCGTCGGGGCATAGGTGAGTGCCTTGAGGGTGATGAGGGATCGCTCCACGGGGTCCTTGTACTGGCCCTCCATCTCGCATTGGTCAATCCATTCCCGCCAGAAGGATTCCGTGGCGTGAAACGCTTTGGTTGCATCAATTCGCCGGGGCTCCGGCTCATGGCTTGGTGCCCAGCGAAGCACGAAGGGGATGCGTTCCCCTGCGCGGACGGTGAACTCACTGATGGTGCGCCTGTCCACGCCCTTGAGCGGAGCGGGCGTCGTGAGATACGCCGAATCGGGTCCCGCGACGGCGCTGATTCCGTGCTTGTTGCGACGCACCCACGGCACCACGCGACCGTAGTCGAAACGGAGAATCAACTCTCCATGCATGGCCACCTCGCCGGACAGGCCTTCCACTATCCGCACGAGGTCTACAGCGTCATCGCGGACGGGCATGAAGTCTGTGACACGGACCGCGCCGCCTTCCACTTCCCATTCCGTTTCCAGGATGAGGGTGTCCGGCCGGTAGCGGCGCCGCGTGCAGTTTCCGTCGTTGCGCGCCCCAGCATCTGCGGGCGCGAGGAGCCATCGGCCAGCTTCGGGGGTATGCAACAAGGCGGCGAAGCAGGCGGGGGAGTCGAAACGGGGGAGGCACATCCAATCGATGGATCCGTCGCGTGCCACCAGGGCGGCCGTATTCAAGTCCCCGATGATCGCATAGTCCTCAATTCTGGCCATGGCATCAGATCCTTATAATCGGACGGCGTCAAGTATGCCCTGACCGTACACTTTTGCCTCACGCACCTCAACGGATGCGGCGGTTATTCGGCTGCTGCGCCGGATTCGCCCATGAGGGTCAACGCACGACGTCGGCAGGTCGCCGTCGTGCGTTTGCGGGAAGTCTGGAATCAACGCAGCGAGGCATGCTACGACTGTTGTTGGGAGCGAACCCGGCGAGTCCAAGGAGCAAATCATGGCTGAAGAAAAGCCTGTCCTCGTGGTCGGTGCCACCGGCTACCTTGGCAGCCAGGTGGTTGATGCACTTCTCCAGCGTGGCAAGAGCGTCCGGGCGCTTGTCCGGGCAAAATCCAACGCGGGCAAGCTTGAAGCCAAAGGTGTCGAGATAGTCCGGGGCGACATGCTTGACGTGGCCTCGTTAATTCACGCAATGACTGGGGTAGCCGGGGCTATTTCGACTGCCGCCGGGTACACGCGGAACGATAAGAACGCCAATGCTATCGACACGTTCGGCAACAGCAACCTGGCCGTCGCCGCCAAACAAACAGGCGTTCCCAGGTTTGTTCTCATCAGCATCCTCACCTGCGATCTGACACCCCAAGTTCCGCACTTTTGGCACAAGAAGCAGGCCGAGGATGCCTTCGAGCAACTGGGCGTCCCTTTCGTTGCGCTCCGTCCAGGTGCGTTCTTTGACCAGACCGCTGGGATGGGTGGCGATCCTTTAGCGAAGGGGCGTGTCATGTGGATCGGCTCCAAGGACACCCCTCTGACTTTCGTCCTCACCAGCGACCTCGCGGGTTATCTTGCGGATGCCGTGGAGGCGGACGTGGCTGATGGCGAACGCATCGACATCGGCTGGACCCGCCCCGTCAGCATGACAGAAGCGGCGGGCCTCCTGTCCAAACATGGCGAGGCGGACGCCAAGGACATCAAGATCATGGCCGTTCCAACGCCAGTGCTCAAGGGCCTAGGGAAAGTCACCGCGCGCTTTGCCCCGCTGGTAAGCGATATGGCCAGCATGTCGGCATGGTTCGAGACGGGCCGATACGTAGCCAACACGAGCCGGCAAGCCGAAGTTTTCGGCCCGCCGCCCGCTCCCGAGGACGCCATCGCCCGGTTTGCGGCGGCTTTCGGGCACTGACCGACGACCGTTCCGGCGCGCCTGGTAGGCGAACAATGACGGGCACAATCTTTCGCGCTCCCCAAATTGAGAAGTATGCTTACGATATCGACGCAGTTCCGTGATCACCCGATCGCGGGCCGGTCGGAAGTGAGAGGAGCACGACATGAGAATAGGTTCTTCCATAGCACTCATCGCCATTGGAGCGATTCTGGCCTTTGCCCTTGCCCCCGGACTCATCCCCTTCGTGGACCAGGTCCTGATCGGCTACATCCTGATGGCTGTAGGCGTATTGGGCCTGATCATTTCCATCATCATGGCAGGCCGCACCCGGCGTACGGACCACATCGTGGAGCGGCGCGATGCTCCCGAGACAATCATCGACCGGCGCCCGCGTCCCGAGGTTTAGCTTCTTCCAAGGCAGACGGAAACGCACGACGGCGGGAGGTCGCCGTCGTGCGTTTCTGCTAAAGCGGCGCTTCCCAGGAAAATCCGTCGGGGTCGGTGAAGGTGCCTGCATCGCCGCTGATAAGCAGACGATGTGACCCGGTGCCCTCAGGTGATAGGCCGGCGGTCTTAGCCAGCGCGCTACGTTTATTGAGCGTCAGCTTGATGGAGCCAGTATCAAACTCGACGTACCGGCTTCCGAAACTCTTGGCCAACGTGAGGCCCCGGTCGAGATAGAACTGTTTGCTGGCGGCAACATCCGCGACTCCCAGTTGGAGCACCATCGCATCAATCTGCAGATTGGCTGGACCGGTCTCCTTCTTGGACGAGGAGGCGACTGTCCAGATGGTGCCGTCTGGAGCCTGGAGGACTCCGCCGTACCCCCACAGGGATTTGGCGGCAGGCTTAACGACCGTCGCGCCGGCGTCGCGGGCGTTGTCCATAAGGCCGTTTACGGTGGCCGGCTGGGAGACGACAAGTGACATCGTAAATCCGCGAAAGCCCGCGCTCGGCGTCTCGGATGGACGTACCTGGACCCTGCCGCCCATGTTGAAAACGTCAGTGTAGAAGGCCTCCGCCACCTGCGTGGTGGGAACGACCTCGATGATTACGGATTCGATGGCTGCCATGTCAGTCATCCTAGTGAACAAGCAGTGGGGACGGCTGAACACCACGTAGGCTGCTGGCATGGAGAAGTCATTCGATGTAGAACTCGTAAATCAGGATGAATACTTGGTGCGCTGGGCATCCGAAGGGCAGGCCGGAGAGTCCGTCTTCCGGATCACCCCTGAATTCCTGGCCGAGGCTGGGCTGGACGGCAAGGATGGGCAGTTCATTACTGAAGAGACGGCCAACTTTCTGGCGGAGCACCAGCCCGTGATCGACTTTCCCCAAACAGTGGATCTGGAAGAGATTGCCGCAGCCTACCCCGACTTCGCGCAGCAACTTCGGAGCAGGCTTGAGGCCCGCTAGCCCAACTCCGCTGACCTAACCCACTGACTCGTCCAAAGGTAGGTCGTACTGCAGATGCGCCCCGTGCACCCTCACCCCGGCCGTAGGAACGTGGGGGACGAGCTTGGCTCCCGGCATGAGATGGCTGACCGGCTGTAAGTCCAGCAGGACGCAATGATCTGCGATGAGGCGGCGGTGGCAACGCCACCAGAGCGTTTCGCTGCACATGATTGCGGTCTTTTGGGCACTCGCGTCCGCCAAAAGCTGGCTCAGGGCTGCCGTGAACCCGGTTGTGCGCATGTACGCCGCGTAGGCCCTGAAAGAATCGTTGCGCAGGGATGTGTCGGGGGAGTCGGGTGGCAGTTTCCGGAAACCACCGAGCCGCTGTTCCCATCGATAAGCGATTCCGGCAGCGGGCAGCCACTCCTCCATGTGGTTTCTTCCGAAGTGAGGATATTTCCGGCTTCCCGGGGCAATCCGAACATCCACCAAGGACTTCACGCCGGCCGTGCGCAAAAGCTCTTCAAAGTCGGCCTGGGGCGTGGCGCCATGCCCAACCGTCAGCAGGTTTTGTTCGTTCGATATCGGTGTGCTCAGCATTGGAACTGGACGTCAAAATCTTCCGGCTTCCGCCCGCTTGAGGCAGTTGCGGCGTCGAGCACAGTTTGTGCCGCCTGTTCAAGCCGGGAAACGTGGAGCACTAGCCCCGGTATTTGAACGACGCGAAGTTCAAACCAGCCGTCGGTGGCCAGAGTTACCCTTGCCGTCAGTGTGATGGCGTTGGCCCGGCAGGTTTCGGTGGTCACGAGTCGGGAGCCAACAAGTGTGAGGGCCAAGCTGACCTCCAGTGAACCGGAGCGAATGGCGCCAACTGCTTGACTCTCTTGAGCATACAGAAACTGGCATGCGCAATGTCAATAAGATGCGCTGAGTTTCGCGGTTGTGTCAGCTGTCCACGTCGGCCGTTAGAAGCTCACCGTTGAAGTACTCCAGCTTCCAGCCATCGGAGGCGTGGTGATGGGCGAGGTTCAGCACGGCATTGTGGACGCTGTCCAGTGTGCGGCCGATCGCGCGGCTCAGCGCCAGGCGGATCAACGTGCCGTGGGTTACCACCAGGACGCGCTGTCCTGAAAATTCCTGCGCCAACTGTTCCAGGGCATCCATGCCGCGGCTGGCTGCGTCCTCATCGCTCTCGCCGCCTCGGAAACCGCCGGGGATGCGAAGTGCTTCGAGCTCCGGGCCGGCTTGCAGGCCTTCGGCCGGTCCGAAGCTTCGCTCAATGAGCTCGGGAATCCGCCGGGCGACGGTAAGGCCCAAGCCCTCTGCGATCAGGTCCGCCGTTTCTGCCGCACGGCTCAAGGGTGAGGAAACGATTGCGTCCCACTGGTAATTCGCCAAGGTGGCAACGGCTTCACGCGCCTGTTCGCGGCCGACGTCGTTCAGTGGAATGTCGGTGGCCCCCTGCAACCGGCGCTCCGCGTTCCAGTCGGTCTGGCCATGGCGGACGAGGGCGAAGGTAGTAAGGGTCATGCCTTCCATTGTGCCTTCCGGCCGCCCGGGCCGCAGTTCCGTGCGTCACGTCAGGAAAACGTCCGACGGCGGGAGGTCGCCGTCGGACGCTTGTTGCGGTTGGTGTCAGGCGGCGTCGTGGATGGTGATCCGGTAGCCGTCCGGATCTGCGAAGGTGAACGTGCGCCCGAAGGGCCCGTCGATGGGTGCTGCCGTGATCTGCGTGCCATGGGCGGAGAGAGCGTCGTGAAGTTCCTGGGCGTCGGTTGCCCGCAGCCACAAGGCAATTCCTTCGCCGGGTTGCGGGAGCGAATCCAACTCGGTTTCCGGCAGTGGCTCCCGGACAGCGAAAGGGACCGGGGTGGTATCAAAAACGACAGCATGTGGCGGACCGGCCATGGAGCGCCTCAGGCCGAGTTGGTGCTCGTAAAACAGTGCCGAACGTTCAAGGTCGCGGACCTGCAGGGAAATGAAATCTGGACCGATTGTAGCCATGCTTGTTCTCCTCAATATGTCAGTATGTTGACATTCGTAAGGTATGTCAGAATATTGACATGAGTCAAGACGGCAGCGGCGTGGATCTGGACACCTCCCTGGGCTATCTCCTGAAGCAAGTGCATACTGCGTTGCGGAGCGCAATGGACGCAGCCCTGCGACCCCTCGGAATGACAGTGCCGCAGTACGCGTGCCTTGAGCTCCTGGCGCAGCGTCCCGGCCTCTCCAATTCCGAGCTCGCCCGCGGAGTCTTCGTGTCCCGGCAGTCAATGAACGTGCTTCTGCAGGCGCTGGAGCGGGACGGGCTGGTTTCCCGGCCGGAGCAGCCTGTTGCCGGGCGGGCGCTCCCCGTGAAGTTAACCCCGCTTGGCAGTAAACGATTGAAGGCAGCCAGTGAGGCCGCCAATGCAGTGGAAGGGCGATTACGGCGGGGCCTGGCCATGGATGAGGAGCAGCACTTGCGGGCCTTGCTGGGCTCGCGGCTGGCGGAACTCCGAGGAGAGTAAGACGACCCGTGGGTGGCCCGTTTCCCTTCCGGGCCAATACTAAGTATCCTGATGACTTATCTGGTGAATCCGGATGATGCTGTTTGACGCAGGACTGCTCAAGCCGTAGCGGTTTCGCCGAACAGGGCGGCCGCACGGCTCTCGTGAAATTTTGATCGGCGGCGTTGCCTGGTAGTAACGGACACTGTTAGGGTCCGGAGCACACAGGCGGGCCTGAAGGGCGTGACAATTCGTGGGCAACAATGACGAGGCCGTGGAGTTCCACGTGACCGATTCCAGTGTGGCTGCTATCGATGGCCGCTATGAGCTGGGACCTGTTTTGGGCCGAGGAGCCATGTCCACGGTGTACCGGGCCACGGACTTGCTCCTTGGCCGGGACGTGGCAATCAAGATCTTCCTGCCTGGTTCTGGCGACGACTCGTTCAGGAGCCGCCAGGAAACCGAGATGCGGCTGCTCGCAAGCTTTGACCATCCAGGCCTGGTGGCAGCCTTCGATGCCGGTGTTGATACGCGCAATGACGAAGAACGCGCGTACCTTGTCATGGAGCTTGCCGAGGGACGTGACCTGAAAGCCGTATTGTCCGATGGGCCTCTGACGCATTCCGAAACCACCCGCATCGGCGTGCGACTGGCCGGCGCCCTTGCGCAGGTGCATGCCCAGGGCGTCATCCACCGCGACATTAAGCCGGCGAATATCGTCGTCTCGGAGGGGACAGATGGCGCCGACTCCGTGAAGCTGGCAGACTTCGGCGTCGCCTTGGTCATGGACGATCACCGCCTCACCGCAACGGGCTTCACCGTCGGTACAGCCCAATACCTCAGCCCGGAGCAGGCACAAGGGCTGCATCTGACGCCTGCCAGCGACATCTACTCCTTGGGTTTGGTGCTCCTGGAGTGCCTCACTGGCAAGCCCGAATACCCTGGAACCCCGGTGGAGACGGCCTCGGCGCGCCTTCACCGGGCACCCGAGATCCCGGAAGACCTACCCAATGGACTGCGCGGACTCCTCCAGGCAATGACCGACATGGATCCAGAACGACGCCCGACCGCGGGCGACGTTGAAGAAGTCCTGGCGGGCCGGCGTCGAAAGCTGCCACCCATGGCAACGGCAATCCTGCCGTCAGTTCCAGCGGCGCCTGCAGTCCCATCGAAGCCGGCTTTGCTGTCGCGGCCGCCGCAGGTGGTGACCTCAAGCCCCGGGCCAGCTGCTTCAGCTGCGGGAAGGCGTGCCTCCGCTACGGGTCCAAGGGTTTTTGGAAAGAAGTCCAAGGTGCTCGCCGGGCTGGTTGCGGCTGCCCTCGCGGTTCCCGTCGCTTTGGCGTTGCTCACCAATGGCGTCTTTGCCCCGGAATCTTCAGCCGAACCGACGCGGCAGGTCGATCCGCGTGTCACCGTCATCGAATCACAACCCAGCGGGCCGGCGACTCCCGTGGAAACGGCGCCGCCAGCGGTGGCGCCCGCAGCCGAAGTTGTGGATGTGCAGGATCAGCAGCCCGTTCCGGCGCCAGCGGCACAAACCAACGTGTCTGCCCAGGATGGTGCAGGCGCCGGCTCCCAAGATCCCGCGGACGCCAAAAGCGGCGGCAAGAATGACACGAAGCCCGACAAAGGTAAGGGGAACGGCCGCGGGTAACGCCTGAGGGGCAAAACGCACGACGGCGGTAGGTCGGCGTCGCGCGTTTTCTTGTGTTGCGCGCCGCTAAAGATCGGCCGGAAAGCTCACTGCCACCGTGGTTCCACCGCCGGCAGTCTCCGAGAGGGTGAGTTCGCCGCCGTGGGCCTTGGCGATGCTGCTGCAGGTGGCAAGCCCCAGGCCGGAGCCGGGCCCGTCGCCTTGGCGGCGCAGGCGCACCAACGGTTCCAGGACCCTGGCCCGGTCGTCCGCGTTGATGCCCTTTCCATTATCGGCCACGAAGATGGTGGCGCCGTGGTAATTGGAGACACCGCTGATCCGGACCTGTAGATCCCTTACGGGGCTGCGGTAGTTCATGGCGTTGGACAACAGGTTCTGCAGCAAAGTGCGCAGTTGGCCTTTGTCCGCCTGGAGGTTCAGGTCCTGCACTTCAAGGATGTCGTCCTCGATGCCGAGGTCCCGGGCTACCTCGCCCGCTGCCTCCTTGAGTGAGACCTGTTGTGGCTGTATGCCGCCGCCCACCCTCGAGTAGCTCAGGACGTCTTCCAGCATCCCCAGCATCCGGCGGCCACTCGCCCCGATGCGGCTCAGGTATTCGGCTGCAGCGCTGTCCGCTTGGACGTCTGGATCGTCCTCCACCAACTCCACGTAACCCAGGATCGTGGTGAGCGGAATCCGCAGATCGTGGCTGACGCGGCCAGCGAAACCAGCCAGCTTGGCGTTGCTCTCCTTCAACTCTGCATACGTGCGGTCCAGTTGGATTGTGCGGTGCTGCAACTCCAACAGCTCCACCACCTGCTTGGCCAGGACTTCCAGCATGCTGACTTGCTCGGGCCGTATCTCTTTGGGTTTGTCAGAAAAGACGCACAAGGTGCCGGGAACGAATCCTGATTCTGTTTGCAGCGGAACCGAAGCGTAGAACCGAACCCGGCCCAATTCACCGGTGACGAAGGGGTTGTCAGCGGACCGCGGATCCAGCGAAGCGTCAGGGATAACCGTGATCTCGCGGGAGAGGAACACCTTGGCACACATGGAATCTTCGCGCGAGCACATGCCCGGTTCCACACCCCATGCGCCAATTTGGTATTGGTATTCGGCGCTGATGATATTGACCACCCCAAAAGGGGCGCCGCAAAGCTCAGTGGCAAGGCGCACGAGGTTCTGCAGCGCACTCATGACGGCGGCGTTGGGAAGCAGGGTGGAATCCTCTGCGGGGTCCAGGCCGTACTCCCGCAACTCCAGATCCCGGCTAACGTCATCGGTGAAGGCGAGCTGGCCTTTTGCACCTTTCATCAAGAATTTCCCCCAGGCTTCTTTAGGATTCCTTGCCGATCCTACCGGGAGGTTGGCGGGGTTTGATTGTCATAAGGACCGGGTTGTCGCTGGGCCTTATCTGCGGCAATTGGTGTCAGTACACTGGAACGCATGACCGAGCAGGAACCGGCTGGGGTAACTGACGTTATCGACCTCTCCCTGCGCACTCCGGCAGAGCGATCCCGCACATTTATGGGGATCCTGGTGAACACTGCCCTCGCAAACATCACCACAAGCTATCTCTGGTTCGCCCTGACATTCTGGGTTTATCTGGAAACGCGCAATGTTATTGCCACGGGAGTGGTCGGGGGCGCTTACATGCTGCTGATTGCACTCTCCAGCATCAGTTTCGGCACCTTCGTGGACAGGTATCGGAAGCTTGCCGTGATGCGCTTCGCTGCTGGGTTCACCCTGGTGATGTTCGTGCTATCAGGAGTGCTGTTTCTCCTGATCCCTACCAGGCAGCTGTTGGACCTCACGCAGCCGTGGTTCTGGCTTTTCACTCTGATCATCCTCGTGGGTGCAGTGGTGGAAAATCTGCGCAATATTGCCCTCTCCACCACCGTCACTATCCTCATCGAGCCTGATCGCCGGGCCAATGCCAACGGAATGGTGGGGATGGTGCAGGGACTGATGTTCGTTGTTACCTCGGTCCTCTCCGGGCTCTCAGTAGGCCTGCTGGGCATGGGCTGGACCATTGTGGCCGCCCTGATTCTTACCGCGTTGGCGTTCGCCCATCTACTTACCTTGCGAATGCCCGAAGAGGTGCAGGCCGCCGCTTCGGACGCGCACGGCGGCTTCGACTTCCGGGGTTCGATTGCCGCTGTCCTGGCTATTTCAGGGCTGTTTGCGCTGATCGTCTTTTCCACGTTCAACAACTTCGTGGGCGGTGTGTACATGGCCTTGATGGATCCCTACGGCTTGGAAATGTTCTCCGTTGAAATGTGGGGAACGTTCTTCGCCCTGGGCTGCACTGGGATACTGGTGGGCGGTGCCCTGGTGGGAAAGTTCGGGCTCGGCTCCAACCCCTTGCGGACCATGCTCATCGTTGTCGCCGTGATGGGGCTGCTTGGTGCAGTGTTCACCCTGCGTGAATGGGCATGGCTGTATGTAGCCGGTATCTGGCTCTATCTGACCTTGGTTCCCATCGTGGAAGCTGCCGAGCAAACAGTCATCCAGCAGGTGGTTCCCCTGAACCGGCAGGGCAGGGTGTTCGGATTCGCCATGGCCTTCGAGTCCGCAGCAGCGCCCATTACAGCGTTCCTCATCGCCCCGATCGCCCAGTTCTGGATCATCCCCTACGCCCGCTCCGCCGAGGGCGCCGCCCAACTCGAACCGCTGTTGGGTCAGGGCACGTCCCGCGGGATCGCCCTGGTGTTCCTGATTGCCGGATTCATTCTCATTGCCGCGGCGCTGATCGCCTTCCTGACACCCGTTTACCGGAGCGTCTCGGCGTCGTATATGCAGAAGGCAGCGGGCAGAGGCGATGGTGGGGGTGCGGGCGCTGACGGGAGCCTGGCTACCGGGGGTGCTGAGGCAGCATCTTCCGGGTGAGCGACGTGGTCATCTGTCGGCAAACTCGGGAACAGCATCCCAGTCGATGTGATGGCCGTACAGCCAATCGAAGTTGTCCGCGGCCTTCCGGGCAAGTCCCCTGAAAATGGCACGCATGGCCAGGTCCTGGAGCACCCGGGTGAACTGGTTCCTGACCTTGGGCTCAGAATTCCGACGGCCCCATGCGACCACCGTCTCCGCACGGGGGCGGCGCTCCGCTTCGTAGGCCGCAAACCGGGCAGCGAGGCTAGCTTCTTTGTCGTCGCTTGTGGCTCCCCGAAGGGCGCGGCCCAGCGTGACGGCGTCCTCGATTGCCATTGATGCGCCCTGCCCGGACGATGGAGAGGCAGCATGGGCGGCATCGCCCACCAAGACCATCCTGCCGCGGTGCCAGCGGGGGACGCTCGGGAAATCGAACGTGGAATACGGCTTGATGATATCTTCCGTGGCGCGAATCAGGGCCGCCATTGGTGTTCGGTCTCCAGCCACCAGCCCGGTCAGCCAAGACTTGAGTTCCTCCTGGCCAAGCAAAGCCGGATCAGCACTGGAGCGCTGCAAAGGATTTGCGAACCACCAGATCCTGCCGTCGGGGCTGGGCATGTAGCAGTAGAAGCAGCGCTTGCCGAACACCATCTTCATGCGCCCCGGGGACACGCCGAGATCTACGTCTTTTAGCGCCAAGGCGGCGGTGTTGGCAGGAATGATGCCGCCCGTGTTGAGCAGTGGGATGGTGCGCGGTGCGGGGGAGGCGGGGTCGATCAGCGGCCGCACCGCCGAGCGCAGCCCGTCGGCCCCAACCAGCAGGTCGCCGCGGGCGGAGGTGCCGTCGTCGAAAACGGCCGTGACGCCGTCGGGCAGTTCCTCGACCCTTATCAAACGCCTGCCATGCTCGATCCTGATCCCGCGGCGGAGCGCTTCCTCCCGCAAGAGGGTGTAAAGCTCCGAGCGCGTCATAGTCCGGGCCGTGGTGCCATCAGGGAGGGTGCCGCCGAAATCGAAATCGATCAGGTGGCGACCCGTGCTGCCCAGGTACATGGACATAAGGGGAGTGCTGAAGCCCAGCTGCGCAGCTTGCTCCTTCAGTCCCAGCGTGTCCAGGGCATCGAAACCGTTGACCGCGAGGGTGAGGAAGGCGCCGACTCCGTCAGAAGGCCCATTGTGGGCCTCAAAAACAGTGGCGGAGTGGCCGGCTTTCTGAAGTGAGAGAGCCGTGGAAAGGCCGGCTACGCCGGATCCGATGACAAGACAGGTCAGCATGGGAGCTCCTTGGGAATTTATTTCGTTCGGTTAAAAGAAATATAATCCTGAGCTCGGCCCTGGTCAATCGTTTCGGGCAAGCGAAAGACTTTGCTAGCCTCGGAGCATGACGAATCAGGGGCAACGCGAGGCTCTGCTGGAAGCTGTTTATGCGTCGGGCCGGGAGCTGTCCACTGCCGCGATCATGTTCCACACCGCACTATCGGAACTCCGGGGCCTTTCGGCGACGGAGGGCAAGGCCATCGACATCCTGCTGCGGCACGGCCCCATGACGGCGGGTGAGTTCGGGGAACATTCGGGGCTGGCCCCCGCATCCGTCACCGGACTCATGCAGCGACTCGAAAGCAAAGGCGTGGCCCGGCGGGTCAAGCATGGCGAGGACAAGCGGAAGGTCCTGATCGAGCTCGTCGGTGACCAGGTTGCCGCAGCGGCACCCTACTTCGCCGATTTCATGGGCGGCATGGCCGCGCTGCTGGAGGGCTACAGCGACGACGAACTCCGGATCATCGCGGACTACTCAAGCAAGGCCGCGCGCGTCCAGCAGGAGGCGGCCGTTCGGCTGAGTCAGGGAGCTGGCTGAGGCGGCTGTATGGAGGGGCTAGGCTCCGAGATTCCTTGGCCCGGCCAACCCGACCGCGACGACCGGACGGCAACGCATAACGCTCCTTGTGACCTTCTGTGACGGATTCACTCTAATGCGAATGATTCCGGATAGTATTAATGGCAATCCACCAGCCCTTTACACAAGGATCCGTCATGCTTCCCGTCCTCCGAGCCGGCACCAACAAATGAAGCCGACGGCCGCGCTGACCTTGCGCCCAAAACCCACCCGCCGACGTCCCGCGAGGGTTGCGCCAGCGCCGCAACTGCTGCTCGCCAGCCAGCTCATCTTCAACATCGGTTTCAAGTGTCGAACGGCACAGCAACAGATCCGCGCTCTTTGCATTGCTGGTGGTCTGCGGCGAGGTAGGCGTGGTGCTCGGTCCGCTGTTGGGGTCCCTACTCCTCAGCACCGGCTTTGATACTGCCCTGCTGACAGGGGCCGCCGTCTTTGCCGTGATGTCCGTGGTCTTTTGGCTGTTCCTGCCCAAGGCCCGGCCCCAAGCAGCCAAGACCCCCTCCGACCTGCCTGGCCACCCGTCGGCGGACCTTTGGTCCTGCCTGAGGGAGAAGAGGTTTATCGGGTTCGCCGCCTTCTTCAGCGTCAATCTTCTGGCGACCAACCAGCTGTATTTCGGGCTTCCCGTCGAACTCGAACGAAGCGGGGCCGGTGCAAGTTCTCTGGCTTTAGTCTTTACCTACGCGTCGATCCTGACCATCACGCTTCAATGGCCAATAGGACGGATCATGCGCAAAGCGGGACCGAAAATCGCGCTAAGCCTGGGCTTTGCCTTCCAATCCCTGGGCTTCGCGTCACTCGCTGCCTGGGCAGTGATCCCATCGCCCAGCGGGCTTCCGATCCTGCCAGCCATCGTGCTGGGGACGGGCCTCTCCCTCGGCAACATGTGCGTGACACCTATCGCTATGGGATTGGTACTCGAATTTTCCGCCGGACGCCCCACAGGGGCCTACTACGGATTGCTTGCCAGCGCCGGTGGGCTCGCTGTGGTTATCGGCAACACGGCCCTTGCTCCGCTTTATGAACACGCGTACACGCCCTCAATCCCCGCATTAGCTCCCTGGCTCCTTATGTCACTGCTCGGGGCCATAACGGCAACATTCATCCGCCGCTTCGTACCCAACACCCGGACGAACGCTCCAGTTCACATCGAGCGCCAAGATGCGCGAGAACCCTCGGCTCAGAGGCCTGCCGGGCAAAGATCGTAATCCTTCGGCATGAATCCTCCCCCAATTTATGCCGCCCATCCAGCGGAAGGAACCTTTCCGCTTGTCTGGGCGCCTCGAGACAAACCAGCAAAGCCGACCACGGGCTAGCCCAGGGGATAGCAATTCTGTTGATTGATTCAACAACCCCAGCGCCGCAGGCTTCCACACTCTTGAACTCATCGTAAAAATGCAGGAAGCCGAAGAACCCGGAACTGCCGCCGCCCCAGCCCTGACCTGTCATCCCCGCCAAGGCGTCAGCCGCGGCCACCACCCCGGAACGTTGCGCCGGTACTCGAGGTACTGCTCGCCGTACGTGTCGGTGAGGATGGGCTCCTCGTAACCCTTCACGAAAGTGACCACGGCGATGAGGGCTATCGCAGCGTAGATCACGAGCCACCAGCTGCCGCAGAGCAGCGCTTGGCCGAGGATGATCGTGAGCACCGCAATGTACATGGGATTGCGCACGAATCGATAAACCCCGGTGACAACCAGCGACTGGGTCGGCGCAACCGGCGCCGGGGTTCCCCGGTGAAGGGCGAACAGCGCAAATGCGTGGAGCAGGAAAGCTACCCCTAGGGCGATCGCGATCCAGGCGACGGGCGCCACGATCCACGTCGCGCCGTCCCAGTCGTAGAGCCGCCATCCGGAGATGAGCCATGGGATGAGACCCGCCACGATGCCAGGCGCGAGGAAGAGGAAAACAATGGTCCCGATCCACGCGCACGCTGACTGAGTCATGTCAGTCAGGTTAGTCCTCGGTTTGAGGGCTGGCGCAACTCACGCCGCCAGCCCAGCCCCTGCCAACGCTGGGGCAGGATCTACCCGAACCGGCAATTCGTGCAGCATCGCGTAGCCCTGCAGTTGTTCAAGAGCATCCGGTTCGATCAAGGCGCCCGTAAGGTCCATCTCGACGTCCCTGCCGTCGGCCAGGCTGTTGGTGCGTTGAACGATTGGATATAGCGCGTGGAGATTGGAGGTGGTCACGTGACCGGTTGCTGCGATCTGGATCTGTGCTCCGTCGAGGTCGACTCGAACAACTACAGAGAGCTTCTCGCTGGTCAATATGCTGCCTTTCATCTGTTCGCTGCCACGCTGCAGCCACCCCAGCGTAGGCATCAGATGTGATCTGCGCAACATTGCGACGGCGCGAGTTCGCAACGCGTTCCCCTCACCGGTCATTGTCAGCAGCTTGTGAAGTCGCCCCGACAGGGTGGCTGGTACGGGTCCATCCACCCTGTCGGGAGGCGTTAGCTAATGCGCGCGACCAGGCGGGAGGCCAGGTCTTGCATGGCGGCGTAGGTAGCCGGGTCGAGGTTCTGCTGCGAGCTGGCAATCCGGGCTTTGAAGCCATCGAGGTATTCCTGGCTTTCCCGGCTTTTCCTGTCGGCGTGGGCGAGTTTCTTCAGCCATTTGTCGAGGTCATCGTAGAGCGGTTTGGTGAGTTTGCCGGCGTCGTAATCGCGTAAGAGCCGTTCCCTCACGATGGTGGGGGACAGCACGTATTTGATGCGGGCGGATCGGCTGCTGCCTGCGGCGTTGGCAACGTCTACGGAGATGCGTGTTGCGCTTCCGTTTTTGGTGATCGTGACGCCGTCGTCGGCCGATACCGTTTCTGCCCCGGTGATGTCCAGATCGAGGACGACGGTGCTGGCCAGCTGGGTTGGGTCGCTGACGGAAAGGCGCAATTCCGTGTCCGTTTCTTCAACGATGACCGCGCACGGCTGCTGCGCGGTGATGAATGACGTGGTGCCCGCGGTGAAGAAGGCTACTCCGAGCTTTCCAAAGGTTTCATGGCGTGCGGCGTGCACGGTCGCGGACCGCTCAACCACCCGGATGGGCAATTTTTGGGCGTAGGCACGGGTTTGTTCGGCCGTTGCCTTGGGCAGGAGGACGTAGCCATAGTGGTCTGCTCCTGCCGTTCCGTGTTCGAGCCAGAAGGTGGCGAACGTGTTGGTGAATGATGCGGAGGTTCGGTTGGGGCTGATATCGGAGAGTTTGCCGGTTCGTTCTTCCCGCAGGACGTTTAGCGTGGTGGGCTCGGTGAGGACGTAACCCGCTGCGTTGTCCAGGTGCGCCCACGTGGCGCCCGTCTGTTTGATGGGACCGTTGGTGGTGAGTGCTTGCCCGTCGATGGTGATGGTTGCGCTGGAGCCGGTTCGACGGTTTTCGATGATTGTCTCGAGTGTCCGGCCTGGGTCCCCGGTGATGCCGTCGCCCAGGCAAAGGATCTCATTGCCGAAGAAGAACCAGGATTTCCGGCATTGCAGTGTGGAGGGGGATTCTGCCTTCAGCCGTAAACCGGCGAGGCCCCAGTTTGAGTCTGCAACGCCTCCGGCCCAGTAATCAGGGTTGTGATATTCGGCGCGCCACGGAACCGTGACCCGTGTGCGGGTTACGGTGTCGATCGTGGTTCCGGGGATCCGGTAGGGGTCCACCGTGAACCAGTATCCGTTGCCGAATTGAGTGGGGTCGTCAGTGTAAAGGTAGAGGGCGCCGTCGGCGGTGTACCAGCCGGCCAGATTTTCATTGTTGCCGGTTTCGTAGTTGGAGATGCGAGGGGAGTTCATGGCTACGGCGGCTGCGAACGTTTCGTTGCGGTGCAGGACCCTGTCCATGGATCCGAAAACATGGGTGGTGACCAGCGGTCCGCGGGGTGCCACGGCCGCGTCGTTGACGAGTGCCCGTGCCATGCTGAAGGCCGCCAGGGTGAAGCCAGCCATTGGGTCATCGCCCTTGTCGCCGGTGAGTTCCTGCTTGAGCATGGCAGCGAGCCGACTGCGTTGGTCTCCTGTAGTCGTGTCCAGCAGCGGCAGTGCAGCGGCCAGGACGCCGTGTCCGGCACCGTGGTCGCCGTCGGGAGAGAAAGCGACGTTCCGGCCCCGGACGGTGTCCATCATGAGTCCGTTCCACATGAAGGGTTCAAAGGAATCGTGGATCCAGTCATAAATGATGTTCGTATCAATGGAGGCACCCAAGGGAACGGTTCTGAGGATGGTGGCCACCATGGACGTCAGAAGGCTTGCCCCGTAGCCTCCGACGTAGGGGAACTGGCCGTGTTGGATGAATGAACCGTCCGGATAGAAGCCGTCATAGCTGAAGAAGGCTGCTTCATCCTTGTTGCCGTCGATCGTGCCCACCGCGACGCCCGCTGGCTTTGCGTAGGTCATGAGTGAAGCCAGGCTGTGCAGCGCTGCCGTGACCGTGGGCATGTCACCGGACAGTACGCCACGGCCGCTGAATCCATCTGCGACCAAGGCCAGGTTGGCGGCGGCGGCCTCTGTGCCGGTAGTCGGCATTTGGGGTACGTAGTGCGCCTCTGCGGCCACGTAGGAGCTGATCTGTTCGGGCGAGAGTTGATCGAAGAGCAGGACCACGGCGTCATTGATGGCTTGGGGCGTGGCGATCTTCCACTCGTACCAGTTGTCGTATGCGGTTCCGCTGGTGGTGTAGGCATTGGTGCACAGCCAATCAAGACCGTTCACGATTGTCGCGGCCAGCCCGGTGTCGTGATACGTAGAGGATCCGGTTGCTGCCCAGGCCATGGCCATATCGCGGAGTCGGCGGGCGGTGTTGGTGACGTTCGAGGATTTGATACCCAGAGGCAGGTCCGCCCACAAGGATGTGCGGCCCGATGCGGTATTCATGGAGGTCTGCCATTTCCGGCCGGTGGTAGCTACAGCGGTCAGCCGGGATGCGAAGGCTGGATCGGCGGGGTCGTAGCCACCGCCCATCAGGGCCTTTTGCCAGGCTTGGCGGGCGGCAATGAAGAGGTCATCCGCCGCGGATGCGCGTGGTGCTGTCAGTGGGAGAGTTCCGAGCACGGCCGCAGCGACGGCGCCGAACTGCAGCAAGGTCCTACGGTTCAGGACTATCGGGGTTGCCCGGCGGGTGTTCTTAGGGGCGGTTGAATTCGTGGTGTGTTCCATTGATTCGCCTTCGATGTAATGGGGAATGACACATGTCACGGACTTGGTATGTGGTGAGGCGGCCTACGCCGTGATTGCGAGATCTTCGGCTTTCAGTTGGTAGGCGAGGGGCACGCCGCGGGATAGCCGGAGTGCTTCCTGCACGGCGCTCGCTGCCATGCGTTCGAGCTCGGTGCCCAGCGACCCCGCCACGTGTGGGGTGAGCAGCACGTTGGGGTGTGAGTAAAACCGGGACTCTGCCGGTAACACCCAGGGCGTGGTGACGTCCAGGATGGCGTATAGGTCACCCTGTTCCACTCGCGCAAGAAGTGCTTCCTGGTCCACCAGCTCACCTCGCGAGGTGTTGATGAACGTGGCTCCCGGCCGCATCCGTTCGATCAGTCCTGCATCAATGAGGTTCTTCGTGGAGGGGAGCGACGGCGCGTGGAGGCTCACGACGTCGCTACTCGCCACGAGCTCGTCCAGGCTGAGGAGCCCGACGCCGAGTGCAGAGGCCTCCGAGGCGCTGAGGTATGGGTCGGCGACCACCACTTCCAGCTCGTAGCCAGCCAAGAGGCGAATGACGTGCCGGCCAATCTTTGAGGCTCCAATGATGCCGACCCGCTTGCGGTAGTTTCCCATGTCTGGAAAGAGCTGCTCCGCAGGTACTGCCGTCCGGGTGGAGTGCAGGGCTTGGGCGATTTGGAGCACTTTCTTGTTGGCCAGGACGATCATTGCAACTGTGTACTCGGCAACGGGGATGGCGTTGGCATCAGCGGCGGAGCTGATCTGGATGCCGCGTTCCCAGCAGGCGTCTCCAATGTGGTGTTTCACGGTGCCTGCAGCGTGAAGGACATAGCGGAGGCGGGGTGCGGCATCCAGGACCGCGTCGTCGATCATCGGACATCCCCAGCCAGTAATGAGGACGTCCGCTTCCACCAGGACAGCCCGGCCTTCCGGTGAGTGGAAGTCCTCAATCGGGTCATGACTGAGAAGGTTCAACGAACGTCCCAACGGATCAAGGCTGGTCGGCGGAAAGACAGTGCGTGCTGTGCTGGCGGGCATCGCCAGGGCCACGTTCAGGGAGTTGGTGCTCATTTGACGCTTCCCGCGCTGAGTCCTGACTTCCAGAACCGCTGCAACATAACGAAGGCAAGCAGGAGCGGGACAATCGAGAGCAGCGACCCCGTGATGACCATGGGCGTAAATTCCGGTTGTGGCACGGAGTAGCCCTGCCAGATCGAGATACCGACGCTGACGGGCAGCAATTTCTGGTCTTGGAGCATCACCAAGGGGAGCATGAAGTTGTTCCACACTCCCACGAACTGGAACAGGGCAATGGTTACGTAGCCGGGCATCATCATCGGCAGCCCGAGGGAGAAGAATGAACGGATCGGACCCGCGCCGTCCACACGGGCGGCTTCCAGGGTCTCGCCAGGGACGTAGGCGGCCGAGTACACCCGGGCCAGATACACCCCGAACGGGTTGCAGAGCACCGGGATGAGGATGGCCCAAACGGTGTTGGTGATGCCGAACACCGAAGCCAACAAATACATGGGCAAAACGGTGGCGGTGTTGGGGATAAGGACGCCTACCAGGACCACTCCGAAGAAGGAATCCTTGCCGCGGAACTGGAACTTGTCGAACGCGTAGCCTGCCATGACGGAGAAGAGCCCGCCGAAGACCGCCCCGAACGCGGCGTAGAACATCGAGTTCGCCATCCAGCGCAGGAACACGCCGCCGTCCTGCCCCAGAACGGCAGCTACGTTGTCAAGGAAGGCGGGTTGGCCGAACGCGTACGCTCCGGTGCCATACAGGTCAGCGGTGTTCTTGGTTGAGGCGATGAAGAGCCACAGGACGGGCAGGACCATGTACGCGCAGCCAATGACCAGCAGTGCGTTGACGGTGAAGGTGCCGGTGAACCTGCGGCCGCGTTTGGCGTTCCGGCGTTCTGATGCCGTTGTCTGCGGTGGCGTGGCGTGTTGTCTGGGCATGGTACTGGTGCTCATGCTTTGTTCATCCTTGAGCTGAAGCGGGTCACGGCCCAGGACAGCACGGCGGCCAGGAGCGCGATAATGATGGACGCTGCCGCGGCCTGGTTGAGGTTATGCCTGTTGAATGCGGCGTCGTAGGCCCACATGTTCGGAACCCAGGTGCTGGTGACGGAGGCGGTGGCTTTGCCGATAATGGATGGTTCGGTGAAGAGCTGAAGTGTGCCGATAACCGTGAAGAGCATGATGACGCTCAGGGCCGGAAGTATCAGCGGCAGCTTGATGCTGATGGCGGCACGGATTTCGCCGGCGCCGTCTACCCGTGCTGCTTCCAAAACCTCGCGGGACACAGCCTGCAGCGCCGTGAAGAGAATGATGACGTTATAGCCGGTCCACTCCCACACGGAGATGTTGACGATGGAGGGAAGGATCATGTGGTTGTCCAGGAAATTCAGCGAGATCCCGCCTGATTCCAGGACCGACACGATCGGGCTAACCCCCGGCGTGTAGAGGTAGGCCCAGATCAGGGCCGCGATGACACCGGGCACTGCGTGGGGGAGAAAGACAAGGAGCTGGAAGAGCTTCCTGGCACGAGCGACGCCGGCGTCCAGCAAGAGCGCGAACGCCAAGGCGCCGCCCATCATGCAAGGTATATAAATCAGACAGTAGAGGGCGAGTCTGCCGATGCCGCCCACGAAGCTTTCGGATTGCAGGACCTGCAGGTAGTTCTCCAGACCGACGAACGAGGTCTTGGCCTCGCCGAAGCCAAGACCGGACTTCTGCTGGGCGAAGAAGCTCAGCACAATTGAGTAAACGACGGGCGCCACCATTGCGAGGGTGAAGACTGCGAAGAAGGGCGTGAGGAACAGCGCCGCCGTGCGGCCGCCCGTTCCGGACATTGAGCGTTGCTTGCGGGCACTTTGGCGGGCCCCGGCGGTTGCGGTGGTTTCTTGGGTGACCATGATTCATCTCCTCGGGCGGGGTGGCTCCGGGACCCCCGAAACCACCCCGTCGTAGGGCCCTACTCCTTGACGGAGAGGCCGTTCTGCTTGAGTCCGGCCACTGTTGCGGTTTGTGCTGTGTCAACGGCCTCCGTGATCTTGCCGCCGGTGGTCAGCTTGCCGTATGCGTCCTTGAGGGCCGTGTTGGTAATGTCCCAGTTCGGTCCCCACTGCCAACCGGGCGTGATGGTGGAGTAGGCCTTATCAAAGACCGAGTAGATGTCGTTACCGAAGTAGCTCGCGTCGTAGGCCCGCTGGGCTACAGGTGTGAGCCCGGGGAAGGCCAGGAACGCGGACCCGGTGTTGCCGCGTGCCTTGATGGCATCGGAATTGGTGGCGAGGTATTCGATGAACTTGGCCGCCGCGGCGGGGTTCTTGCTGCTCTTGGTGATATTGAACGTGGAGCCGCCGTAGAAAGCGTCCGAAGGTGTTCCCCAGTTGGGAACCTCAGCCGCGATCCACTGGCCCTTTTGCCCGCTGGCTTCGGTACGCTTCTGAATTCCTGTTGCGCTCCAGTTCGCGCCCAGGACACCGACGACGGCGCCACTGGCCAAATCTGCGCTCCATTCGTCGCTGAAGGATTGCTGGACCTTGACGATCTTCTGGTCAATCAGCTTCTGCCAGTAGCTGGCGACCTTCTGGGTTGGGTCGTCGTTCACTCCGATCTTCCAGCTCTCCCCGTCGGTGCCGAACCACTTGGCCCCTGCCTGCCACGCCAAGGCGCCGGTCAGCGAAGCTTCGTTAGGGTTGAAGCTGGCCAGGAAGGAATCCGGCGCGACCGCCTTGAGCTTCTTGCCCGCCTGTTCGAACTCATCCCATGTCTTCGGAACGCCTACACCGGCCTTGTCCAGCATGTCCTTGCGGTACCACATGATCATCGGGGCAGCATCGTAAGGCAGGGCGAAGGTCTTATCGCCGAACTGCACCAGGGACTTGGTTTCGTCCTTGAGCTTGTCCACTGTGGCGGACTTGTTGATCAAACCATCAAGTGGCTGGAGCTGGCCGTTGCTGACAAATTGCGGCAATTGCGGATATTCAATCGTTGCGACATCCGGTCCATTGCCTGCCGTGACGGCGGTGGAGAGCTTGGCGTAACCGCCTCCGGAACCGTTGGGCACCGTCTCGAAGTTGACCTTGATCTTGCTCTGGCTGGCATTGAACGCGGCAGCAACCTTGTCCATCCCGGCCAACGGGGACCAGAACGTGATGGTCCCTGAAGGGTCTTCAGTCGGCGTTGGCGTGGCTGCCGTCGTGCTGCCACAGCCGGTAACGAGGGCAGCGCTGGCCATCAGGCTTACCGCTCCAAGCAGAAGCTTGCGACGCTTCATTCTGTTCTCCTTTGAAGTTCACGATGCGAAGTCGGGGTGTGCTCTACGGCACATTTGACTAATCACCATTGAAATCGCCACATATGAACAAATTCAACGAAGTGAACAGGAGTGAACATTCAGGTTTGGGTCGAGTCCCGGACCATCAGCGTCGGAGACAAGTTCACGCGCTGCAGCGCAGAGGTGCTCCCGCGTCTTGCGCCAATCCGATTCAGGCACATCACCATCGCCTGATGCCCGACGTCGTACTTCGGAGGCGCCACGGCCGTCAACGGAACGGCCCCCAGGGAGGCGATTTCGTCGTCGTACGCAATGATCGCAAAGTCCTCAGGGACGCGAAGCTGCCGCTCTTGGCAAGCGCTGGCAAACTGGAGGGCGTCCTCATCGCTGTGGACTATCGCGGCCGTGATCCGGGTTTCGGTGCACCAGTCCAGGATTCCGTCAACCACCAGCCGGTGGGCCTTCGGATCGTTCTGCGCCCGGGACATCGTGCGAACCATGGAGTCCCGGTTAGGATCCGAGGCGCCGTGAGTATGCGCGGCCCGCTCCATGGCTCGACGGTAGCCGTCAATCAGCTGCGACGCCGTCGGGCTGTTCTCGCGCAGGCACAACGCGATCTTCCGGTGGCCGAGACCCAGCAGATGATTAACGGCGATCTCTGCCCCACGCGCATGGTCACTCCGCACGGCTTCGAGCGTTCCATGATCCAGGGCGTTATCAATGGAGCGCTCGACGACGATCACCGGCACCTCCGCTGCGGCCAGCAGGTCCAGCGTTTCTGTGCCAGCCAACGACTCCTCGCTCGGCGTGACCAGGATCCCGTCCACCCCATGTTCATAAAGGCGGCGGAGCTGACGGCGTTCCTCCTCGCCCGAATAGTTTGATACACCAAGTACCAATCGCACACCCGCTTCCTGGGCGGCGGCCTCGGCGCCGCGGATCACTCCCGGGAAGTAGTACGACGCCGACGGAACGATCATCCCGATCGTCGCCAAAGGCCGCCTCCCGCCCGGTCGCCAGGAGGTGGAATGCTGTACCGTCGCGCTGCTTCCGGTTGTTCGGCCCCCGGCAGGAACGGCTCCCCCATGCACCCGTTCGAGCAACCCCCGCTCAGCAAGTATCGCGAGATCCCGCCGTACTGTCATGCCGGAGGCTCCAAGCTTGGCCGCAAATTCGGCAGCATTCAGGGAGCCGTGAAGGGCTAATTCCCTCAGGATGAGCTGTTGACGATCCTCGGACAGCATGTAGGTCCCCGCCTATCAAGTTCATTTGTGTTCAGTTTGTTCATTATGAACTATGCAGCAACAGAGCCTTGGGCGGAGCCCGTTCAGGGCGGCCTGCTCATCGAGTTCGGCGCCGGAGCCAGGGGCGCAATGCTGAAGGTGAGCTATTGCTAATGACGAATCTAGAATCTACACTCTAGAGAAAGGCCCAGTGTGGTCGAAGTCACTGAAAGGGAAAGCAATGTCGCTTGCACTAGCAGCGCTGTCACACGCGCCGTCATTTGGAAACGTCGATCCGGGTGGGACGATCTTCGCCGAAATCAATGAAGCCTTGGGAGAAGTTCGCTCGTTCGTCGAGGACTTCGCGCCGGATGTCACGGTCATCTTCGGCCCGGACCACTTCAACGGTGTGCTCTACTCGATGATGCCGCCGTTCGCCATTGGTGCGCAGGCCGTCGGTGTCGGGGATTATGGAACCGGTGAAGGCGCCCTTCCCGTCGATTCCGAGACTGCTCGCGAACTGCACGCGCTGACCATCGCCCAGGGAATCGACATCGCCCGTTCGGAGCGCCTCGAAGTTGACCATGGAGTCATGCAGCCGCTGGAATTCCTGTACGGCTCAGGCTTCACCAACCCGTTCGTTCCCGTGTTCGTGAACGCGATCGGCAAGCCGCTCACCCCCATGGCCCGCATCCGCCTGATGGGTGAAGCCTTGGGCCGCGCTGCCCAGCAGTTGGATAAGCGCGTTCTGCTTGTGGCCTCCGGCGGGCTCTCCCACAACCCGCCGATTCCCGAGTACGACGGCGCGCCCGAACCCGTCCAGCAGCGTTTGGTCTCCTATTCGCCGTCGAAAGAAGACCGGGCAGCCCGCGAAGGAAAGATTATTGAGGGCATCCAGGCCATTGCGGATGGCCGCGCATCCAGCGCTCCCCTTAATGAGGAATGGGACCAGAAGCTGATGAAGGTGTTCCGTTCAGGGTCATTGGCCGACGTGGATGGCTGGGACAACGACCAGTTCATTGCCGAGGGTGGCAGCGCGGCGCATGAGATGCGTTCGTGGATCGCGGCCTACAGTGCCTTGTCGACGGCGGGCGACTACAGCATGGTGGTGGACCGCTACTGGCCGGTTAAGACCTGGGGCGCCGGCTTCGGCATCACAGCTGCTATTCCGCAGAACGCATGAGCCAGGTAACCATGTGGGGCGAGATCGCCGATCTCTCCCACACCCTCGAATATGTCCAAGTGGGACCATGGCGGACACGGGTCCTTACCGTGGGTGCCGGGGAGCAGACCCTGGTCCTCCTCAACGGCACCAGCGGACACATCGAAGCGTGGACCCACAACATCCGTGCACTGGCCCAGAATTACCGGGTTATCGGCTACGACTGCCCCGGACACGGGTATTCAACGTTGGCTGAAGCTGACCTGGAGATCCCTGACTACGAGGAACACCTTCTGGGCCTCCTGGACGTGCTCGGCCTGGACAAGGTGCACCTCCTGGGTGAATCACTCGGCGGGTGGATCGCCATCAAGTTCGCCGCACACCACCCCGAGCGCCTGCACACGATTGTCCTGAGCGCTCCCGGCGGCCGCATGGTGGGTTCCAAGTCCATGGACCGTGTCAGCCCGGTGAGCCGCAAGGCCGTGGAGGATCCCAGTTACGAGAACGTCAAGGCCCGGCTCCAGGTGGTCATCCACAATCCGGACCAGATCACGGACGAGCTGGTGGAAGTACGCCGCGCCATCTACGGTCGGCCCGGCTTCATTACCTCCATGGAGCACATCATGGCGCTCCAGGTGCCGGACATCCGCGCCCGAAACCAAGTGACCAAGGAAGACTACGCTGCAATCCCGGTGCCGGCACTGCTCGTGTGGACGGACCATGAGCCCACAGGCGGTGTGGCAACCGGCGAGACCCTGGCGGCGGCAATTCCGGACGGTGAATTCGCGCTGATCCGTAACGCCGCCCATTGGCCGCAGTGGGAGGATCCCACCACGTTTAACGAAAAAGCACTCGACTTCCTCAGCAGAAAGGCCTGATGCAGATGTCGGACATCATTACGGAGATCGCTGAAGATCTCTACAAGGCGCGGACAACGCGCACCCCGATCGAGTTCGTCCGCCACCGGCTGCCGGAGAAGGACAAGGACGCTGCCTACCGCATCTCCGAGCTCGTCACCCAGCAGCGCGAAGCCGCGGAAGGCCGCCGTCGTGTTGGCCGGAAAGTTGGTCTGACCAATCCCGTGGTCCAGGCGCGTGCCGGTGTGGACGAACCCGACTACGGCATCATCCTCGACAATATGGTCTTCGAATCCCCGGTTGAGCGGCCTTCATCAGCGTACTTCCACCCCAAGATCGAAGCTGAGCTCGCCTTCGTCCTGAAGTCCGACCTCCTGGATTCGGATCTGGCATCAGTGGAAGCGGCCATCGACTACGTGACGCCTGCAATGGAACTGGTTGACAACCGCTATCACAGCTACAAGATGGGCATTGTTGACACGATCGCCGACAACGCCGCCTGCGAAGGAATCGTCACAGGTCCGGTTCGCATCCCTTACGGCGAAATCGATCTGAAGCAGGTCGAGATGGTCCTCTATCGCGGTGACGAAGAATTGACGCGAGGCCTTGGCGGAAACGTCATGGGCGATCCCATCAACGCAGTCCAGTGGTTGGCGGAGACGTCGTTGAGGATCGGCAAGCCCCTCCGTGCTGGAGAAATCCTGCTCTCCGGATCCATCGGCCTGATTGTGGACTGGGACCCCAACGTTACCTACACGGCGAAGTACTCGCACGGGTTCGGCGACGTCGTCGCGCACCTGACGGAGGCTGTCCATGCGTAAGGTAACGGTCGAAACGCGCGTAGCCATCGAGGCACTCGTCGCGGAATTGCTGTGGCGCCTCGATCATGGCAGGGCGGACACTACATGGGAGCTCTACACGGAAGACGCTGTATCCACCGGTCCCTTGGGGGACATGGATGGCCGGGACGCCATCAAGGCCTGGGGCGAACGTCGCGCCAAGGTCACGGGCGTAGTGGGCCGCCACCTCATCGGCGGCATCCGGTTGGAATGGGTAGGGGAGGAACTCCACGGTTGGACCCAGTACCTGACGTTCCGGGACTCTTCGGAGAACCCGCTTATGCCTGCCAGCGTGGGTGAATTCCGGGAGGTCTACCGGAAAGTGGACGGGGAATGGAAGATCGCGCGACGCGAGATCAACCCCATCTTCGGCGGAATGAACGCTGCCGCGCACGCCAAGCGCCTGACGGAAAGCGCCTCGAAATGAAGTGGGATAGCCGCGGGGGCCGGCCGCCGGCACTGTTGCATCAGGCCATCCCTTCCCTCTCCGTCACGGAGTGGGCGCTCGCTGCCGGATACGACGGTGTGGTTGTTGACCTGCAGCACGGCGAAGTGGGGCTGGAAGCAGCCTGCAACATGCTGCGGGCGGCACCCCGCGACTCGGCCTACAGCTATGCCCGCGTAGGAAGCCTTGATCCGGCCCCCATCCTTCGCCTACTCGACAGCGGTGCACGCGGAATCATCGCACCCACCATCGAGTCGGGTGAACAAGCTCGAATGCTGGTGGAAGCTACGAAGTACCCCGGCGTGGGCAACCGTAGCCTCGGTCCCAGCAGGCCTGCCCTATATAAGGGAGAGTCCTACACCGAAGCGGGCAACCGTGCAGTGTCTACCATCGCCCAGATTGAAACGGTGGCGGGCCTGAAAAACGCGGAAGAGATTGTCACGACTCCCGGCCTGGACTCCATTTACATCGGACCGGCGGACCTGGCAGTGTCCTTCGGCCTTCCGGGCAGGGGAGACTGGGAAGACGGACCCGTCCGCGAAGCCATCATCCAATTGGCCGCCTTGACGAGGGAACACGGCGTGACCCTGGGCATCTATTCGGGCTCCGGTACCTACGCCGCCGACCTTCTTGACCGGGAACTCGTGGACTACGTCGGCCTCGGCATCGACCTCGTATTCCTTAGCCGTGCGGCACAGGAATCCATCAAGACCCTGAGGGGCACAGAATGAGCGACCGCAAGGACGTTATTATCATCGGAGCCGGCCCGGTCGGTTTGACCCTGGCCAACCTCCTTGGCCAGTACGGCGTAAGCACGGTGGTCTTTGAAGGCGGTGACGAACTCATTGACTACCCGCGCGCCGTCGGCATTGACGACGAGGCACTCCGGACCATGCAGACCATCGGTTTGGTGGACAAGGTGTTGCCGCACACGGTGCCGGACCAGAAGATCCGGATCGTCAACGGTGACCGCAAGATACTGGCGGAAATCAACCCCACCACCCGTGAATTCGGCTGGCCCCGAAGGAACGGCTTCATCCAGCCCCTGGTTGATAAGGCCCTGCTGGAAGGCCTGGCGCGGTACCCCCATGTGGAGGTGCGTTTCGGTTGCCGGGTGGAGGCTTTCGAGTCGGATTCCGACGGCGTCACCGCCACGGTCAGCACGCCCACCGGTGAGGAACGGGTTACGGCCAGCTATGTCGTGGGTTGCGACGGCGGCCGCTCGCTGACCCGTCAGCACTTGGGGCTTAAGTTCGACGGTGAAACCCGGTCGACGCGCGGCCTCGTGATCGACGTCGCGAACGATCCGATCGGCACCCCGCACGCGGTATTCGGCGGAGACCCAAGCCGCGGCTACGCAACCCTCAGCCTGCCCCACGGTATCCGGCGCTGGGAGTTCACGCTGTTCGAAGGGGAATCGGAAGAGGTGGCCGAGGATGATGCGTTTGTCTTCTCGCTTCTTGCCCCCCACGTCCCTGATCCCGCGCGCCTGAACATCATCCGCCGTCGGGTCTATGCCCATCACGCCCGCGTCGCGGAGAAGTTCCGTGTGGGACGTTTCCTGCTGGCGGGCGATGCCGCCCACGTCATGCCGGTTGTGGCTGGCCAGGGATGGAACTCCGGCATCCGGGATGCGTTGAACCTCGGCTGGAAACTCGCCGCCGTCGTCCAAGGCAAAGCCAGCGAACGGTTGCTTGATTCCTACGAAGACGAGCGTCGGGAGCACGTGAAGGCCATGGTGGCATTGTCACTGAACATGGCTAACCTGGTGACGGACCACAACAGGCTGCGTACGGCTGTCCGGGATATGGCTGCTGCGGTGGTGGACCGGCTTCCCAAGGCCCGTGCCCGCCTGAACAGCCAAGGCTATAAACCCATGCCTAAGTACGATCACGGAATTGTGGTTCCATCGAAGCTCCCCACATGGAAGTCTTTGCCGGACAGGGAAGACGCACCACGTACGGTCGGAATGCTGTTCCCGCAGCCCACAGTCCGCAATGAGGACGGCAAGTCGGTCCTGCTGGACGACGCCACCGGCCAAGGCTGGCGGGTGGTGGTCTGGAACAACGATCCCACGGCGTTCGTGAGTGAGGTTGCCGCAGAGAAGCTTGCGAGGCTTGGCGGCGTCCTCGTGCACGCAGTGCCGGCCACGCAGCTGCCGTGGGCCAAAGCAGCTGCTGCGCCTGGAGTCCGCGTCGTGGGCGACGAAAGCGGGGTTTTGAAGTCCTGGTTTGACGAGCGGCCCTTCTCGGCAATCATCGTGCGGCCGGACCATGTGGTGGCCGCGGAGTGCCTCGCCCAGGAACTGGACGACGTTTTGAACAAGGTTTTCACTGTGGCGACTGTCACTTTCGAACCACAGAACGCATAATAAATCTAAGAATGCATAATCCATTGACAAAGGCGTTATCGACAAATACTGTTGCTGCAACTCGTCGCTGAAGACGGCAGGCAAAGGCCCGCGCAGCGTTCACTCAAGGGAGAGCGAATCCATGAACATCAAGAAAACCCGCGCAGCGGCCATCGGCGCCGTAGCTTTGGCACTGGCGCTCAGTGGCTGCGCATCCGGATCTGTCGACGGCAGCGCCCCCGCTGCCGCAGGCAGCAGCTCCGGAGGACTTACCAAGGTCACCTACGGGATCTTCCCGTCCAACACCGTGGCAGCCTTCCAGGTTGCCAAGGACAAAGGCTTCTTCGAAAAGCATGGAATCGACCTGCAGCTGGTGGTGGGTGCAGGCAGCAGCGCGGCGCAGCTGCCGGCGCTGGCAACCGGTGACCTGGACTTCATGCTGGCCAGCCCGGTCACAGCCTTGACGGCGACCACCCAGGGACTCGATGTCCGTATCGTTGAAGGTGTGACCCAGAACGACCCCAAGATTGTGGAAGACTCCACCGCCGTAGTGGTGGGTGCCTCGTCCACCATCAAGACCGCCCGGGACCTTGAAGGTAAGAAGGTTTCCGTCAACGCGCTGGGTAGCATCGGCGAGATCGGCATCCGTGAAGCAGTAGCCAAGGACGGCGGCGATCCGAAGAAGGTGACATTCGTCCAGTTGTCCTTCCCGGAAGTTGCTGCCCAAATCGAAGCGGGCCAGATCGACGCCGGCATGGCAGGTTCTCCGTTCATCCAGCAGGTAGTTTCCAAGGGCGGCCGGGTGGTCAGCGACTTCATCCACGACACCGGCCTTGGTGAGAACGAACTGGTCTCCATCTCCAGTGGCAAACTGGTGGAAAGCGATCCGGACAAGGTCAAGCGGTTCACTGAAGCCATGAAGGAGGCCCTGCCTTTCCTGACCGAAAACAATGATCTGATCCGCGACGCGATGCCGGCCGCCCTCGGGACTGACCCGGCCGCTGCGAAGAAGGCCCAGCTCTCGCTCTACAACCCGGATGTTTCACAGGAGACAATCCAGCTCTTTGCGGATTTGCTCGTCAAATACGGCATCGTGAACACCAAGCCCGACGTGGCCAAGGTGATCTGGAAGCCGTAACTCCGCTGTCGGGGCCGCCCGGCGGCCCCGACCGCCAACCGATCGCACAAATGAGAGCAGAACAAAAACCGTGGAAACGCAAACTCCAACCCTGAGCAGCGTGGCTGTGCGTACCCTGCCTACGCGGGAACACAGAGTGCGTCGTGCTGCCCGGTGGACTGCTGTGGGACCCTACGTCCTGGGCGTCGCCGGCATCCTCGCCGCACTCATTGCCTGGGAACTCTTCTCAGCCTTTGGCCCAGTCAGCCAGCACCACCTGCCACCACCAACGGTGGTCATTCCTACATTCCTTACCAACTTCACCTTCACCCAGTTCTGGCTCACCATAGGCCAGACGATGTGGGCCTGGTTCCTTGGGTTGACCATCGCCACCCTGGGCGGTCTCGCAGTTGGCCTGCTCATCGGTTCGAGCAGCTTCTTGCGCGCTGCCACGCACACCACGGTGGAGTTCCTGCGTCCCATTCCTGCCGTGGGCCTGATCCCCCTGGCCGCATTGTTGTTCGGACCCCGCATCGGCGCCGAACTCCTGATTGTGGTTTACGGCTGCTTCTGGATTGTCATGATCCAGGTCATGTACGGCATCACGGACATCGACAAGGTAGCCAACGACACTGTTCGAACCCTGCGGATGACCTGGCTGCAGCGGGTCCGGCACCTGGTATTGCCTACGCTCCTGCCGTACCTGATGACCGGCATCCGCCTCGCTGCCACTGTTGCCCTCATCCTTGCGATCAGCTCCGAGCTCATCGTCGGTACTCCCGGAATAGGCCGGGCGGTGGCGCAGGCCCAGCTGAACGACAACCCGTCGGCAATGATCGCCCTGATCCTGACGTCCGGCCTTCTGGGCATCCTGGTAAACCTTATTTTCCGTTTCATCGAGCGTAAGGTGCTGTTCTGGCACAGCTCGGTCCGTTCGGAGGTGGCGGCATGATCGTCCTCAAACGCCTCGGCATGTGGTTCGGCCTGCCGGCACTCCTCGTAGCCATCTGGTGGGCGTCCACAGCCCAGGGAGCCAACTTCTTCGTTCCCAAGCCGGACAAACTGGCCAGCACCTTCGTCAACGTGTGGTTCAGCGAGAAGTTCTTCACGGATGTCGTCCCCAGCATGGTGCGACTCCTCATCAGCCTTGCCGTCTCCCTTGTGCTCGGGGTGGCGCTGGGAATTGCCATCGGACTCTCACGGACCTTGCGCTGGCTCCTGGAACCCTTGTTGGAATTCATCCGCGCAGTGCCGTCTACCATCCTCATTCCGGTGTTGCTCCTGCTCATCGGCATCAATGACACGATGAAGATCACCGTCATCGTCCTGGGCTGCCTCTGGCCCATCCTGCTCAATACGATCGAAGGCGTACGGTCCCTGGATGAAGTGTTGAAGAATACGGCGCTCGTCTACCGGCTACGCGGATTCCACCGCATCCGTTATCTGGTCCTGCCCGGTGCATCGCCGCTCATCATGGCCGGCATCCGGCATAGCCTGGCGGTGGGGCTCATCCTCTTGGTCGTCTCGGAAATGTTCGCTTCGACTGACGGTATTGGCTACTCCATTATTAACTTCCAGAACCGCATCGCGATCCCCGAAATGTGGAGCGGAATATTTCTCCTGGGGATCATTGGAGTGCTGCTTTCGGTGGTCTTCCAAGCAATCCAGAAGCGGGTTCTCGCATGGTACTACGGTCTAAAGGAGGCCTCCAATGACGGCTAACAGGTCGGATATCCGACTCAGTGTCCAGCAGGTTCGCAAGGTCTACGGTGTGGGCACCCGGAACGAAGTGGAGGCCGTCCGGTCCCTGACCTTCGATCTCCACGCCGGCGAATTCGCCTGCCTGGTAGGTCCCTCAGGTTCCGGAAAGACCACGTTGCTCAAATGCATCGCAGGGCTCCTGGATCCGACATCCGGCGAAGTGGTACTGGACGGCAAGCGCGTCTCCGGGCCCGCCGAAGGCATGGCTGTGGTCTTCCAGGAATACAGCCGCAGCCTGTTCCCGTGGTTGAGCGTGGAGGACAACGTCGAGTTGCCGCTCAAGACCTCCGGCGTGCCGAAGGCGGAGCGCAAGGCACGAGTCAAGGATGCGCTCGAGGCAGTCACCCTTTCCCACGCGGCCAAGAGCTACCCGTGGCAGCTTTCCGGCGGCATGCAGCAGCGCGTTGCGATCGCCCGCGCCGTTGCTTCCAATCCCAGCGTTCTGCTCATGGACGAGCCGTTCGCGGCAGTCGATGCGCAAACCAGGGGAGAGCTGGAAGACCTGGTGCGTGAAGTCTGGAAGCGGTTGGACATGACCATTCTGTTCGTCACCCACGACATCGATGAGTCCGTCTATCTGGCCGAACGCGTCCTTGTGTTGTCGAGTTCGCCCACTATTGTCCAGGCCGACATCCACATCGACCTTCCGGACGTACGTAGCCAGGCTGACACGCGATCCCTGCACCGCTTCGGCGAACTCCGCCACCAGGTGTATGAGGAGGTTCAGTTCGCCAAGACCAATCCGGGCGGCGAACGGATGTCAGCCCACCGAGAGGCGCGCGCATGAGCCCCCGTGCAGATGCCGACGTCAGGAACAATGGCGCCGTAAAGCCGGAGGCAGGCAAGCGGCGCCGGGTCCACCAGTCCACCCCGGAAAACGAACGCGCCATCCTTGAGGCTGTGCTGCAACTTGCGGTGAAGGTGGGCTATGAAGGCACCACAATGGCCGAGGTGGCCCGCGTTGCCGGATTGCCGATCGGCTCGGTGTACTGGCACTTTGAAAACAAGGAAGGCTTGTTCGCTGCGCTGATCGACTACTGCTTCGAAAACTGGAAGACGCGTCACCGTGGCCCGGAAAACAGGGCGATCCTTCGCACGAGTATCGCCGGATCTGCAGCCAATTCAGCTGACCCGGCAAATGCGCAGGAAGCCTTCTGGATCATCGGACTGCTCTTTGCGCTGGAGAAACGGCTGGCAGGGAACGCTGCGCGTCAGAAGTACCTGGAAGTTCGGGACGAGATGTACGAACTGATGGTCGAGGCAGTTACGCCCGGTCTCCCGGCTGCAGCCCTGAGTGTGAAACCGGACCTCGCCCGCAAGGTTGTAATGCTTGGCCGTGCCCTGACGGACGGGTTCTACATTTCGGCGTCGGCGGGGGATGAGATCGATTTTGCCGAGGCAGCAGAGCTGTCCGCCTTGGCTATGGAGAAGCTCGTGGACCATTACGCCGAGCTTGGGGCGACAGCGGATCAACCATGAGTGGCCCGGTCCGCGTTGCACTGATTGTCGGGGGCGGACGCGGCATTGCCGCTGCAGCCGTCCGGGCGTTGGCGAACGACGGACTCAAGATTGCTGCCATGTCCCCGTCCGGGAGCGCCATGGAACTGGCGCGCAGCCTGGGCGGGGTGGGGCTGGAAGGTTCCAACCGGTCCGTTGCGGACCTTGAGGCGATCACCAAGCTGGCGCTGTCCACGTTCGGGCGGATCGACGTCGTTATCAACAGTTCCGGCCACGCTGCCCGGAAGCCGGTGCTGGAGATCAGCGACGACGAGTGGGCCGAAGGCTACGAGCTGTACCTTTTGAACGTCATTCGCATGGCGCGGATCGTCACTCCGCATCTGCTTGCGGCAGGTGGGGGATCGATCGTCAACGTCTCCACCAGTTCACCGTTCGAACCCAACCCGAACTACCCGGTGTCCGGCACGTTTCGTTCCGCGCTGGCTTCCTTTACCAAGCTGTATTCCGATGAGTACGGCCCGTCCGGAATCCGCATGAACAATGTGCTTCCAGGGTTCACCAAAGAGGATCCAAGCACTGTTCCGGACGAATGGACCACCCGAATACCTTTGCGCAGGGCTGCCAGTACCGAAGAGGTAGCCCGAGTTATCCGATTCCTCGCGAGCGAGGAATCCAGCTACATCACAGGCCAGAACATCCGAGTGGATGGCGGCGCGTCGCGCTCCGTCTAGGAGCCGGCACCTGAAAGAAAGGCTTTTTAGCTATGTCACTTGGTGTGATCACCGAAATGGGCTACCTTGCAATGCGGACCCGCGACTACGATGAGTCGCTTGAGTTGGCTACCGAGGTCCTTGGCCTGCGTATGACGCTCAACGACGACAAGAGGGCGTACTTATCCGCCGCGGACCGCCACCACGAGATGGTCTACGTCAAAGGCGAGGAAGACGGCATCGACCATATTGGCCTTGTTGCGGACAGCCCGGAAGGGCTGGAAATCATCCGCAAGCGCCTCGAGGCCGGAGGCTTCCGGATCCTCACCCGCAGTCCTCTGGAGCGGGAAATCGGTGAGGGCTTCGCTGTCCTGGGCCCGGAGGGATACGTCTACCACGTCTATGTGGGCATGAAGGATCACCGGCATGGTCCGTCATCGTTCGGCCCGGACCGTTACGGCCACGTCAACATCCACCCACAGAACCCCACCGCCATGAAGGACTTCCTGGTGGAGTTCTTCGGCTTCAAGGTTTCCGATGTCATCGGCCAGGATTTCGCCTACTTCCTGCGGTGCAACCCGGACCATCACGGCATTGCCCTCATCAAGGGCCGCGGTTCACTACACCACCACGCGTGGCAGACGCAGTCAATCGCGGATCTTGGCCGGTTGGGCGACAGGTTGTTCGCCCGTGGCCGGAGGCTGATCTGGGGTCCGGTGCGGCACGGCGCCGGTCATAACATCGCGGCCTACTACGTCGAGCCAAACGGCACCGTGGTGGAGTTGTACACCGACCTCGAGCAGATCCACGACGTCGACCGCCCTCCTATCGAATGGAGCCAGGACGACCGAACCTGGTTCAACCGCTGGGGTGTCTACAACGGCGAGGACTTCCGTTTGCACGGGGCTTTTCCCATCGCTCTGAACTAGGAAGGGACCGGACTGCCCCTGCCCCTACTCCTCGGGCAGTCCGGCTTCGGAGGCGGCATGAAACTCGGCTTCTTCAATCACGTCGATCGTGCGCATGTAGTGCTCACGCAGAAGCTTTGTGGCCGTCGGCGCATCGCGGGCGATGGTCGCCTCGAGGATGGCCCGATGTTCGGCTTCGATGTCCCGGGACTGGGCGCGTTGGTCCGGAGCTGTCCAGAGGCGGTAGAGGGCGGTGGCCTCGCCCAACGTGGCCGCGAAGTCCTGCAACAAGGGAACGGGGCACGCCTCCAGCAGTTTCGCGTGGAACGCCTGATGGGCCAGGAACCATTCCACAGAGATGTGGTTTGGGTCCTCGCTGGTGCGGCGCGGGGTCCGCTCCAGGCGGTGGTGGACCGCAAGAAGATCGGACTCCCAGGCAACGTCGCCCTGTTCGATGGCCAGAGTCAGGCCGTACTCCTCCACGCGGCAACGAAGTTCACCCAAGCCGCGCAGTTCTTCCAAGGTGTACTCGGAGACGAAAAAGCCTCTGTTGGGACGGAACTGCAGCAGCTTTTCACCAGCCAGGCGTACCAGCGCTTCGCGCACCACAGTGGAGCTGGCGCCGTATCGCTTGGTGAGCTCACCGACCTGGAGGTTGGTGCCCGGGGCCCACTGGCCAGCAAAGATGTCCGCCCGGAGCTTGCCCCGGACCACTTCGCTGATGGTTTCTGCGTTCGCTTGTCGTGCCATGGAACAAGACTACACATACGCACTAACTGTCCGAAAGTGCATTATTGACTGAAGAATGCATTCTTTGTATAGTTCAAATATCGGTATGGCCGAAGGCGACGACGCCCGGCACTAGAAAGGATTCACATGCGCTACGCGAGTTACCTGAACCAGGAAGGCCAGGCCACGTGGGGCCTCGAGGCCCACGGAGAGTTGCTTGACCTGGGGCCCAGTGGCGCCGACCTTAGCGCCACCTTGCAGGCCGCGATCGAAGAAGGCCTGCTGTCCGCTCCCTTGGTATGGGACGACGCCCCGACCCAGCCAGTTGAAGGAACCACTTTCCTCCCGCTCCTGTCGACGCCCGGCAAGGTGATCTGCATTGGAGTCAATTACCGCAGCCACCGTGAGGAAACCGGACGGGACGAGGTGGGCAAGCCCACCGTCTTTGCACGCTTCGCCGACACCCTGGCGGCACACGGCGCAGACCTGCCGATTCCCGCCGAAAGCTCCATGTACGACTACGAAGGCGAAGTCGCGCTGGTGATCGGAGCCCACGCGGACCACGTCAAGCCGGAAGACGCCTGGAACCACATCGCCGGCTACGCCGCATTCAATGACTTCAGTGCCCGCGACTGGCAGCGCCACACCGGCCAGTGGACCCCGGGTAAGAACTTCCCGCTCAGCGGAGCCTTCGGCCCGTACTTCATGGCCGCCGAGGAAGTCGGTGACGTTACCGAGCTCGTGGTGGAAACCCGCGTCAACGGCGAGGTCCGGCAGCGTGCCGCCGTCGCCGACCTCATCTTCGGCATCCCCGCCATCATCGAGTACGTCACCGCGTTCACTCCGTTGGCTCCGGGCGACGTCATTGTCACCGGTACGCCCGGTGGTGTGGGGCTGTTCATGGAGCCGCCAACATTCCTGGTTCCGGGTGACGTCGTCGAGGTTGAGGTCGGCAAACTGGGCACTCTTCGCAACGTCCTCGTTGCTTAAGGATGCGTGGAGGTAACGCCATGGAGGACTTCGATGTTGCGGTTGTGGGGGCCGGGCCCGTTGGGCTGACGGCGGCGCTGTTGCTGGCCGACGGCGGTGCACGCGTTGCGCTGCTCGAAACCGCGGCAGCTCCGATGGACTTGCCGCGGGCCATCAGCATTGCGGATGAGACCTTCCGGACGATGGACCGACTGGGCCTCTCGGATGCCTTGAAGGCGGAATCGCTCTTGGGAACCGGCAGCCGTTACTTCGGGTTGAATGACCGCCCACTTGCGTCGTCCACCCCTGTTCCCTCCCGCATCGGCCATCCCGCAAAGTCGCAGTTCGACCAGCCAGTGCTGGAAGAACTGCTGTGGAACAAGGCCCGTGACCACCAGGGGATTGAGTTTCTTGCCGGTGCCCAGGTAAATTCCGTCAGCCAGAAAGCGGACGGGGTAACAGTCGGATTCGATTCCGACGCCGGTGCGGGCACTGTGACAGCCTCGTGGCTGGTGGGGGCCGATGGCGGTCGCAGCTTTGTCCGTGAGAGCCTGGGCATCGACCTGGTGGGTTCCACCCAGCAGGAGCGATGGATTGTGGTGGACTTGCTCAACGTCCCTGGAGCGCGCGAACCCTTCGCCGAGTTCCATGGCAACGGGACCCGTCCCTACGTGCTGGTTCCGGGGATCAAGGGCCGCCTGCGCCTTGAGTTCATGCTTTTCGATCACGAAGATCCGGACGTGATGACCGCCCCGGAGAAGATCCTGGAGCTATCCAGGCCCTTCCACCCGGAGCTCCGCACCGAAGACGTCAGGCGCGCAGTGGTCTACGTTGCGCACCAGCGGCTGGCCCGGACTTACCGTTCCGGCCGTGCCTTCCTGATCGGGGATGCGGCGCATTTGATGCCTCCCTTCTCCGGCCAGGGCCTCAACGCCGGGCTCCGGGACGCACTGAACCTTAGCTGGAAATTGCTTGAAGTGCTCCGCGGCGTGGGAACGGATCGCCTCCTGTCCACCTACGAGTCCGAACGCCGCACCCACGCGGCCAAGATGGTCAAGGTTTCGCGCCGTACCGGTGCAGTGGTCATGGCCGTCGGCGCCTTCCGGACCAATCTGCGGGATATTGCTTTCCGTACGGTCAGCCTGATTCCCGCTGTTTATCGGTACCTGGGGTCAATGCGTTTCATCACCCCGCCGGACTACCGCAACGGTGTGGCCATCAAGGCAGATCGCGACGTTGATCGTCGAGTCGCGGCCTGGGTGGGTCTTGCCCTCAGTCAGCCGTCCGTTGCTGACGAGGACGGATCGACGGCGCCCCTGGACTTTCACCTGGGGAGTGGATGGGCGCTCATCACGCTTTGCGCAGGTAAAACCGGAACGACGGCGGGCAACCAGTTCTGGTCGTTGCTGGGCGCTCGCCGGATCACGCTCACGGGGAATGCCCACGCCGCGCGCCGGAATGGTGAGGAGCAGCGCCTGGTCGACGCCGAAGAGGTCCTCGCGCTTCCCGGGCTGGCCACACCCCACACCGTATTGGTGCGGCCGGACCGTTACGTCGCCGCCGTATTCACTGACCAAAGTGAACAGGCCGTCATCAACAAACTGCGTTCATACGTCGATCCGCTGTCGCGGTCCTGACGAATCAAGGAGGAAAGAATGCCCAGCATGCAGGAAACGAGGTCGGAAACATTGCGGTTTGACGATCTCTACTGGGAGCAGAACTCAGAGCCGATCGTCGAGGACGACGTCGCCCTCGAAAAGATCGTCGCCCAGGCGGAACTCCCTGTCCTGCTCGCTGCCATCGCGGCGGCGCTCGGCGACACTTCGTTCCTGCCCAGTGACCTCCAGCCTCCTTTAACCTTGGTGGACACGCAGCCCCATCCTCACGGGGGGATGTCTCCAGAGCAACAGGACCGCGCAAAGTCCTTGGCATTGGAGGGTCTGCGGCAGCTGCGTGACCGCCAGGTCACCAGCGTTGATGTCCTTCCGGACGGCGCCGTCACCGACCTGCTCGGATTCCTTACGGGCGGCCGGGACCACTGGTACCCGTCACTCAAGCATGAGCTCGACCTCGCCGCAGACAAGGGCGGGGCTCCTCAGTGGGACTTTGAGCAGGTAGCTGCCGGCCGGGACTTCCCGGTGCTCGTCATTGGTGCCGGTATTGCGGGTATTGCCGCGGCCTACCGGTACTCGCAGGCGGGTGTGCCGTTCACCGTGGTGGAGGCTGCGCCCACCCTGGGCGGAACCTGGGCAAAGAACACCTACCCCGGTGTCCGCCTTGATACTCCGACCTTCGGCTATTCCTATTCCTTCGCCCAGCGCGGTGACTGGCCGCACCAGTTCGCCGAGGGCGGGGACGTCCTGGACTACGTCCGGGATGTCGCAGAACGCGCGGGGCTGGTGGAATCCATTGAGTTCTCCACCCGCCTTGTCCGCCTGGTGTGGGACGAGGAAGCCCACACTTGGCAGGCGACCACCCGCCACAGCGACGGGCAGGAGCGGGTCCGCACCTTTGCCGCCGTCGTAAGCGCCCTCGGCCAATTGGACCGGCCCAACATCCCCGAGTTCACGGGGGTCGAACAGTACCGCGGGGTGACCATGCACTCGCAGGAGTGGTCGCACGACGCCGAGTACCGGGGGAAACGCGTGGCGGTAATCGGCACGGGCGCCAGTGCGTACCAGATTGTGCCCGCGCTCGCTGACGAGGTATCCGGGCTGGTGCTCTTCCAGCGCAGCGCACCGTGGATGCTGCCGGCTCCGAACTATCACGACGGCGTCAGCGACACCTTCGCGTGGTTGCGGCGCAAGGTTCCCCACTACGCACAGTGGTACCGCCTGTGGGTGACGTTGCAGGGTATTCCGGGCCGCATGCACACCGTCACTGCCGAGGACGGATGGCAGGGTGCGCCTTTGAGCGTTTCTGCCAAGAACCACGAAGTCCGGGAGGCGCTGATCGAGCGCTTGAAGGAGCAGTTCGCCGACCGTCCGGAACAGTTGGAGAACGCGATTCCCAACTATCCGCCGGGCGCCAAGCGGATGCTGCGTGACAACGGAGTGTGGGCCGCTGCCCTCAAGTCCCAGCGCACCACCGTGGTCACCGCGGGGATTGAACGGTTCTCCGAAAAGGGGATCATCGACAATGAGGGCGTTGAACACGAGGTGGACATCGTGGTCTTCGCTACCGGATTCAAGCCCTCCGACTACCTCGATGAGGTGGAGGTCGTTGGGCGTGACGGTGTGGAGATCCACGATTTCTGGAAGGGCGATGCCAGGGCGTACAACGGCGTCACGGTTCCTGGTTTCCCCAACTTCTTCCTCATCTATGGACCCAATGTTGGCGGTGTGGTGGCCGGAAGCCTGCACTTCATGATCGAGCGGGCGGTGGAATTCTCCCTCAAGGCCGTCCACGAGGTCCTGCAGCGCGGCGTCTCTGCGATCGACATCAAACCGGCGGCGCTGGACCGCTTTGTGGAATGGGTCGACGCCGGGAATCGCCGGATGGCCTGGGGACAGCCCTACGTGCGCAGCTGGTATCAAAACACGCACGGCCGGGTCTCCCAAGTGTGGCCCTACACCAACGTGGAGTACTGGGAAGCAACCGAGACAGTCAAAGCCGACGATCACGAGTTCCTTGCGTGACGGTTGTGCTGATCGATACCCCCGGCGGGCAGGTCCGGGCGAGCCTCCGTGCAGGAGTGCTGGATGCGCCCGGGGTTCGCTACGGCACGGCCTCCGACCCCCGCAGTGGCGAGGTTTCCGGTGTGATTGCCGGCGAAGCACAAACCCGCCCGGCTGCCTTTCCGCAGCGGCCGGGCATGTTGGACGGTTTGCTCGGCACTGCGCTGAGCGAACTTGAGCAGAGTGAAGATGCGTTTACCTTGCGGGTCCAGGCGCCGGCCGGTGCCCATGGACTGCCCGTGATCTTCTTCATCCCTGGCGGCGGTTTTACCACCGGCTCTGGCGAGAGCCGGTGGTACTCCTCGCCGGACCTTGTGCGGAACGGCGGGTTTGTTCTCGTCACCGTCAACTATCGGCTGGGGGTGATCGGACACCTCGGCCCGCACGGAGACCCTTCGGAATCCACTAAACCTGTGCGGGACCTCCGAGCTGCCCTGGCTTGGGTGCGGGAGAATATCAGCGCCTTCGGCGGGGACCCCTGGAAGGTTACCTTGGCCGGGGACTCAGCCGGCGCTTGGTACGCCTATGCGCTGAGCACCGAACCGTCGGTGCAGGGTTTCGCGGCCCAAACCCTGCTGATCAGCATGCCCCGCCTTGCGCCCCTGCCCGTTGACGTCTGGTTGAAGCATCGCGCAGCTGTACTTGAGGCCCTGGGGTCGGAGCTGGCCACTGCTCCTGCTCCGGCCATTCTGGATGCCCAGGAAGATGCGCGGGCGGGGCTTCGGCCGTTCCCGTACATGCCCGCCGAATCAGTGGAGGCACCGGCAGACCTGGTGAGGTATGCGGATTCGGCGCAGAGGATCCACACCGGCGCCCTGCTCATCATCACCACTGCCGAAGAGTCGGCGGCGTTCCTGCGCAACCAGCCACGGGACGGGTTCTCCGAGGCGGGCGTGGAAGAGTTCCTTGAGCGAACCTTTAAAGACCCGGCCTTGGCGGCGGAACTGCTCGTGGCCGAGGGTGAAGAGTCCGACGCTTATCTTCAGATGGTTCGAGCCGCCACCTTGGCCCAGTTCCGCCTCCCCGCGTTGGAGATCGCCGCGAATTCACCCGTGCCGGCACAGGTGGTCCGCTTCGATCACCGAAGCAAACTTGATGGAGCCTACGCAGCCCATTGCTTCACGCTGCCCTTCATCTTTGACGGCACGGACCGCTGGCGTGATTCCCCGATGATGGTCAACGCCTCAGAGGCAGAAACTGCTCGGGTGACAGCCTCGATGCGGGAGCTGATCGGTCAATTCTTGTACGGTGGCGTGGCTGGGGATAGCCGGTACGACCCCCGGGCGCCGCGGTCGCTGGTCATCGACGCTCTTGGTATCCACCACGAGCCAGCACTCGATGCGGAGCTGAAGCTACGCGGCGAATGACCAACCAGCATCTGCTGACTCCCGATGCGGGTGTCAACAGATGCTGCGCGGTAATGCAGGGGATTTCGTGCTTCGCTCATGCCAGGAATTCGTAGTCGTCCGTCTCGACCTTCTCGGTGATCCGCCAGTATTCGGTGGTCTTGAATGGCCACACCTGGGAAACCCTGTTGAAGCGGTTCTTGTACCAGTTGGTTACGTAGGGCTGGCCCCACGTCATGCGACGGTTCTCGGCGTCTACCCACTCGATGTGACGGTCGAGTGCTTCCTGTTTCAGGTCCAGCGCAGCCTTGTCCCGCAGGAGGAGCTGGTGGATCGCCTCAACGGCATACTCGGCGGCGCGCTCCATCATGATGTGCAGACCGCCCGCCGCCACGCCGGTGGTGTTGGGTCCCAGCATCATGAACAGGTTCGGGAAATGAGGCACAGTGATTCCCGCGAACCCCTTTGCGTCTCCCTGCCAGTAGTCGTGGATTTCCAGGCCGCCGCGTCCAACGATCTCAATGGGGTCCAGGTAGTCGGAGGGGCGGAACCCGGTCGCGTAGATCACGACGTCCACGTCGATGTGTTCTCCGGCGCCGGTAACCAGGCCGGTAGGGGTGAACGATTCCAGCCCTGATGACACCACCGTCGTGACGGGTGCCATGAGCGCAGCAGCCCAGACGCCGTTGTCCCTTAGCAGGCGCTTCGCCGACGGCGGGTAGCCGGGGATTGCTTTTTCGAGCAAGTCCGGACGGCCTTCGTACTGGAGCTCCATGCGGCGGATGACCTCTTGGCGGAAGGCCTCGTTGCTGGGGCTGACACTCAGCGGGGCTTTGTCCCAACCCTCCTGGACCGTGGCGACATTGATGCGACCTTCGATGCCAAGCGCGGTGACCCAGAGGCGGAACCACTTGCCGTAATGGGGAACCTTTGAATGCAACCAATGAGCGGTCTCCGTCATCGGCTCGTGGTAGCTCTCGGCCGGCAGCATCCAAGGCGCGCTGCGCTGGAAGACGTGAAGGCTCTGCACCTGGTCCACGATTGCCGGGATGATTTGGTAGGCGCTGGCACCGGTACCGATCACGGCTACCTTCTTGCCGCGCAGGTCCACGGAGTGGTCCCACTCTTGCGAGTGCATCTGCGTTCCCGTGTATTCCTCCTGCCCGGGCCACGTTGGAATGTGGGGATGATCGAGCTGGCCTACGCAGGTGATGATGGCGTTGAAGCGGCGGGTCTGCCGGGACCCGTCCGCGGATCCGGTGGTGGCTGTCCAGGTCCTGGTTCCCTCATCGAACTCGGCTTTCTCCATCCATGTATGGAGTTCGAGTTCGTCGGCAAGCTCTGCGCGGGCCACCACTGTTTCCAGGTATTCAAGGACTTCCTCGCCCTTGGCGAACTGATGCGGCCAGTCATCGCGCTGCGCGAAGGAAAAGCTGTACCCATAGGTCGGTGTGTCCAAGCGGACTCCAGGGTAGTGGTTCTTCCACCATGTTCCCCCAACCCGGTGGGAGGATTCGATCCAGGTGTAGGGGAGCCCGGCTTCCTTGAGTCTGTATGCTGCCGCGATGCCGGCGACGCCCGCACCAACGATCAACGTATCGAAGGTCCGTCCTTGGGAAAGCTCGTCGAAAGACCAGTTAGGCGAACCATTGCTCTTGGGGCTAAGGAGCAGTTCATGCTGCATCTCTCCAGCCCAGTTCGGATCAGAGCTGGTACGCCCGCCGGTAAACCAGTCCAGGACGTAGTCGGCCTGTTCAGCGGTAAGTTCACCCACGGTCCGAACGTTGTTATCGCGCAGGCGCCGCAGCCCCTCAAAGGCAAGGTGCCGGCAACGGGCGATCTGGTCCTCGTTCAGGCCGCCGTGGGGCTGCGTGGTGGCACCCATGGGCGGCAAAGGCGGGGAGAGATCCGGCTCCAGGAGTGACATGTCCTTCAGTGCTGCGGCAAGCGCGGCCAGGAGGACCGGCAGTTCAGCACCTTCAACGTAGGCCCACAGCTCTTGGTCGGTTTCCGTAACCTGAGCGTATTCGTCCCTGCCGTAAAGGTCCCCGCAGTGGACGGGCGAGGTCCGTTCGGTGGTTGCTGCCGGCGTGGTCATGGCATTCATGAGTTTCCTCCTGCGCGCCTTTGCGGCGCGGTTCATCTGACGACGTTGTCTTGGTAAGGAAATAGCGCGGTGTCCGCGCGGTGACTCTCGAGCTGAAGACGGGGCCCAGTCAGCCCCTGTGAAGCCGGAAATCGTCCGTGGCAGTGCGGACCGCTGCAACGATTTCCGTGATCCGGGGCCGCATACGCTCAGCCGGCCCGGAGACCGTCACTGCGCCGAGGACTTCCCCTTGGTCGTTGCGGACCACGGCACTGACACCGATGACGCCGGGTTCGCTTTCCTCATTGTTCAGCGCCCACCCGCGGTTGGAGATTTGGGTGAGTTCGGCCAGCAGGTGATCGCGGTCGTGGATTGCCAAATCGGTACCGGTGGCCCAGTTCCGTTCACCGGAAAACATCCGGTCGACTTCTTCCGGGGCCAAGGCTGCCAGGAGGCACTTTCCGGCCGAAGTGATGTGGGCAGGAAGGCGGTGGCCCACCCTGGAGACGGCGCGGATGATGTGCGGGCTTTCCACGCACGCGAGGAACAACGCCTGATCTTCCTTCAGGACCAGATAATGCGCGGTCTCCCCAGTCTGTTTCACCAGCCAAGCAAGGGTCGGCTCGATCTCGGTCCGGATGTCGCCCTTGTTTGTCAGCGCTTGCGCCAGTTGCATCAACGCCGGACCCGCGACGAAGGACTTGTCCGTTGGGTGGCGTTCCAGCAACCCGGCCTGGGCCAGGGTGGAGACCATCCGGTGTGCCGTAGACCGTGCCGCACCAAGCTCCTCCGCGACGTCGACGATGCGGATGCTGGACCTCGAACGCAGCATGAGGAGGGTGCGGGCGGCGTTCTCCACCGACTCGATCGGATACCGGTATGCCGGATCGGCCGAGGACTCCTCGGGGACGGTGACGTTCATGGGACTCAGCCTCTTCGTGTGTGGGTCGTCTGTAGCCAGCATAGACAGACCGTGGACCCTGCCGGCATTACGCATGAACGGTCCCTCCCACAAGCACGGAATTCCCGCAGTCGGCCGTTCCATCTTCGGCCAACAGGGACGAACGCCGGGTGACATAAGCCAGAAGCTTGTCAATGGATTCCTCCAAAGCTTCGGTGCCCTTGCCGGCGTCGAACACGTACGCGTCCGGCCTGACCACCACCCAATCGGCGTCAGCGGCACCCAGCCAGTCAGCGAAGCGGCTCCCTTGCTCAACAAGGCTGCCAGCCCCCGGCGAAGCCTCGGCCGGCTGCCCGGTGATGGCGGCTACTGAGACATTCAGTAATTCCAGATGACGCTTCGCGGAGCCGGACAAGCCACCCAGCACGTCCGGGCGGACCGTCAGCAGCGTCAACGAGGAGCCGAGGACATTGTCCAAAAGGACCCCCTTGTTACTTGCAATGCGCGGTTGAACGGCCAGCCGGCCACCCAAGGGGCCGTCCACGAACCCGGCTCCCAACTGCGGCTGGAACGGCGGGTTGGCTTCCGTTTGGGCTTCCAGCTTTCGGTCCCGTTCCGCCGCTTTGGCGGGATCCGTCTCGCAGACCATCTGGCCCACACGCACCGATTCGGCGATGTACTCCGTGACGTGGGGACGCCGGCTTTCGGTATAGGCGTCCATGAACTCGATCGGAGCGGTGCCCTTAAGCACCTTGTTGAGCATCCAGGACAGCGTCATTGCATCCCGCATTCCGCTGATCATCCCCTGGCCCATGAAGGGCGGCATCAGATGCGCGGCATCTCCTGCCAACAAGATGCGGCCCTGGTTGAAGGTTGAAGCCACCAGGGAATGGAACGTATAAGTGGTGGACCGTAGGAGGGTTGCCGTGTCCTCCGTAATCCACCGGCGAAGCTTGGGCCAGACGTTTTCCGGCTTTGCCGCTTCCACGGGATCGGCTGCGTCGACGATCATGAACTCCCAGCGGTAATGGTCACCGCCCAGCCAGGCCATGTGCGAAGGCTGCGCAGGATCGAGGACTTGGCCGGTGTCCGGAACATCAGGGGCCGTGGCCCCCTCCTTCATTTCCACGTCAACGACCACCCAGGTCGCTTCGAACCCAAGGTCGTCCCTCGCGATCCCCGCCTGCTCCCGGACAAGGCTGTTGGCACCGTCCGCCCCCACAAGGAAGCGGGCAAAGATTGGTTCCTCGCCGCCGTCGAGCGTCAACGCGACGCGGTTGCCAAGGTCGGATACCGCCCGCACGTTGGTGGACTGGCGCACTGTCACGCCGGGGGTCGACTTGGCCGTCGCGTCGAAGATGTCCTCGATGTCCGGCTGATAGAAGTGGTAGGAGGATTCCCAGCCGCTTGGAGTTTCCCAGCCACGTGGCAGGTTGGACAGGACACTCAGGTCGGCGCGGAGGAGCAGGTACTCGCGGGCAGGAACGATCGCCGCGTTGATCTCCTCAGAGATGCCCATCGCCTGCAGGATCCGCATCGCCTCGTGGTCCAGGTGGCAGGCCCGTGGCAGGGGATAGAGGCCGGCTTGCTTGTCCAGAACCAGGACCGACCACCCTTGACGTCCCAGCAGCGTGGCCAGGGTTTGGCCTACGGGGCCATAGCCGACGATCGCGACGTCATAGTTCGTGGCTGCTTCCATCTCCTACTCCAGTCCTTGACGGCGGAACGACGCCGGCTGGGGAGTCTTGGCGATCGTAGTGCGCTGGGTGCCGAGGCCCTCGATTTCGATGAGTACATCGTCACCGGCCTGCAGCCACGGAAATTCACCCTCGCCGTGGGTCCGGCTCAGTTCAAGGATGCAGCCTGTGCCGCAGGTGCCCGAGCCGAAGACGTCGCCGGGGCGGACCTCGGTTCCGCGGCTCGCATAGGAAACCATCTCCCCGAACGAGTAGTGGACGTCAGCCCAGTTGGCCCGGGAGTATTCGACGCCATTGACCTTGAGGGACATGGCACGGTCAAAACCCGTTGCCGTCCGGTACGGCTCCAGTTCGTCCTTGGTGACCAGCCAGGGGCCGAGCGACGTGGCTGTGTCCTTGCCTTTCACGGGCCCCATCGAGAGGAGCATTTCCTCGTGCTGGACGTCGCGGCCGCTCCAGTCGCAGAGGATGCTGTAACCGATGATGGCATCTTCGCCTTCCTCGGCCGTGAGGTCCTGCCCGGCTTTGCCGACGACTGCGGCGACCTCGAGCTCGAAGTCGAAGCGTTCGGATCCCGGGGTCATGGGGATATCGCCTTCGCCCTTGAAGTTATAGGGGTTGGAGAAGTAGAAGACCGGGATCTTGTACCAGAGCGGGTTCATCTCCAGGCCCCGCGACTCCCGGCCGGCCTTGACGTGCTGTTCGAAGGCATAGAAGTCGCGGAAGGTAGGCGGCGTGGCAATCGGGGAGAGGTTGCTGACCGTTGAAGGATCGACGACGGCGCCCGCCAGGATCGCTTGTTCGCCCGCCTGGCGCAGGGCTTCTTCGCCCTGTTGGATCAAGTCGAGCAGGTCATGGTGGCCCTCGATGACCCGGTAGGAGTCGTCCACGACGACACCAACGCGGGGCAGTTCGCCCTCACTGCTGAATCGAACGAACTTCATGGCTTAGCGTCCTCCCACCAGCTGGGTGTTTTGGCGGTACTTGGATGGGGTTGGGGCCAGTCCCAAGGCGCGGAAACCTTCGGGAAGGTAGTCGTTCCACTGGTTCCACCACACTTCGCCGTCTTCCCACACCACTGGTTCGCGGTTGTCGTCATAAATCTGTTCGATGTCGGTGTACAGCTCCACCACGTTTCCGGAGTGTTCCTTGTAGTAGCAGGCGATGTTGTTGCCCGCACCGTGCCGGACCGGACCCCAAAGCAGCTCCCGACCCAGTGCGTGGAGACGGTCGCCGGCCTTGGTGAGGTCGCTGACGCCTTGAACTTCCCAGGCGTGGTGGTGGAACGTCCCGCGCCCCTGCAGTACGGCGATGCCGTGGTGTTCGGTGTTGCAGCGTAGGAAGTAGCCCCTGGAACCTCCCGTGCCGATCACATCGGAAATCCGGAAATCGAGGACCTTGGTCAGGAATTGCACCATTCCGTAGTGATCCTGCGGATGGAAGTTGAAGTGGCCGTACCGGTTGGGGCCGAAACCCTTGGGGGCGACGCCGGCCTTCTGCAGGCCCAGGGAGATTTCGAAGGCAAAACCTTCCGGTCCGATGAACGTGAAGCCGTCCTCTACGCCTTCTCCGGTGGGCTTCTCTGAGACCACCTGGAAACCTTCGTCCTCTACCCGCCGTCGTACATCCCTGAGCGCGTCGCCGTTCGCGGCGATGAGTCCCAAGGCTTCCAAACCGTCGACGTCGGACTCTACGTACGTCAGTTCATGGTGCACATCGGCGGCGGCCAGGTAGGAGACGCCGTCGGTTCGCTTGGTCTCGCGCAGGCCAAGGATCTGCGTGGCATCGAAGACGGATTGTTCAAGGTTGGAGGTCCGGATCGATACCGGCCCCATTTCGGAAATTGCGCCCCAAGACATTTGGTACCCCAACTCTGGATTATTCGGCTAAGTGTTGTTCCGTTGAATAGAACATGTTCTGTTCTGCGGATCTTATGATGACGCTAGCAGTTGTCACTTGGCCAAGACAACCCCTGCTTGGCCGGAAAATTTGAGGCTTGTGCGGCAGCTCACACTCAAGTAGCGTGTGGTCATCCCTCCAAGCAGAACGTGTTCTGCTCTGCGAAACTTTATGATTTCCCCTCTACAAAGGTGTGACTTGGGAAAGGACACGACATGACAGAACGGACGTCTACACGGGGCCCGGAGCTGCGCAGCAGCTCCCGCGATCGCCGCCGCGTGGTCTTTGCGACCGTTGCCGGAACCACAATCGAGTGGTACGACTTCTTCCTTTACGCCACCGCCGCGGGCCTGATCTTCACCAAGGTCTACTTCGAACCTGCTGGAGCAGCCGCGGCGCCGCTTCTGGCGTTCCTGACGGTTGGCATCAGCTTCCTGTTCCGGCCGCTCGGTGCCTTCCTGGCCGGGCACTTCGGTGACCGCTACGGCCGCCGGGTCGTCCTGATGGCCACCCTGGTCCTGATGGGTGCTTCGACCGCACTGATCGGCTTGTTGCCCACCTTCGATTCCATCGGGTTGACGGCTCCGATATTGCTGGTCCTGCTGAGGATCCTGCAGGGCATCTCGGCTGGAGGTGAATGGGGAGGCGCCGCACTCCTGGCCGTTGAACATGCCCCAGCAAACCGGCGTGGAATCTTTGGTGCATCACCGCAGATCGGAACCCCTCTCGGGCTTCTGCTGGCGTCCGGCATGCTGGCCACGATGACCCTGATCGCGCCCGGTAAGGCTTTCCTCGAATGGGGCTGGCGCGTACCGTTCATCCTTTCCGTGGCGCTGATCGTCATCGGTTACTACATTCGACGCCGGGTGGACGAGAGCCCGGTGTTCAGCGAACTGGCCGAACGCAAGAAGGAAGCCCGTGCGCCGATCGTCGAGCTCTTCAGGAAGCACTGGCGTCTGGTCCTGCTGGCAGCCCTGATTCCGTCCGCAAGCCAGGCTGCCGGCTACATGACAACCGGCGGCTACATCCAGCGGTATGCCAGCGATCCTGCGGGTCCTATTGGTTTGAACCCCGGGGAGGTCCTCTGGGTGGTGACTGCCTCCGCCGTCTCCTGGCTGATTTTCACCCTCGTTGGCGGATGGCTCTCCGACAAGCTTGGACGCCGCAAGACGATGCTCCTCGGTTGGCTCCTGCTGGCTGCCGCACTGCTTGTCCTGTTCCCGCTCGTGAACACCGCGTCCACCATAGGCCTCTTTGCCGGACTGACCTTGGTGACTGTTGGCCTGGGAATGGTAATCGGCCCATTGTCAGCGCACTACACGGAAATCTTCCCTGCGACGGTGCGCTTCTCCGGGGTTTCCATCGCCTACGCACTTGGTGCAATCGTTGGCGGCGCGTTCGCTCCCACGATCGCCCAGGCCCTGGTGCAAGCTACGGGGTCCACCGGCGCCGTGACCGTTTACTTGGAAGTGATGGTGGTTGTCTCCATCATCGCCACCCTCCTGGTCCGCGACCGTACAGGCGTGAACCTGGGTGCAGAAACGGAGGACCGGGTTGAAAGCCCCATCAACGGAGTCAACGCCTAGAATGCTGCGACGCACGGATAGCCTTCTGCCGGATCAGATGGACCCGGACCAGACGAAACTCTATGAAGCCATCACGCAGGGCACCCGGGCCCAAGGCCCGCAACACTTCGCCCTGGCGGATGAGCAAGGACGTCTCAACGGGCCGTTCGGCGACTTCCTGTTGTCGCCGTCGGTCGGAATGGCGCTTCAAGCGCTGGGCGCCGCACTGCGCTACGAAACCGAACTGTCTGGACGGGCGCGGGAACTCGCGATTCTCCTCGTTGCGGCCCGCCATCACTCGACCTTCGAGCGGGAGTCGCACGAGCCCATAGCCCGGGCCCTCGGGTTCAGCCAGGGTGATTTGGAGGCGATCCGGCGCGAAGATATGACGCCCTTCGAGGGAGTCGAAGTGCTGGTAGGCCGGACGGTCCTCGCACTGCTGGATGGAGATCTCGACGAACCTTCCTGGCCGGCGGCAGAAAGCATGCTTGGTCAGCGGGCAGTGTTCGAGTTGGTCACTCTGGTGGGCTACTACTCAACCTTGGCATTGCAGCTTCGGGTGTTCCGGGTTGATTCCGCAGGGTGAACAACTGGACCGCAACGAGGTGCTCACATCGCCGTCGGCCTGTTCGGGCGGTTCTCGTGGGCCGCCTGGGCGGCTTCGTAGCTTCTGTCGAACGGGAGGGTATCCATCTCCAGCAGCGGGTTGTGATCCTGCGTCTTTACCAGCTCGCGGGCGGCTGCCTCGGAGTCCACGCTGGGCATTGAGCCGGGAAGGTGCCGTTTGGCGGACTCCGGCAGGAAGTAGATAGCAACGGCCGCGATGACCGACGTCGCCATGAGGTAGAACGCCGGCATCAGGTCGTTGCCTGTCGCCTGGATGAGCGAGGCGATGATGAACGGTGCGGTGCCGCCGAAAATCGCCACGGCGAAGTTGTAGGCGATGCCCATGGCAGAGTAGCGGTGCGCCGTGGGGAACAGTGCCGGCAGCGCCGACGCGAGGATGGAAACGAAGAACGCCACCGGAAACGCGACCATGGCCAGGCCCGCGAGCGTGGCAGGAACGGTTCCGATCGATATGAGCAGGAAAGCGGGAAGCGCCAGGACAACGGTGCTGATGGCCCCGATCCAGAGCACTGGGCGGCGGCCAATCCTGTCCGAGAGGCGTCCGGTCAGCGGGATGCACAGGGACATGACCACCAACACAGGAACGGTCAGCAGCGTTCCGTGGATCTCGTCGTACCCCTTGTTGGTGGTCAGGTAGGTGGGCATGTAGGACGTGAGCGCATAACCCACAGTGTTGCCCGCGGCCACGAGGATCATGGCCAGCACGATGTGGCGCCAGTGATCGCGGAAGATCCCCACCGGTCCGACGGGGCGGAGCTCGTCGCCGGTCTCGTGATGCTCGGCAGCCACGGCCTCTGCCTCCTGTGTGGCCTTGAAAGCGGGCGACTCCTCGATCTTCATGCGGAAGTAGATGGCCACGATGCCCAGCGGCCCTGCGATCAGGAACGGGATGCGCCAGCCCCATGCCTCCATCTGTCCCTGACCCAGGATCAGCTGGAGCGCGGACACCAGTGCGGCGCCCAGTGCGAATCCCAGGTAGCTGCCCATGTCCAGGAAGCTGACGAAGAAGCCGCGGCGGCGGTCCGGTGCGTGCTCGCATACGAATGTGGTGGCGCCGGAATACTCGCCTCCCGTGGAGAAGCCCTGGACCAGCTTCGTGACCACGAGCAGGACCGCGGCCCAGATGCCCAGCACCGCGTACCCAGGAAGCAGGCCGACGACGAACGTCGCGCCGGCCATCATCATCAGGGTCATGGCCAGGACCTTCTGCCGGCCGATCTTGTCGCCCAGCCAGCCGAAGAAGATCCCGCCCAGCGGCCGGGCGATAAACGTAGCACCGAAGGTTCCCAGCAGGAACAGGTTCTGCACAGCCCTGTCCGCCTCCGGCAGGAACACCGGCCCCATTGTGGTGATCAAATAGCCGAACACGCCAACGTCGTACCACTCCATCGTGTTACCCACGATGGTGCCCCCAAGCGCCTTCCGCAGAGTGCGGTGATCGACGACGTTGACGTCGGACACCCGCAACCTCCGCTGCAGATTGTGCTCTGTCATGGCTCGGTCACCGCCTGTTTTAGGTGGGCACGCGCCGCCAGTTCGCCGGCATCCCCGTGTGGTGGAGGCCCAACTCTTCGATCATCTTCCCACTGGCCAACTGGTACAACAACGAAAATCGCAGCCGACTCAAACGCCACGGGCTGCTGTTGCCCAGCCTGCGTTCAGTTTTGTTCGCCTTGCCCCACGGCGGTATTCAATGGCTTACGGTTAGGGCTCTTGGAGACAGCACACCCGCAGGAGACCCATGGCCACCGGCTTCACCATGCCCGCCCCGGATTACGAGCTCAGCCCCATCACCGGATGGACGCGGGATCACTGGGTCGCTTTCGCGGATCAGCAGCTTCTCGCGGTGCGCCCCTACTTCTCCGCGCAGAAGGCGCTGATCCGGCTGAGCGGCCGCCCGTCGTCGTCGGGTGTTTTGTCGGACGGCATGGAGGGGTTCGCGCGCACCTTCATGCTGGCCGCCTTCCGTGTGGCGGGGGAGCAGGGCAACGATCCGCACGGCCATCATGACCTGTACAGGACGGGCCTCCTGGAGGGTACGCGGCCGGGTAGTCCTGAAGCGTGGCTGCCCATCCGCGACCGCTCCCAGCCCATGGTGGAAGCCGCATCCATTGCGCTGGGCCTGCAGCTGACCAAACCTTGGCTGTGGGACACACTGTCCGGGGACGAGCGGGCCCAGGTGGCCCAGTGGCTGCAGGGTTCCTCGCGGAGCACCTGCGTGGACAACAATTGGGTGCTCTTCCAGGTCCTGATCGCCGAGTTCCTGGCTGGCGCCGGGTTCGGGCACAACGCGGCCCAGATCGAACATGGACTGAAGCGGCTTGACGACTGGTACGTCGGCGATGGGTGGTACCGGGACGGGGACAATGACGGCACGGGCGATTTCTTCGACTACTACTGCGGCTGGGCGCTTCATCTTTATCCCGTGTTGTGGTGTGGGTTCGCGGCCAACCGGCACCCGGAAGCCCAAGCCAGGTCCAAGGTCTACCGGGCCCGTCTCGCCGCGTTCATGGACGATCATGTGAGTTTCTTCGGCGGGAACGGCGCCCCGGTTTTCCAGGGCCGCTCGCTGATTTACCGCTACGCCGCTGTGGCTCCGGTGTTCCTCGGGGAGGCAATCGGAGCGACGCCCCTCAGCCCCGGACAGAGCCGCCGGATCGCCAGCGGTGCCGCAAAGTACTTCCTCGACGGCGGCGCTTACGACGACGGACTGCCGTCACTTGGGTGGCTCGGCGCTTTTGAGCCGATGACCCAGGAATACTCCGGCCCGGCGTCGCCGTACTGGACCTCCAAGGCGTTCGTGGGACTTCTCCTCCCCGCCGACCATCCGGTGTGGACCGCCGTCGAACAGCCTTCGCCCCGGGAGTGCATGGACGCCGTGCAACACGCAGAAGGCCCGAACTACCTGCTCCACTCCACCTCTGTGGACGGTATCGCCCGCGTACTCAACCACGGCAGCGACAAGTACTATGCGCCCGGACCGGACGACCCCCATTACCGCCGCCTGGCCTATTCGAGCCACACCGCGCCGCTCTTCACCGAGGACCCCGTGGACAACCATTTCGCCGTCCTGCACCCCAATGGAACGCCCAGCCGTCGTGCGAGGATTCACCGGCTCGAGTCCGGGCATCTTAAGGCCGCACAACACCCGGCAGCTAGCTGGCATGCGCCAGTCTGGAACGACGTGGAGGATCCCGCCGATTCCCGCTGGCGCGTGGCAACAGCGACAGCTGCCGCCAGTGGATATGAGCTCAGGGTCCACGTGGTTGAGGCGCCTAACATGGGCGCGGCCGACCCAGGGCTGGCGCCGTCCAGGCTGCGCGTCCGCGACGGCGGATACGCGCTCGCAGATACCCGGCCGCCTGAGCTGCATGACCATGTTCTTGGAGTCGGCGGACTTCACACAGGCATCTGGCCGTTGTACGGCTACTCCGGAAGCGGGACTTTCCACGCCGAGGGTGTATCGCCCTTCGGCCAGCACGCTGCTTGTGGATACTTGGAAGGCCGTTTGGCAGGAGGGCGCAGCATCTTCGCCTCCTTGGTGTACCTGGGAGGCGAGGCGCCCGCAGCGGTTCCTACCGCCGTCGTGATTGACGACGACGGGGCCCGTGTAAGGGGGCACGTTGCCCTGTCGACGGGCCTACAACTGGAGGTCATTTTCGACTTCTGAACCGGCCTTCCCAGCCGCGTGGATTCTTGAGCGAATCTTGAGATGACCCGGCGTCCTTCTTGAGGGCCCCGTCCCATGGTTGAACTATCAGCCAATGGAGTTGATGGGAACTCTCCGGAAGGACCACCGAAATGCCTGACCAGATCGCAGCCACGTCCCTGAATACCGGAGCTGCCCACGTGAAGTCCGAGCCCCTCGCGGGTACCGGGGAGGCTGGCGGCCACGGGGGCGAAGTCCCTGGGCAGGCCCATGCCGTCACCACCGTCCGTGAGCACTTCAATCCTTTGGGTGTGGGGCTTCGGAGCATCTGGCCGCAGTCGGTGTGTGGTTTCTAGCAAGCCACCTGGCCCCCGTGGTCTTGTACTCGTTCGAGTGGCACCATGGTGACAAGTCACAAAACAATAAGGAGGCTTGTCATCAAAGAGGAGATGAAGAAGGCTGCTGATGTGGCCGAGGAAGCCTCAAACTCACGTGCCCTGGCTATTGTTGCGAGGGCTGGATACGCCGTCAGCGGACTCCTGCACTTACTCATCGGGGTTATTGCGTTTCAGCTCGCCTTTGGGCGCGGTGGTGAAGCCGACGTCAGTGGCGCTGTTGCCCAACTTGCCGCACAGCCGGTGGGTCCAATCCTGCTCTGGGCGTGCTTCGGCGCGTGCGCTGCCTTGGCCCTGTGGCAATTGGGCAACGCAACCTTCGGCTACCGCAAGGCCTCAGACAACAAGCTTTCCAAACGGCTTTCAGCCGTGGGCCAGGCAATAGTGTTTGCCGGGCTGGCTGCCACCATCCTGTCCTTCACTATGGGTCGGGGGAAAAACAGTCGGGAGTCTGCCAGCGATGTAACTGTGACGCTCATGAAAGCGCCGTTCGGGATAGTCCTGCTTGTTGCACTTGGCGCAGGCATCATGATCACCGGCGTGGTGTTCGTCGTCCGGGGCGTGATGCGGACCTTCGAAAAGGACCTCGCGCTGTCCTACAAGGAACCAACACGGAAGTTCCAATCGGGTGTTGGCGTCGTGGGCTATATCACCAAGGGCATAGCACTGTTGCTCGTAGGCCTGTTGGTGGTCATCGCGGCGGTTCGCGTTCAGCCCGAGCAATCCACAGGTCTTGATGGAAGCCTGCGTGCTTTGCGGGAGCAACCGTATGGTCCGTACCTTCTAGCGGCCGTTGCCGTGGGCCTGATCGCCTACGGACTGTTCCTCTTGGTGAAGGCCAAAACGCTCCGGACCTAGCCCGTGCGTTTAGAGTCCAATGTGCCTGGGTACAGCCAACGGTAGCGTCGCAAGCCGGGAATCAGACATCTGAGAAAGGCCAGAACCATGACTCAATCCGACCCAAACCACAATGGCCAGCAAGCAAACGGCGATCATCGCCTCACCTCGGCCCCCAAGGATCCCCGCAGCGGATATCACTCCGACGAATTTCCCCAGCAGGAACAAGAACAGCCCGGCCTGACCAAACCGTTGAACCCCCAGCCCGATCATGGCGAGTCCAGCTATGTGGGGCATGGCCGCCTGCAGGGCAAGAAAGCCTTGATCACCGGCGGTGATTCGGGCATCGGTGCCGCTGTAGCGATCGCGTATGCCCGCGAAGGTGCGGATGTGGCCATCAGCTATCTTCCGGAGGAAGAAGAAGACGCGAAGTCGACGGCGGAATGGATCCGTGAGTGCGGGGCCCAGGCACTGTTGCTGCCCGGTGATGCGCGCGACGAAAAGTTTGCGGCTGAGATTGTGGAGCGAACGGTGCAGGAGCTCGGCGGCCTCAACGTGGTGGTCCTGAACGCCGCGTATCAAAAGAACCGCGAGGGTTTGGAGACCATTCCTACAGAGGAATTCGATCGGGTTTTCAAGACCAACCTGTACTCGTTGATCTGGACAGCACAAGCTGCGATTCCGCACCTTCGCCCGGGGGCGTCGATCATCGTAACGGCATCTATCCAGGCCTTTAATCCTTCCGCCCAACTTGTGGACTATGCCATGACCAAGGCCGCGCAAGTGGCATTCACCAAAGCCATGGCAGAGGAACTGGGGCCCAAAGGAATCCGTGTCAACGCCGTGGCCCCCGGCCCGATCTGGACGCCGTTGATCCCGGCCACCGAGTGGCCGGACAAGCTTCCCACATTCGGCCAGGACACTCCGCTGGGCCGTGCCGGACAACCTGCTGAGCTGGCACCGGCGTATGTGCTCCTCGCATCTGACGAAGGCTCCTATATCTCGGGCGCTGTGCTTCCGGTGACCGGCGGCAAGGGTCTCTGAGCCAGGACAGGAAAGGGGGTGCGCGCGTGATTGCTGTGCTGGTAATCGACATGCAGAACGCCTTTTTTGAGGAACCGGCCCTGAAACGGCGTCAGGAAGAAGTTGTTGCTGCCTGCAATTCATTGACCAGCGGGGCGCGGGAGGCAGGGGCAAACGTGCTCCTGGTTGGTACCCAGCATGAGAGGGATAAGTCCACGTGGAGCCTGAACATGCTGGACGATGACCAAGGCTTCATCTTCAGGGGAAGCGAACAGGCCAACTTCGTTCCTGGCCTGGTGACCGCCGACTTCCCGCAGATGGTCAAAACCCGCGACAGCGCGTTCTTTGGCACGGACTTGGGGATGCGCCTCAGGAACTGGGATGTGGAAACTGTAATTCTGGCCGGAGTCTCGGCCCACAACTGCGTTGCCCAGACTGCTGCTGATGCTTTCGCCCATAACATCCGGGTCATTTATGCAGCTGAAGCCCTGGCAACGGAGAACCCGGAGTCTGCCGAGGCAGTCCTCCGGGTTCTTACCCGTGAATATCGTCAGAGGGTCTTGCCGCTTGACGAGGTGCTGAAACTTTTGAAGGGCCCCTGACCTCCTGTTCCTGCACCGTTCTACCCCTGCATTGACAGGTCAACAGCAAGAACCCGGAGGCTGCAACTGCAGTCTCCGGGTTCTTGTGTGTTCAGGACCCTGCGGATACCTGACTGTTAAGGGTGTCCTGAGCCGGAAGCTTCGTCATCCGGCTCGGACGAGAACGGCCTGTCCGCGGGCGTGTCCTCCGTATTGTGCTCGTCGAGCTCCGCGTCCGCAGAGGGGACCGTCTTCTCGGCGTAGTCGCCTGCGGTGTAATCCCCGCCGGCGTCTTCTTTCAGGGCCTCGGGCGATGCCCCGGCAGCGCCGTAATCACCTTCTGCGTACTGACCCTCAAGGTCGTCCTGGTTGGTGTTGGGTGTGGTTTCGTCAGCCATGGTGGGCCCGGCGTCCTCCTGTGGCCAGGCCGTAAATCAGCAGGACGATGATGGATCCGCCGATGGCCAGGAGCCACGTTCGAATGGCGAAGAATTCTGTCAGGCCCTCGCCGAAGATCAGGCCGCCGATCCAGCCACCCAACAGGGCGCCAACGACGCCCAGCAGCAAGGTAACAAACCAGCCGCCTCCCTGGCGTCCCGGAAGAATAAGCTTTGCGATAGCCCCAGCCAAAAGGCCGAGCAAAAGAAAACCAAAGAAACCCATTTTTGCTCCTACTTTCTTGTTGATGGAAATTCCATGAACTCGGTGAAGCGGTTCCGTTCATCGGTTGTCAGTTCCAGCGGCTAAGCGCTGTAACGGGGCCGTTCGAGGCCCAGTGGAATATGGGTCGGGATGTTTATTTTGCAAACGCCGACGAATTATTAAATGCAGCCAAAAGCACTCCTGTCCAAGGGGCCGGACCGTAGTACTACAACAGCAACGCTAGCTGGTCCCGGGAACAACAGCAAGTAACCTTGCTATTTTTGCCGGTCGGGGCCCTTGCCCCTCGGGCGGGGTCGTATGGCCTGAAATCCGGCTACTTGTCGCCGAAAGCGTCCTTCGCAGCGTCCTTGACCTTCTCGCCAGCCTGCTTCACATTGGCCGCAGCTTGCTCGCCCGCGCCCTCGGCTTGGAGGTCCCGATCACCAGTGGCTTCGCCGGTCTTTTCCTTGATCTTGCCCGTTGCTTCTTCCGTGGCATTCTTGATCTTGTCATCCAGTCCCATGGTTTTCACTCCTCGGGTTGCCTGTGGTTGTAGCCTGCGGGTTTTCCGCTGGTTGGCATTAAAGTTTAGTCCTGTTTCTCAATTCAGCAAATGTCCGTTAACCGTCCGCCCTTGAAAGCACGCGTGACAGTGGGTGAAGGCCGGACTAGTGTCGTAGGAATAGCACCTCGAAAGGAGTGGGTCCTGTGAAAGGGAAAGCATTGTTCGCCGCCGGCATCGCTGTTGGCTATGTGTGGGGGTCCAAGTCTTGGCCGGAGGTGTATCGGCGCGTTCGCGGAGGCGCCGAAAAGGTCTGGAAGAATCCGGAGGTCCAGGAGAACGTCCATCAGGCCACTGAGACCGTCCAGGAATCAGTCCCGGACATCCTGGACAATCTGTACGCCGCGGGCAAGAAGCTCCTGGAGAAGGCGGAGACCATGTTTCCGGGCATCCTGGACGCGAAGTCCGGGCACCATGACAACTCCAGCACCGGTTCCTCTGCTTCGGCTTCTACCTCAACGCCTCCAGTCAGGTCGGACGTAGTATCCGATCCTGCGCTCGATGATCAGACGGGAAGCGATTGGACGGACGAAGGCGGCGCAGCGCCGGAAGGGCCCGCGACCAACACCCCGGCCAAGCCCTGACTTGCAGCGGCGGGCCTCCGCGTAGATCGTCCGACGGGATTTCCCCCGGGCGAATTCGTCAGGTTTCTGCGCGGACATTTCCTGTGCGGGCTAAGGCGCGTACCGCCGTCGAGCGTTAGTTGGTGCGCTCGACGGCGGCCAGTATGGCTTCGCCCAGTTCACGTGGCTTGGTGAATTGTGGCCAGTGTCCGGTGGGTAGGTCGATGAAATCGACTTTGCGGATGCGTGCGAGTTCTTCTGTGAAGGGGTGCCCTGCGTCCATCATTTCGTTGAGCATGGACGAGGGGAACTCGCAGGCGATGATCGTGGCTGGTACGTCGTAGCGCCGGACGTCATGCAGGTGCTGTTGCTCGAACGCTACGCCCTTGGGTTCTGGAATGGCGCGTGCGCGGAAGGCTTCCTTGAGCTCATCGGTCAGATCGGCGAGGTCCGCGTCCTCAAAGCCTTCCCAAGGGGGCAGCGGAACTTCGTCGCCATCATCGGGCAGTTCATCATTGATCACGCCGCCTTCACCGAGTGGCCCGCTATCCACGTAGACGGCCCGGTCCACTCGATCCGGACGGGCGTCAACAACGCCGTGGATGATTGCGCCACCGCCTGAATGGCCCACCAAGACCACATTGCCGCGTAAAGAATCCACCTTGTCCACCACGGCGTCGATGTGTGTGCGAAGGCCAATCCCGGCGCGTGGCGCGTCAACGGACTCCAGCCCGGGAAGTGTGAGTGGGTGAACCGAGTGCCCAGCTGCCACAAGCGGCGGCGTCACCTCCTCCCACGACGAAGCGTCCAACCAGAAACCGGGTACCAGGATGATGTCCATGCGGGTACCCTACGGGAGTCCGCCGGTGGTACGCACTCATTTCTGCTGGATCATTTGGCAGACCACCTCGTGATGTGGGCTGAAAAAAGGGGGGTTGACGACTGACGCTTCAAGAGTGATAGTTATCGTATACGATTTCGTACTCGATAGATGTTGAATCAGGAGGAGGCGCCGTGACATTGGAGTTTCGGACCGAGGAAGTCAGCCAAGACATGCTGGCCCGTACGCGCAAAGTCATTGCCGTCCACATCAATTACCCTAGCCGCGCGGCCCAACGCGGGCGCACCCCAGGGCAACCGTCGTACTTCTTGAAGCCGCCGTCTTCCTTGGCGCTCGGTTCCGCCGACGCTCCTGGCATCGTTGAGCGCCCTGCCGGCTGCGAATTGCTCGGCTACGAGGGCGAGATCGCCTTGGTGATTGGTAAATCGGCCCGCCGCGTCGGCCTCGAGGATGCCTGGAGCCACGTCGAGTGGGTTACCGCTTCCAACGATCTGGGTGTCTACGATCTTCGTTACGCGGACAAGGGCTCCAACGTCCGTTCAAAGGGAGGCGATGGGTTCACCCCGGTGGGTCCTTTGTTGATCCCAGCCGACGCCGTTGATCCAGCCCAGCTGCGGATCCGCACCTGGCACAACGGCGAACTTGTCCAGGACGACACCACCGAGGACCTGCTCTTCCCGTTCACGCAACTGGTCGCGGACCTTTCCCAGCTGCTCACGCTCGAGGAGGGCGACATTATCCTGACCGGCACACCAGCGGGTGCGTCGGTCGCCAAACCAGGTGACGTCGTCGAGGTTGAGGTCACCGGGGCTAGATTCAGCAGCGGCCGCCTGACCACCAAAGTAGCGGAAGGTACGACGCCGTTCGCGGACTTTGGTGCCAAGCCCAAGGCTGATGACACACAGCGGGAAGAGGCGTACGGATCGCGTGAAGCGGCGGGCCTGCCTGCTGATGTCTCCGTCCTGACGCCCGAGCTGAAGGCCAAGCTGGAAAGCGTCGCAACCGCCACGCTTTCTTCGCAGCTCCGCAAGCGCGGACTGAACAACGTCAGCATCGACGGCTTGCAGGCCACGCGGCCGGACCGCAAGGTAGTCGGCCTTGCCCGGACCCTGCGGTACGTACCCAACCGCGAGGACCTGTTCAAGACCCACGGCGGGGGATTCAATGCACAGAAGCGCGCTATCGATTCCGTGAATGAAGGCGAAATCCTCGTGATGGAAGCCCGCGGCGAGAAGGGCACGGGCACTGTTGGAGACATCCTTGCCCTGCGCGCCCAGATCCGTGGAGCCGCTGCGATCATTACCGATGGTGGCGTCCGCGATTACTCCGCAGTGGCCGATCTGGAGATGCCAACCTACTTCGCGAACCCGCACCCGGCAGTCCTGGGGCGCCGGCACATTCCGTGGGATACGGACATCACCATCGCGTGCGGTGGCGCAACAGTCCAGCCGGGAGACATCATTGTTGCCGACTCGGATGGCATCCTGGTGATCCCGCCGGCCCTCGCTGAGGAATTGGCGGACGACTGCATTCAGCAGGAGAAGGAAGAGACGTTCATCTTCCAGATGGTCAAGGAAGGCAACAGCGTGGACGGGCTTTACCCGATGAACAAGGAATGGCAGGCCAGGTTTGCGGACTGGCAGAGCCGGCAAGGGAGCCAAAAGTGACTGAAACCGCCGTCGAAAGCGCCGCTGCCCAAAGCAAGTCCCAACAGGCTTATACCGCCGTCAAGGCCAGGATCGTGGAAGGCATCTACACGCCGGGTTACCGGCTGGTACTCGCAAAGATTGCCGAGGACCTGGGCTTCAGCGTGGTCCCCGTGCGGGAAGCGATCCGCCGCTTGGAAGCCGAAGGTCTGGTGAAGTTCGAGCGGAACGTTGGTGCCACAGTCTCCGGGATTGATCCCACGGAGTACCTGTACACCATGCAGACGCTGAGCATTGTGGAGGGTGCGGCTACCGCGCTGTCCGCACCGTTGATTGATTCTGTTGCGATTGCCCGGGCCCGCGCCGTGAACGAGGAAATGCGGGAATGCCTGGAGCACTTCGATCCGGTTCGTTTCACTGCATTGAACCAGGACTTCCACAGTGTCTTGTTTGAGCACTGCCCCAATCCGCACATTCTGGACTTGGTCCATCGGGGATGGAACCGGCTGGCATCGCTTCGATCGTCTACGTTCCGCTTCGTTCCCGGCCGCGCGCAGGAATCGGTGCAAGAACACGAAGCGTTGCTGCAGCTCATCGAGTCTGGAGCGGACGCCGACACGATCGAACACGCCGCCCGCCGCCACCGCGCCGCAACACTGGACGCGTACCTCGCCACCACCAACTAAAGCAACCCGGGGTCACTTACGGCCCATAAACGCACCCAACATGGGCCGTAACTGACCCCGCGTTGGATGAAGAAGGAAGACAACGATGACGACCCCTGTAGAAACATCAGCAAAGCATCACGTGCCAGAGAACCTGCCCACGCACATCCAGCACTTCATCAACGGTGAGTTCGTAGACTCCGTTTCCGGGAAGACCTTTGATGTCCTGGATCCGGTATCCAACGGAAATTACGCAACGGCAGCGGCCGGCCAGAAGGAAGACATCGACCTCGCTGTGGCCGCAGCCCGTGAAGCGTTCGTCAATGGCCCGTGGCCGAAGATGAAGCCGCGCGAACGTGCTCGTGTGCTGAACAAGATCGCCGACGCCGTGGAGGCCCAGGAAGAGCGCCTCGCCGAGCTGGAGACCTTTGATACCGGCCTGCCGATCACACAGTCCAAGGGCCAGGCGTTGCGCTCAGCCGAGAACTTCCGTTTCTTCGCTGACCTGATCGTGGCACAGTTCGATGACGCCATGAAGGTCCCCGGGTCACAGATCAACTACGTGAACCGCAAGCCGATCGGCGTCGCCGGCTTGATCACGCCGTGGAACACCCCGTTCATGCTTGAGTCCTGGAAACTCGCTCCGGCACTGGCTACCGGCAACACCGTGGTCCTCAAGCCCGCCGAGTTCACGCCGCTCTCGGCCTCGCTCTGGGCTCAGATCTTCAAGGATGCGGGACTGCCTGACGGCGTGTTCAACCTGGTCAACGGCTTGGGCGAAGAGGCCGGCGACGCACTGGTAAAGCACCCTGAGGTACCGCTGATCTCCTTCACCGGTGAGACCACCACCGGCCAGACGATTTTCCGCAACGCAGCAGCCAACCTCAAGGGCCTGTCCATGGAGCTCGGCGGGAAGTCCCCGTGCGTCGTGTTTGCCGATGCCGACCTTGATGCCGCTATCGACTCGGCCCTATTCGGGGTGTTCTCGTTGAACGGCGAACGCTGTACCGCCGGTTCCCGCATCCTGGTGGAACGGGCCATTTACGACGAATTCTGCGAAAAGTACGCCGCCCGCGCCAAGAACATCGTGGTGGGCGATCCCCACGATCCCAAGACCCAGGTAGGTGCGCTGGTCCACCCGGAGCATTACGAAAAAGTGGCGTCCTACGTGGAGATCGGCAAGTCCGAAGGCAGGCTCCTGGCTGGCGGCGGCCGACCCGAGCACCTGCCCGAAGGCAACTACATCGCACCGACCGTGTTTGCCGACGTCGCGCCTGATGCGCGGATCTTCCAGGAAGAAATCTTCGGGCCGGTTGTGGCTATCACGCCGTTCGAGAACGACGACGAAGCCCTCGCCTTGGCGAACAACACCAAGTACGGCCTGGCGGCCTACATCTGGACCCAGAACCTGACCCGGGCGCACAACTTCTCCCAGAACGTCGAAGCCGGCATGGTGTGGCTTAACAGCCACAACGTCCGCGACCTCCGCACCCCGTTCGGGGGCGTCAAAGCTTCCGGCCTGGGCCACGAGGGCGGCTACCGGTCCATCGATTTCTACACCGACCAGCAGGCCGTGCACATCACCCTCGGCTCCGTGCACACCCCCAAGTTCGGCGCCTAAACCCAACTAGGTCGCAATAGTGCGCGTTTTGAGCCCCCAAAACGGCATCTACTGCTACTCAGTTGGGTTCCACAACCACCCTTTCAACGAAGAGAGACCATCATGAGCAACCCCTTCACCGGCCCCATCCCGACGCCCACGGTTCCGGCCCCGGATATCGTCCGCTGCGCGTACTTGGAACTCGTGGTCACGGACCTCGCCAAGTCCCGTGCGTTCTACGTGGACCTCCTCGGCCTGCACGTCACCGAGGAAGACGAGAACACCATCTACCTGCGCTCCTTCGAGGAGTTCATCCACCACAACCTGGTCCTCCGGAAGGGCCCGGTAGCCGCAGCCGCCGCCTTCGCGTACCGGGTGAAGTCCCCGGCCGAAGTAGACGCCGCCGAGGCCTACTACCGTGAACTGGGCTGCAGGGTGGAGCGCTGCAAGGAAGGCTTCACCAAGGGCGTGGGCGACTCCGTCCGCGTCGAGGACCCGCTGGGTTTCCCGTACGAATTCTTCTACGACGTGGAGCACGTGGAACGCCTCACCCAGCGCTATGACCTCTACTCCGCCGGCGAGCTCGTCCGCCTGGACCACTTCAACCAGGTCACCCCGGATGTCCCGCGTGGCCGCAAGTACCTCGAAGACCTCGGCTTCCGCGTCTCCGAAGACATCAAGGACTCCGACGGCGTCACGTACGCCGCGTGGATGCACCGCAAGCAGACCGTGCACGACACCGCGTTGACGGGCGGCAACGGACCCCGCCTGCACCACATCGCGTTCTCCACGCATGAGAAGCACAACATCATCCAGATCTGCGACAAGATGGGCGCCCTGCGCATCTCCGACCGCATCGAACGAGGCCCCGGACGCCACGGCGTGTCCAACGCGTTCTACCTCTACATCCTGGACCCGGACGGCCACCGCGTGGAGATCTACACCCAGGACTACTACACCGGCGACCCGGACAACCCCACTGTCACTTGGGACGTCCACGACAACCAGCGCCGCGACTGGTGGGGCAACCCCGTAGTCCCGTCCTGGTACACCGAAGCCTCCCTGGTCTTGGACCTCGACGGCAACCCGCAGCCCATCATCGAACGCGAAGACAAGTCCGAAATGGCCGTCACCGTCGGCGCGGACGGCTTCTCCTACACCCGTCCCGAAGGCGCCTCCGGTGGGGCTACTGAAGGATTCAAACTGGGGGCGCAGGTCTAAACCATGATGGACGCGAAGACGATCGAAGCAATTGCCGACGAACTGCTCGACGCCGGCCGGAACCGCAAGCCGGTCCCGCGCCTCACCGCCCGCTACCCTGACATGACGGTGGAGGATTCCTATGCCGTCCAGCAGTTGTGGCGGCGACGGAACGAGGAAGCCGGGCGCACGTTGGTGGGGCGCAAGATCGGCCTCACGTCCAAGGCCATGCAGGCCGCAACCGGCATCACTGAACCGGACTATGGGGCGATCTTCGATGACATGGTCCTGGAAACCGGCTGCTCCGTGCAATGGGACCAGTACACGCACCCGCGCGTTGAAGTGGAGCTCGCGTTCGTGCTGAAGGACGCACTCAAGGGGCCTGGCTGCACGATTTTCGATGTACTCAACGCCACCGATTACGTGGTTCCGGCCCTCGAAATCCTGGACTCCAGGATCGAAATGGAGGGCCGGACCATCGTGGACACTATCTCGGACAATGCCGCGATGGGGGCCATGGTGATTGGCGGCCGACCAGTACGTCCCGACGCCGTCGACCTCCGCTGGGTCTCTGCGATCCTGTACAAAAACCAGACCGTGGAAGAGACCGGAGTGGCAGCCGGAGTGCTTGATCACCCGGCCAACGGCGTGCACTGGCTGGCCAATAAAATCGCCGCGCACGGGGACTCGATGAAAGCCGGAGATATTATTCTTGCGGGCTCGTTTACCCGGCCCTTGTGGGTGTACAAAGGTGATACCGTGCACGCGGACTACGGACCGTTGGGAGTCGTGACATGCAACTTCGACTGAGCCCCACCTTCTATTCGGCCCTCTCAGAGGCTGGCCGTCCGTTGGCTGGAATGTGGGTTTGTTCCGGTAGCCCCTTGGTGGCTGAGGTGTGTGCGGGATCCGGGCTGGACTGGCTGTTGATCGACGCCGAGCACAGTCCCAATGGCCTCGAATCGATCCTTGCACAGCTCCACGCCGTGAGTGGCTACCCCATTCAGGCCATGGTCCGGCCGCCGGTCAACGACACCGTGGTCATCAAGCAATACCTTGACCTCGGAGTACAGAATCTCCTGATTCCCATGGTGAATTCTGCGTTCGACGCCGCGTCTGCGGTGGCCGCCGTCCGGTACCCGCCCCTGGGCGTACGTGGTGTGGGTTCTGCTTTGGCCAGGGCTTCGCGCTGGAACCGAGTTCCTAACTACCTTGCTGCTGCTTCGGAATCGATCAGCCTCACAGTTCAGATTGAATCCGAGGCAGCGGCTTCGGCTGTGGAGGAAATCCTGGCAGTCGATGGCGTGGACGGCATCTTCCTTGGCCCCTCGGACCTCGCAGCTTCCATGGGTTTGCTGGGACAGCAGGAAAATCCCTTGGTGAGGGCCGTCGTCGAGCATTGCCTTGAAGCTGCCAAAGCGGCCGGCAAGCCAGCCGGCGTGAACGCCTTCAATGAGTCCACCGCCCGCGCCTATCTCGACGCCGGTGCCTCCTTTGTGCTGGTAGGCGCCGATGTTGCGGTGCTCGCCCGGGCCTCGGAAGGGTTCGCCTCTACGTTCATTCCTGTGTCCGAATCGGCGGAGCGCGACAGCTACTGAGCCATTTCCTCGGTTGTAGTGTCGGGCGTGGATTCCTTTCGAGCCATGTACCACTCGGTGAATTCGCGCGCACGGCCGTCCTCGGCAAAGCGGATGACCCAAAGGTTGTCGTAGGTGGGCTCGCCGTTGAGGTATGTAGTCACGGCCTGGACGAAAGCCGTGTCACCATCCTGGCCAAGGAGCGTCCACTCGAAGGTCCAATCTTCAGGCTTGTCTCCGGCGTCCGACCATGATTTGACGATTTCTTCATGGCCGTTCCATGGTGATTCAGTGTTCGGCCTGTCGTGGTAGATGGCGTCCTCAGTGAACAACGCCCGGATGTCATCGGGCTCATTCGAGGTCCACGCACGTATGTATTGGCTCATCCAGGAGTTCACGTCGGTCATGCCTCCGTTCTACCCTCCAGGACCCTGGGGTTCAACGGTATAAACGCCCGACGGCGCGTGGTTCAGTCCTCGTGCAGGGTTTCAGTCAGGTGATGGGTTGGGATGCGGTCCCGGTCGTACGTGATTTCCGTGTAGCCGTGGGGCTGCGGGCGGCCATCAGCGCCCAAGTTCACGAACACGATTTCCTCGATGGTCAGGATGCTCTGCCGGGTGATCATGTTCCGGACCTCGGCGCGCATGGTCAAGGACGTGCGGCCGAAGCGTTTGGCCGTCAGCCCCATTTCGATGAGGTCGCCCTGAACGGCTGAGCTCACGAAGTTGATTTCGGAGATGTACTTGGTGACCGCGCGGCCATTGCCCAACTGGAGGATGGCGTAGATCGCGGCCTCTTCATCGATCCACTTCAGCAGGCTTCCACCGAAGAGTGTGCCGTTGGCATTGAGGTCCTCGGGCCGCACCCATTTGCGCGTGCGGAAGGTGATGTCTGCTTTTTCCATTTTCCGAGATTATCTGACTACCGCAGCGCGTGCCGGATGTTGCGCGACGCTTGGTTGCTGCCGGGTCTCAGGTGTTTAGGCCATCGCAGTGTGGGAGGCGCTATGGGAGTTGATCCGTTTGGAGTAGCAGTAAGACCCATTTACGCCGACGTACGGCGCAAAATTAGGAACTTCGGCGAATCCGGCGCTTACATAGAAGCTCCGTCCATCAGACTGCGCTGATCCTGCCTCAGCTGCGATGACGCTGAAGCCATGTGAGTGGGCCTGCGCTTCGAGTGCCGCCAGGATGGAGCTTGCGACTCCTGATCCCCGCGCGTAGGGAACCACGTACAATCGCTTGATTTCAGCTGTGTTCTCGTCCAACATCCTCAGGCCGCCGCACCCGAGGGGCTGTCCGGAGCATTTCTCGTAAGCCACAACAAAAACCGCCGTGTCAGCTTCCGAGGGCGGGGGACCGGGCTCATGATCCGTGGTTCCGAAACGGGCGTCCAGTTCAGCTTGTTGCGCGGCGCGGAGGTCAGCGCCTACCGGGTTCGCCCAGGTGACCTGCCGGATGTTGAGCCGGGGGTTGGTCTGCATCGATGCCTCATTTCGCTTGGTTTCGCTGAGGTGTTTATGCGTCTTAAGCCTAGGAAGCCGTGGTTACCGCCGTGTTTCCTGCGCGTAAGCTTCGGGAGAATTGCTGATTTTTCTCGCGTTGCGGGGCCTGCTCTGCGCCTTCGCGCGGGAATTTGGCGCGCAAAGCTGGCCTCACAACGCCTCGCCTGTTGGGTCCTCGGCCGTCTGGTCCGCCAAGGCGAGCCCACCCACGGGAATCTGGTCCCAATGAAGCACGTGCCACCCTGATTCCGGATCACCTTCGAGTGCCACGATTCCGGTATTGGGCAATTGATGGGTTTCAGCAAAGAGAGTGTCAATATCCTCTGCCCTGCGGCCTGCCCAGCAGCGGATTGCTGCGCCGTGGCTGACGATGGCCGCCGTCGAATGTCCTGCCGCCGCAACCTTCTCCACAGAGGCATCGAAGCGGGCAAAGAAGTCATGGCCGTTGAAGGCGCCCGGCATGCGAACGTCGAGGTCGCCGTCAGACCAGGCGAACACCGTCCTCATGTAGCGCATATGCGACTCATGATCGGTCTTCTTCTCCAGAGCACCCGCCTCGATCTCGTGGACGCCGTCCAGGATTTCCGGTTCCAGACCCGTGGCGGCGGCGAGCGGTATCACCGTCCGCTGGGTCCGGAGAAGCGTGGAAGTGTAGAGCGCCTGAATGGACTCGTCTGCAAGAGCCTCCGGGAGCGCCTCCGCTTGCCGCTCGCCGAGTTCCGTCAGTCCAGGGCCAGGAAAGGCAGTATCCAGTTGGCCGGCCACGTTGCTGGGGGTCTGTCCGTGCCTGATCAGTAGGAGCTTCATGGGTGCTCCGCTCCTTACTTCGTAGCTGTCTGGTTGCGCTGGTGGGTTCCATCAGCTTAAAGGCAGCGTTGAATGGCTGTGCTGATTTAGTAGACGTCGGCGGGTTAACGAGGACAGCGGGTACGGCAGTGGGCTACTCGACGACAGCGCCTTAACGCCTTAAACGCGAACGGCGGGCCGAGGCATCCAGCCCCGGTCCGCCGTCGTCAAGCGTTTGTTGCTACTTCAGGTGGTCCACCAATTTGTCGGCGATGCCGGTGTACTTGCCCGGGGTGAGGGCGAGCAGGCGGGCTTCGGCATCGGCCGACAGGCCAAGCCCCTGCACGAATTCCTGCATCCGGGCGCCATCCACGCGCTGGCCGCGGGTGAGATCCTTCAGGCGCTCGTAGGGGTTCTCCATGCCTTCCACACCGGCAATGGCCTCAGCACGCATGACCATCTGGATCGCTTCGCCCAGGACTTCCCAGTTGGTGTCGAGGTCGCCCGCAAGCACTTCCTCGGCGACGTCAAGCGCCTTGAGGCCCTTGGCTACATTGGAGATCGCCAGCAGGGAGTGGCCAAAGGCGACGCCGATGTTGCGCTGTGAGGAGGAGTCCGTGAGGTCACGCTGCCAGCGGGAAGTAACCAGCGTTGCACCAAGGGTGTCCAGCAGGCCATTCGAGATTTCGAGGTTGGCCTCGGCGTTTTCGAAGCGGATCGGGTTGACCTTGTGCGGCATGGTGGAGGATCCGGTGGCACCGGCAACGGGAATCTGCCGGAAGTATCCGATGGAGATGTAGCTCCAGATGTCCGTGCAGACGTTGTGCAGGATGCGGTTGAAGCGGGCAATATCGGCGTAGAGCTCTGCCTGCCAATCATGGCTTTCGATCTGCGTGGTGAGCGGGTTCCAGGTGAGGCCCAGTCCTTCTACGAAGGTCTTGGCAACAGCTTCCCAGTCGGCGCTAGGGACGGAAGCAACGTGTGCCGCGTATGTGCCCGTGGCACCGTTGATCTTGCCCAGGTATTCGGTCTTGGAGATCCGTGCCAGCTGGCGGCTCAGGCGGTGCGCGATGACCGCCAGTTCCTTGCCGAGCGTGGTGGGCGTGGCGGGCTGGCCATGTGTGCGGGACAGCATGGGAACCGAGCGGTTGGCTTCGGCCATGGCCTCGATCTGCTGGACCAGTGCGGTGGCGTTGGGGAGCCAAACATCCTCTACGGCGCCCTTGATGCCAACAGCGTAAGAGAGGTTGTTGATGTCCTCTGACGTGCAGCCGAAGTGGACCATGGCTGTCAGGTTTTCGATGCCAATCGCGGGCAGGCGGCGGCCGATGTAGTACTCCACTGCCTTGACGTCGTGGACAGTGACGGCCTCGATCTCGGCGAGTTCGTTAACCGATGCGGCGTTGAATTCGGTGACGATGGCACGGAGCTGTGAAACCTGCTCGTCCGTCAGGGGACCCGCGCCGGGCAGCACCGACTGGCTGGTCAGGTGGATCAGCCACTCAACCTCAACGTGAACGCGATCTCGGTTCAATGCGGCCTCGGACAGGTAGTCAACGAGGGGCGCGACGGCGGCACGGTACCGGCCATCGAGGGCGCCAAGAGCGAGGGGTTCAGAAGCGAGGGACACGCGAGGGGATTCAGCCATGCTGCCTATTCTTTCATGATCCGTGGAGGCGCCCGAGTTGGTGACTGCGCTATGTGGACAGCCGCCCGGGTTATCCACATAGCCGACGGCGGCGCTTCCGCCCGGTTCCGCGGCTCCGTAGCGTCATACCAACCGATCAGCAGAACAATCAATGGAGTACACGGACATGAGCGTCGGCTTGATGCCTGCAGCCACCCCACCCACCTTCGATCCCTTGGAGTGTGCCTCGCGCAGTCACGAGGTCCAACGGCTCGCTTGGCGAATTAAGTCGTGCGTGGATCAGACGGATGCCGTGCTGGCATCCTTGCGGCGGACCCAGTTGGAAGAGTGGCAGTCTCCCGCCGGAAGTGCATACAGGACAACCATTGCGCTTCACGCGTCGGCGCTAATGCGTGCACGGGCATCATTGGAAGACGCTGCTGCCTCAGTACTCCGTCATTCCCAGAACGTCGCCGTCTCCGGCGGGAGGGGCTACTGATGGCTGATGTTGCTCCTGTTGGCGCGGGTTCAACCCCTCAACCTACGGCACCCGCCACCGATGGGATCCTCAGCATTCGTGGCGGAGTGGGCGGAATATCCTGCCAGTTGGAAGAGCTCCTGCGTGGAGCGGCGCTGCTTGACGAGTTGATCCAACAATTAATTGGTGTGGAAGCAGAAACCCGCAGGGTGAAGGCTGATTTGGGGCCTTACCTCTTCGACTCGTACGCCTCGGGGTGCGCCGCGATCGATGCGGTGGCTGAAAGCGGTCAGGACGTAGGCAGGGTGCGTCAGGAATTGGTTGGTGTCACCGCGAGTGTGCGGTCCAGCCATAACGATTACGTGCAAACAGAGGTCCGGAACCTGTACCCGCGGATATTGAGGCCTGATGAGATGAAGATGTCAGGTGCACCGTGGCTACCTGGCCGGGACATCATGCACAACGTGGCCACAAGCATCATTCCCCCGGGGATGGAGGCTCGGAGCATCATGCGTGGACTTCTGCAATCACCCCTCGTTCCCGGACTGAGGCCGCGCCCGGTGAGCATCGAGAAGATCGACGAGTCGATCGAGCAAGTGGATCCGTCCATGGCGGAAAGCCTCCGGCGACTCGAGCAACTTCATGCCCGGGGCGATGGAGAAATTGAGATCATCCAGCTCGACCACAATGGCTCGTCCTCTTGGATGGTGTTGATTCCGGGAACACAACCTAAAGCACCAGATACCAATCCTTTCGACATGCCGGGTGTTGGTGAAGCCCTCGGTTACAACTCTGAAGAAGTGGTGCCGGCTATTGGTCAGGCATTGCGGGAAGCGGGCGCTGAAGCCGGCGAGCAGGTGGTGGCAGTCGGTCATAGCCAAGGAGGCGCTCACGCCATGAACCTCAGCCAGAACGAGGCATTCCTCAGCGAATTCGATCTGCGGTACGTCCTAACGGCTGGAGCCCCCGTTGGCGGTATCAGCCCGGAACCAGGAATTGCTGCGTTGCATCTGGAGCATGTCCAGGATTGGGTCCCGAGTTCGGATGGCCGGTTAAACCCGGATACCAAGGACAGGGTCACTGTCACGCTGAACAATGACGTCAAAACGCCCGAGGGGGAAGGCCATGGCTTGGGACCCGGTCATAGCCTGGATAACTACGCAGCAGGCGCCGAATTGGTCACGGCGAGTCAGGATGCCTCGCTTGCGGCTTCTACCGCGGCGTTCGCGGGTGTTGTTGGTGTAGGCGGGGCGGCAAAGGTGACGCATTTCAAACTGCAACGGGCACCCGTGCCGGACAAAAAGCCGGGCCTGCGGAACCCCAATCTTCCAGAGACGCGATCCGTGGCCGGGGCGCGGTAAGTACGGGGCGCGGTAAGTACAGGGCGCGGTAAGTACGGGGCGCGTCAGTACAGCGCCGTTAGTACAGGGCACCGCAAATGCGCGGCACGGTAAGTACGGTACGCGGTAATACAGCCCGATGGTGGGTGCAGCCCAAGCGGTACGTGGGTCGCCAGCTGCGGGAACTGCATCTAGCGTTTGCGGGCCCCTGGGATGAGGCCGGCAACCAAGCTGATGATGCTGATGATGATCGAGGCGAGGATGGCTGTCCAGAAGAATGAGTCAATGGTGAGGTGCACAGGCGTAAAGCTGCTCAGCCACGCTGTCAGGTACAGCATGGCTGCGTTGATGATGATCGTAAACAGCCCCAGGGTCAGGATCGTCACAGGGAGGGACAGGATCTTCACCAGCGGGCGCACGAACGCGTTGACCACCCCAAAAATCAGGCCGATAAAGAGGTAAGCCAAGACGATGCCTGCTGCATCCGCGCCCTCTGTGATCCCCGCGTTGGCTGCCGCCTTCTCAGTGGCAGAGGAGGAGATCTCCAGTCCCTCCAACAGCCAGCTGGCGATCCACAGAGCTAGACCATTGATCAGGACGCGAACGATGAATGAACCCATGCGCCCATGCTTTCACACTCGTCTGTGGCTCGGCTGGGACATCACTAAAGGAGAGGTAGCTTGATGAGGATGAACGTTGGCGGCCGAACACCCCAAACGCCGCAGGCGTGCAAGTAGGCTTGAATCCATGACTACTACTGACAACGCACCGGAGGGCGTACTCCCTCGACCGGTCGTGGACAGGCTCCCCAAGTACGCGGCTGGTAAACCCCCCGCTGCGATCGAGGGCCTCACCAGCTACAAATTGTCGTCCAATGAAAACCCGCTGCCTCCGATCCCTGCAGTGTTGCAGGCCATCGCAGATCAGACCGACATCAACCGCTACCCAGACCCCCTTGCAACCAAATTGCGCAATGCTTTGGCTCACTTCCTTGATGTCCCAGCTGACGACGTCGTCACCGGTGCAGGAAGCCTCGGCGCACTCAACCAGATTCTTGCCACCTTTGCGGGCCAGAATGACGACGGCAAGTCGGATGAGGTGATCTACGCCTGGCGCTCCTTCGAGGCCTATCCCATTTGTGTGGGCCTTGCCGGAGCGGCCAGCGTGCAGATTCCGTTGCTTCCGGATGGCCGTCACGATCTCGAAACCATGGCTGCCGCGGTTACTGTGCGCACCAAGGTGATCCTGCTCTGCACCCCGAACAACCCCACCGGGCCCATCCTTACGGCTGAGGAAACGGAGCGGTTCATCCAGTCGGTGCCGCCCAACGTGGTGGTGGTGATTGATGAGGCCTACCAGGAATTCGTCCGCGACCAAGCTGCTGTAGACGGGATCAAGCTCTACCGGAAATACCCCAATGTTGTGGTGCTGAGGACTTTCTCCAAAGCCCACGGGTTGGCGGGACTGCGCGTTGGCTACAGTGTTTCCGGCCCACAGCTCACCCAGCACCTTCGGGTCACGGCTACACCCTTCGCCGTTTCGCAAATTGCAGAACGCGCCGCGATTACATCCCTCGAGAATTTCGACCAGGTTGTCGAAAGGGTACAAAGCCTGGTGGACGAGAGAGACCGCGTCACCTCGGGTCTCCGCGATCTCGGATGGTTCGTGCCGGAAGCCCAAGGGAACTTCGTTTGGTTGAACCTAGGCGCGAACAGCGGCGAGTTTGCGGCGTTGGCAGCCGAGCAGGCCTTGTCTGTCCGGGCCTTCGGCAATGAGGGAGTGCGGGTCAGCATTGGTGAAGTGGAAGCCAATACACGGTTCCTGAAACTCTGTGCAGGTTATACAAAGGCTCCGCACAGTTCCTAGCGGTTAACAAATGCGCCTACGCTACTTACTGCCGATAAAGTAAGGACGAAAGCCAAAATATATGCCCATTCCGGAATGCATTCCGGAATGGGCATATATCCCAGCGACAGACATTGCCCGGCACTAGCTGCGGCAAGCAAGGAGACGGAATGGGCTCGACACAACTGCCCCCCGGGACCGACGAAACTCTGGCGGCAACCTCAGCGGCTGTAACTGCCTCGGGTGAACCCGTAGATATGGTCCAGTTGCTCGGCCCTGACGGAAAGCTAGGCACCGATCCCGTCTTCTCTGACTATGCCAAGCGTATAGATCCTGAAAAGCTCCGCGTCTTTTATGCCGACATGGCCAGGATCCGCCGTTTTGACCAGGAAGCCACCGCTCTGCAGCGTCAAGGTGAGCTCGCATTGTGGGTGCCCCTGACCGGTCAAGAGGCCGCCCAGATCGGCTCGGCACACGCCAGCCAGCCCCAGGACTACATTTTCCCCACTTACCGTGAACACGGTGTCGCCCTGGTGCGAAACGTGGACCTTGCTGAATTGTTGAAACAGTTCCGCGGAGTCTCCAACGGAGGCTGGGACCCGCGCGGGAACAACTTCCACCTCTACACCTTGGTCCTGGCCGCCCAAACGCTTCACGCCGTGGGCTACGCCATGGGCATCCAGCGGGACCAGAAGCTCGCGGTTGCCGGTGAGTCCAATGATCCCAAGGCTGCCGTGATTGCCTACTTCGGAGACGGCGCCAGCTCCGAAGGCGACGTCCACGAATCAATGGTTTTCGCTGCCTCGTACGATGCCCCGGTTGTCTTCTTCTGCCAGAACAACCACTGGGCCATCTCTGTGCCCACCGAAGTCCAGACCAAGGTCCCGTTGGCCAACCGTGCCAAGGGCTACGGTTTCCCGGGAATCCGTGTGGACGGCAACGACGTCATTGCCGTCCATGCCGTCACTGAATGGGCCCTTGAGCATGCCCGTGAAGGCCGGGGCCCTGTGCTCATCGAGGCTTACACCTACCGGGTTGGCGCACACACTACAGCTGACGACCCCACCAAGTACCGCGAACTGGCTGAAGAAGCCGCGTGGCGTGAGAAGGATCCGCTGGAGCGTTTGGAGAAATACCTGAGGACTGAAGGGCTCGCCGATGAAGCCTTCTTCGATCAGGTGCAGGCCGACGGCGATGAGCTGGCCAAGTATGTCCGCAGCACCACGCATGGCCTTGAGGTGCCGGACATCCGCGATTCTTTCGCCAACGTCTACGCCGAAGCACACCCGCTGATTGCGGAGGAACAGGCGTGGTTCGAAGAATACTCGGCAGGCTTCGAAACCGAACAGGAGGCAGCTAACTGATGGCAACAATGACCATTGCAAAGGCCATCAACGAAGGTCTCCGAACATCGCTGAAGAGCAACCCGAAGTCCCTCTTGATGGGCGAGGACATCGGGCACCTCGGTGGCGTTTACCGGGTGACGGACGGCCTGATCAAGGAATTCGGTGCGGACCGTATCGTCGATAGCCCTCTGGCCGAGTCCGGCATCGTTGGTACTGCGATTGGGCTCGCTTTGCGTGGCTACTCTCCTGTGTGCGAAATCCAGTTCGATGGCTTCGTCTATCCGGCCTTCAACCAGATCACCACGCAGTTGGCCAAGATCCATGCCCGCAGCCATGGCCGGCTGACTGTTCCTGTGGTTATTCGGATCCCGTACGGTGGCGGCATCGGTTCGATCGAGCACCACTCCGAATCCCCGGAAGCGTTGTTCGCGCACACCGCTGGCCTCCGTATCATTTCGCCGTCCAACGCGCACGATGCTTACTGGATGATCCAGAAGGCCATTGAGTGCCAGGACCCCGTGATCTTCTTCGAGCCCAAGCGCCGCTACTGGCTCAAAGGCGAAGTGGATGTTGAGAATGCAGGCCTGTCAGAAGACCCCTTCAAAGCACACGTGGTCCGTGAAGGTACGGACGCCACGATTGTGGCCTACGGCCCGTTGGTTCCGGTTGCCCTGGCTGCAGCAAACGCCGCAATCGAGGATGGACGCAGCATCGAGGTCATTGATCTCCGCTCCATCTCGCCTTTGGACTTCGACACCGTTGAGGCGTCGGTCAAGAAGACCGGCCGCCTGATCGTCGCCCACGAAGCACCCACGTTCGGGGGCATCGGCGGAGAAATTGCCGCCCGGATCAGCGAACGGGCGTTCCTGCACCTTGAAGCACCTGTGATCCGCGTTGGCGGTTTCCACATGCCATATCCCGTGGCCAAGGTTGAAGAGGACTACTTGCCGGACATCGACAAGATCCTCGAAGCGCTCGACCGCTCCCTGGCTTACTAAACCGCCCTGATCCAGTCCGGCTTCACAGCCGGGCAGACGGAAATCGAGGACCACCGTGACTGTAAAGAAATTCAACCTGCCGGACGTCGGCGAAGGCCTTACCGAGGCCGAGGTAGTGGCTTGGAAGGTCAAGCCCGGCGACACCGTTGCCATCAACGATGTCCTGTGCGAGATCGAGACAGCGAAGTCGCTCGTTGAGCTCCCGTCGCCCTTCGCCGGAACGGTCACCGAGTTGTTGGTCGAGGAAGGCATCACGGTTGAGGTTGGCACGGCAATAATCGCCGTTTCAGACAACCAGCCCGGGGATGCAGCGCCTGTGACCCAGGCTCCGGCGGCGGCTCCCGCCGTCGATGCCCCTCTCTACGGCAAGCTTCCCGCTGATACTGACAGTGGCGAAAACGGCCCGGCAGGCGGCCCGTTGGTGGGTTCCGGCCCCAAGGCCGACGCCGTGAAGCGCCGTGCGCGCAAGCGTCCAGCCAGCGCTGGCGAGGCAACTACGGTCGCTGAAAACGCCGAAGGTACAGTCCAGGACCACCAAGCGGTTCTGGCTGCCCAAGCAGCACAGACGCCGGTGCCTCAACGCCCGACGGCGGCACGCGCCATCGTCGCGCCGGTCAACCAAGCGCCCGTAACGCACGCGCCCGTTACCCAAGCGCCAGAAGTCACGACGCCAGAAGTAGCAGCGACGGGAGCGTCAACGGCCCAGACCGCCGCATCACGCGGTGCCGCCATCAGCGGCACCATCAGCGGGCTCGTCAACAAGGTCTTGGCGAAGCCGCCGGTGCGCAAGTTCGCCCGCGATCTCGGCATTGACCTTGCCGACGTCGTAGCGACGGGACAGCGGGGAGAGGTGACCCGCGAGGACCTGGTCAGCTATCAGGCGCAGCGTGACGCTGAGCTTGATCAGGCGGAGTCGTTCTGGGGTGCTTCCAAGAAGCCGCAGGACCAGAGGATCGAGCGCGTACCTGTCAAGGGTGTGCGTAAGGCGACCGCCAAGGCCATGGTGGAGTCCGCGTTCACGGCACCGCACGTCAGCATCTTTGTTGACGTCGACGCGAGCCGGACCATGGAGTTCGTCAAGCGGCTCAAGGTTTCGCGGGACTTCGAGGGCATCAAGGTATCTCCGCTGCTTATTTTGGCAAAGGCAGTCATTTGGGCCGCCGCGCGGAACCCCAGTGTCAACGCCACGTGGGTGGAGAATGCCGATGGCAATGGTGGTGCGGAGATCCAGATCAAGCACTTCATGAACCTGGGTATTGCTGCTGCGACACCGCGTGGCTTGATGGTGCCCAATATCAAGGACGCCCAGGACCTCTCCCTGAAGGAGCTGGCCCTCGCCCTCAACGATCTCGCCACCAAGGCCCGTGCGGGCAAGACGCAGCCTGCCGAGATGCAGGGTGGCAGCCTGACCATCACCAACATCGGTGCGCTTGGCATTGATACGGGTACGCCCATCATCAATCCCGGTGAGGTTGCCATCATTGCGTTTGGAACCATCAAGCAGAAGCCGTGGGTCTTGGACGGGGAAGTGATTCCGCGGTGGATCACCACGCTGGGTGGGTCCTTTGACCACCGCGTTGTGGACGGCGATCTCTCGGCCCGCTTTATGGCCGACGTAGCTGCCATTCTTGAAGAACCGGCGCTGTTGCTTGACTGATCCGGGTTGCTTGACTGATCGCCCGTCCGCCACCAATGCGGCTGCAGAGCCGGACTCCGCTGCGGCCGCTGGCAAATCTGGTCATGTGCCTGCCCAGTTGCTGTCAGGACCTTGGCGCACTGTCGCCCGCGTTCTGACGGAGGCCTTCCAGCCGCCCATTGTAGTGACGGCGCTACTGCTGATCAGTCCGGCTATCGAACCCGGGTTTCCCGGCACCATGGGCTTTGGGCTTCTGGGAGCCCTCTTCGTCTGTGTTCTGCCGTTGGCGTACGTGCTGGTGATGATCAGGCTGGGCAGAATCACCGATCATCATGTCAGCGACCGCCGGCAGCGGCCCCCGTTGCTGTGGCTTGCCTTGATTTCCGTGCTTGCGGGCGTTGGGGTGCTTCAGCTGATCGGGGGTCCGATGAGCGTTTCAGTGATGATCATCGCCCTGCTCGGAGGCATCGCCGTTCTGGCGGTGGTGAGTGCTTTTTGGAAGATGAGTGGACACGCTTCGGCCATCGCCGCCGCTGCCGTCATTACAGTTTTGATGTTTGGGCCCGCTTGGCTGCCCCTGTTGGTCATTGTTCCGGCCGTGGGGTGGTCGCGGGTGGTGCTTCGCGCCCATACGCTCGGCCAAGTCATCGCCGGTTCTTTGTTCGGCGGCACCGTCATCGCAGGTTTGTGGTGGCTGCTACGGGAGTGGATGCTCTGAGGGCAGCCCTCCGGACACCTGCTGTTATGGGCCCGCTTTAGAACGCGGGGTAGTTGACCAGCAACGCCTGGAGTTCGGTGGTGGACATGTGGTTTGCCATCTCCACGCTGATGCCCATAGCGATGGCTGCGACGGTGATCATTGCGGCGCAGGCGAGGGAGAGGAACCGCCAGTCCTTGCGCATGATGGTGCCGAAAGTTTCCGGCATGTTCAGGCTGGGTGAAATCATGTTGGGGGCGCTGTCCCAGGAGCCGTCGTCGAGCATCGCGATGATGCGGTCATTCGCGCGGTCAAAACGCATCGTGCTGATGCTGTTGCCGTGGCGGGCAAGCAGGATGTCGTGTCCAACGCGCTGGCGCGGCTGCAAAGTAAGCAAGTGAAGTCCCCTGAAGTCAGTTGATGGAGGATGGCTCACGCCATTGGGGGCATCTCAATTTTATAACGATGACTTCGGGGGGCAGGCCAAAATCAGGCCAAAAGCCGGGTGAGGCTCCCCACCCGGCGGCGTGATTCAGCTCGCTTTACGGCTGGTCGGTCTTGGCGATGTAGACATCGCAAGGAGCATTGTGGGCAACCGTGTTGGCCACGCTGCCGAGGACGCGACCCAGGCCTTGCATGCGCCGGTTACCCACCACGATCAACTGCGCTTCGAGCATTTCTGCTTCTTTGACCAAGGCTTCACCGGGCTTGCCGCGGGCAGCCGAGTACGTTACCTCGAGACGTTCGTCAGCCAGGCGCTCCGCCACGGTGCGGGCGACGGCTTCGGCTTCGGCAGCGTCTGACACGATCCATTTGTCGGTCCCGATCTCAACTACCTCGGTCTTGTTGCTGTCAAAAGCGCTCACGACGCGAAGACTGGCGCCAAGCCCGATGGCCAGTTGCTGGGCAGCCTTGGCCGCCCTCATCGCCGTCTCGCTACCGTCTACTCCTACAATGACAACCCCGGTCATAGTGCTGCTCCTTCAGTGGTGGCTTTGATGGCCTCTGCGAGAACAGGGGCCAGACGACGTACGCCTTCGGCAATCGTATCCGGCGGCACAGCACTGAACGCCAGGCGGAGTTTGTTGGAGGGGCCATCTGCCGGCGAGAAAGCTGCGCCGGGAATGAAAACAACCCCCGCGTCGATGGCCTTCTTCAACAAAGGGTAGGTGTCCACGGCTTCAGGCAACGTGACCCAGACGAAGAATCCACCGTCAGGGCGTGTCCACGAGACTCCGGCTGGCATGTATTCGTCCAAGGCGTTGAGAAGGGCTTTGCAGCGTTCCGCGTACAGGCCCCGGTAGGTTTCGACTTGCCCCTGCCAGTCGTAGTCCCGCAAATATGCGGATACAAGCATTTGGTTCAGGGGCGGGGGGCAAAGCGTGACTGCTTCGGAGGCGAGGTAGAAACGACGCTGCAGGTGGGCGGGCACCAAGGCCCAGCCAATGCGAAGACCCGGTGCGAAGATCTTGGAGAAGGACCCCAAGTAGATGACGTCGTCAGGATTTGCAGCCCGCATCGGTGCGATGGGGTGACCGTCAAAGCGCAGCAGGCCGTAGGGGTTGTCCTCCAGGACGATAATATTCGCCTTGCGGCATATATCGACGATCTGCTGCCTGCGCGCTTCCGCCAAGGTGATGCCCGAGGGATTGTTAAAGTTAGGGATTGTATAGAGGAACTTGATGCTCTTGCCCTCTGACTGGAGCGCGGCGATCCTGGCCTCAAGCAGTTCAGGTACCAACCCGTCGTCGTCCATTTCGATTGGCTCCACCTGCACTTGGTAAGCCTCGAAAGTATTCAGGGCCCCAACGTAGGTGGGGTTTTCGACGAGGACCACGTCGCCGGGATTGCAGAAGACCTTGGTAGCCACATCCTGCGCTGACTGGGAACCTGCAGTAATCACGATGTTCTCAGGCTGTGCGTCCATGATGCCTTCTGCGGCCATGATCGCGCAGACTTGTTGGCGCAATTCCGCGGTTCCTTGGCCTCCGCCGTATTGCAGGGCGGTCATCCCGTCTTCGGCGATGATCCTGGCAGCGGTCTGGCCGAGCTTTTCCAGGGGCAGCGATTGGAGGTATGGGTTCCCGCCTGCGAGCGAGACAAGGCCGGGCCGCATGGAGATATCGAAGACGTCGCGGACAGCGGACTGCTTGATGTTGGCGGCCCGCGCGGAGAACAGCTCCTCGTGCGGGTGGGTGGCGGCCGTGGCGGCGCGCTCGATGGCGTCGATGGCTTCAGCGGGCAGCTTGGTGCCGGCGTCCAATGTTTCGTGGGTCACAGTGACAGGATACTCCTGAAGGTTGCTAATTAGGCAACATATGTTTTCAAGAACGCGCCGAATTGCAGGGTTTCCTTTACGCCGGGAACGCTAGGGGCTGGAATGTAGCTATGACACTGCACCGGGGATCCGTGACCAAGGCCGAACTCTTCCACAAGCTTCACGACGCCGGACCCACGCCGCTGGTTCTGGTGAATGTTTGGGATGCGGCTTCGGCCCGCGTGGTGCAGGAGGCTGGTGCGACGGCGATAGCCACCTCAAGTTCGGCGGTTTCCTGGAGCCTGGGCTTCCGGGACGGCGACCACGTGCCGTGGGGATTGGCCATGGCGGCGCTGGGGCGGGTGGTAGGGGCAACCAAACTGCCGGTTACTGCCGACATCGAAACTGGATACGGGCGCACAGATGACGAACTGCGTGCCACCGTGCACGGCGTGCTGGATGCAGGCGCGATTGGCATCAACATCGAGGACTCGGCCGCGGAGCCACTGACGGACATCAAGGAACAATCGCGGCGTATCGCTTTGATCCGTGCCGTAGCGGACGAGCGCGGAATCCCGTTGTTCATCAATGCCCGAACGGACACATACCTCTCCGGAGAGTATCCGGATAACGCCTACGAAGAGACCTTGCGCCGTGCTGAGTCCTACCTCACGGCGGGTGCGGACGGCATCTTCGTTCCCGGAGTGGTGGACCTTCACATCCTGCATGAACTCTCCAGCAAGATCCCCGCGCCACTCAATGCGTTGGCTGGAGTAGGCGCGCCATCGCCGCTGGAACTTCACGACGCCGGCATACGGCGGGTCAGCATCGGCGGAAATACGGCTAAAGCTGCCTACGCAAAAGTCGCGCGGGTGGCCAAGGAGATTCTGGGCGACGGTAACTGGGCAGGGTTGGCGGGCACCCGCAGCCACGACGAGATGGATGCGCTCTTTGCCCAGGGGCCCAAGTACCGGCCCTAAGCAGCGCGGTTTGCGGCAGAGGAAAGCGCACGACGGCGGAACCCGGCTTTAATGTCTTACCCCGCCATTAGCTTGGAATCAGTAGCAAAGACCGCAGGCCGGGGAGGACGGATGGCAAGACGCAGTGTGCAGTTCTGGCGCATTGACCAACTGAATGGCGAGGATCTGCGCGCCCCGTTTCCGGCGCGCCGCGTGGCCGAGGTACTCAAGAAGGCACAAGAGGCTGGGACGGACAGGCATTTCATCGGCATGGACGGCACGGTGCTGGTCGCTCAGACTGCATCCTTCTCACCGCATCCGGTGATCCTCCTGGATCGGGTCCGCAGCAGCAACCTGCCCAGCGTTGGAGATGCGCTTGGACGCCGCAAGCCCCTCCCCTTGGCGCCGGGCGACCATCTTCTGGAAACCACCTACTTTGCCTTCCTCAAACGCAACGCCATCGCCGTGCTCACCAGCGGCAATGGCCCGCGGGCTTCCAGGATGGGGGAGTACCTCGAAGGCATGTTGGGACTCGAACCTGGGTTGGTTCCGGTGGTCCGCGAGGATATCGAGGAGATCCTCACCAGGCTTGAGGTGAGTCGCTTCGAGTTCGCTCTTCCTGCTGAACGCCTCTCCGGAAAGTTGATGGAAGGAGAATGGGCTGACGTTCTGGAGAGTGCCTCGCGCCTGGTGACCGAGGGAACCTTCCGGATTTCCCTGAGCGTGGGCCGTTCGGGAAAGGCCGAGGACAAGCAGCGGATCCGGGACCGCATCCAGCAACTGATTGACCTCTTCCGGAGGGCAGGCTCGGTAGAGCACTTCGACTACGTGGTAGCCGAGGGCAAAGACTCCCTGACCGGCGACCGCGAGGTGGTCGATCTCCTGAAGGAGCGTTTCATCTCCCACATCGAAGTGGATCCCGACGTTTTCAACGACCCCCGGAAGTCCGCTGCTGAGGCAGTCGCAATTCTCAACAGACAGGCCAGGGATAACGAAGCATTCTTCGCCCTCACACTGCCGGAAATCAGAGGCTCCGTAGATTCGGTCCCTGTGCCGGACATCGTCGCAGGTGGGATGGCCGCAGTGCGGGAAGCCCTGGCTGCGGTCACAAAGGAGGAACCCGCCAAGGCGAAACCTAGGGACGCGAAACCAACGGAGGGATCAGAAGGCGGCGCGGACCATGAGCTTGTACGACGTTGACGTAGAACACGCCGGGCGCCGCCGGACGGTGTGGAGGTGGTTTCTGCTCCATCCGCCAGCAGACTATGCATGGGCGGTTCTGGCTGTGCTGATGTGGCTGGGCTTGGCATGGCTGTTGAAGCAGCCGTTGATGCTGGAGGGCGTCGATCCCGGTGCGCGTCGAACCCTGTTCCAGACCCTCGCTACGTTGGCTGGAGCTACCGCTGGCCTCACGCTTACCAGCGTCTCCATGCTCATCAACGTGCTCGGCAAAAAGGCGGCGCCCGGGCAGCGCGAGCTTCCCCTGGAGAAGCTCACCGCCTTGCATCGCCGCCAAATCGGAGAAGTGTTCCTGTTCGCCATACCGGGCCTTGGCCTGCTGGTGGTGGCCGCCCTTGTCGCCGTGGTACTGGAGGGAGATGGTTCCAGGGGACTCTGGATTCCGGAGTCAGTTGTCTTCGTCCTCACCTTCGCGTCCGTATTGGCGCTGCTCCGTGTGGCGTGGGCACTACGGCGGGTGCTCGCCATCGCAACAGCTTGAGAGCTTGCGGCTAGAAGCCCTCAACAAATCCGGAGGGTCCCCGTGCTAGCGCAGGCTCAGCGCCTCAGACAAAGTCTTGCCATTGACGTAGATTTCGGCTCGGGATGCCCCGCTGGCGGAGACGATGGTGTGGGTCAGCTGGGCTTCAATGCGCGGGATGTCGCAGACCCCACCGGGTCGCAGCGTTCCACTCAAATTCACCACAACTGTTGCCCCACTGATGTAGCCGGACACGAAGTGCAACGAGGAATTAGCCAACGAATCGTAGAGGCCCGCGCCGGTGTCCATGGGCATGCCAGCTTCCAGCAGGCGGCTCAGCGCCAGCGTCAAGGGGTCGCCGGGCGCCAGGGCGCCGCGGACAGGCACCAGGCTGTCGTTGCATCCGAACCGAACACCTCTTGCGCCCCCGTCGTCAACGGCAACGTAGTACACCGCCGGCCCCAAATTCAGGTCTTGGGGTACGGTCGCAGCCCGGGCAACGGGCGCAACAGCCGTCGGTGAAGGGCTTGGCGTAGCGACGGGTAAAGGCGCGACGGCGGCACTCGGCCCAGACGTAGGGTCGACCCCAGAGCCAGAGCCAGAGCCAGAGCCAGAGCCAGAGTCAGACCTCGATCCGGAACTAGAACCAGAGCCAGCACCACTGGAGCTCGAAGGGGTTGAGGAAGTGGCGAGTGCATCCGGACGAGTCGCAGTGCCGCCTCCCGATGCGGTGGATGTCGCAGATGGAGCGTCGGAAGCCTCATCCACCGCAGCATCTCGCGCGGGACCCGATGGCCCCACCACAGGAGCAGATGAAGTATCACCGGCGGAGGGCGCGGTCCCTGGATCCGAAGTACAGCCAGCCAGCCACAGACTCAACACAAGGCAGGCAGCCGCGATCGCCGTCGTGCTTTTTGGTCTCCGCTCGGCACCCATGACAGCCCCACGCTCCTGTCCGTCCGCCTGTAGTTCAACGTTAAGGCGGTGGGACCCGGAGCAAAATGCCGCTACGGTGACGGTTCGGACAAGAGTTGATCACGCTGCATCCCGTAGACACCGGAAACGCACATGCCCCCGCCCCGCACTGCGAAGTGGCAGGCGCGGGAGCGGGGGCAAGGAGAGCGAAGAAACTAGGCTGCGGCTTCTTCTTCCTGAACGGCGGTCAGGGGCTCGAAGATGCCCTTGATCTGCTCAACTACCTCGGCGTCGTCCTTCGGGTGGAGCTCAGCGAAGCGGATCATGGAACCCGGGACGGCGAGCTTGACGTCCTCGAGGACCTTGGCGCCGGCAATACCAGCTGCCTTGCGGGCTTCGTCCTGAGCCCATACGCCACCGAACTGACCGAAAGCGGTTCCGACGACGGCGGTCGGCTTGCCGCTGAGTGCGCCGGCGCCGTAGGGGCGGGACAGCCAGTCGATGGCGTTCTTCAGCGATGCGGGCATGGTGCCGTTGTGCTCGGGGGTGACGAGGAGAAGGGCGTCGGCGTTTGCTGCCGCAGCGCGAAGGGCTGCAGCTTCGGCGGGAACCTGGCCTTCGACGTCGATGTCCTCGTTGTAGAACGGGATGGTGCCCAGGGAATCGTGGATCTGGACTTCGACGTTTTCCGGTGCGTTCAGCTGGATGGCTTCGGCGAGCTTCTTGTTGTGGGAATCAGCGCGGAGGCTGCCGACGAGGGTAAGAACGGTGCTCTTTGACATGGTGTCTCCTTAGTAAGTGTTTGGACCTTCACTGATACTAAACGGACCGCGGTCCGGTTTCTATTCCCGGGTCTAGAATGTTTCTTGTGAGCTCGATCCCAATCCAGCCGGACGTGCCCTTCGGTCCGCCGCATGAGCGCAGCGATGCCGCCCGGAATCGCGAGCGACTCCTTTGCGCTGCCCGCGAGTTGGTTGACGAGTTCGGCGTGGAAGCACTCACCATGGACGCGCTCGCCTGCAAGGCCCAGGTTGGCAAGGGAACCGTGTTCCGTCGCTTCGGTAGCAGGGCCGGCCTGATGATGACCCTTCTGAGTGACTCTGAATCTGAATTCCAGCGCGGCTTCATGTTTGGTCCACCACCCTTGGGTCCGGGCGGGACCCCCAGCGAACGGCTGATGGCCTTCGGCGAGGGCCGCATCTACTTCGTCCTGGAAAATGGTGAGCTCCTGAAAGCGGCCGCAACCAATGCCCGGAATCGCTTTGATGTCCCGGCCACGGTCCTTGCCCACCGGCACATCGAGGTCCTGCTGCGGGAGGCCGATATCGCGGATCCGTGGGTCATGGCGATGTCGCTGCTTTCCGCGCTGGACCCGGAACGAATCGTCAACGACGTGAGGGTTCACGGCATCTCGCCGAAGAGGCTCACGGAATCCTGGCGCGAACTCGTCGCGCGCGTCATGCGATCTTCCTAGCTCAAGTTCGTCTTCGTTAGCGCCCGCTGAGGCCTCACAACGCGAGTGGGGCAGTACGCGCCACAGTGTCGCCGACGTCGAAATCGTGACGCGGGCCCAGATAACAATCTGGCTGCAGGCATGAAACGGGCGCTCATTGAACGAAACGTGAAGCAGTTATTGTGGTAGTTTCCTCTTGAATGTGACCCATGCCATACATGGCTCGGTGATCACGGAAGGGGCGCTGGGGGACCCAAACTACCCGCTGCGCCAATTCGTAGCTGACGCCGGCCACAGCCGGGAACCGCGGAAGGACGAGCATTGAGCTTTGCCACGATCCAGGGCAGCCGCCCGACATGCTGAAATATCTGACAAAGCGGTCGGGCATCTACCTGATCATGATCTTCCTGACCACGAGCGCGGGCTATTTCCTGGCAGTATCAACGCTCAAACCGGCGGTCCTGGAACAGGAGAAGATCCCCCGGCCAACCCCGGAACAAGTAGCCGCCTCTTTCCGTGGACTCGGCCTGGACCCTGACGCCACTCCTTGGGAACGCTACATTGGTTGGCTCGGCGGCATCATCACCCGCTGGGATTGGGGCCGCAGCCCAAACGGGGCATTCGTCAACGCCGAATTCGCTGACCGGGTACTTGTTTCAACCAGGCTGTTTATCGCCTCCATCATCCTGACGCTGATCATCGGCGTCGCGCTCGGCGTTTATTCAGCGGCGCGGCAATACAAGTACCAGGACCGCGTCATCACGTCCTACAGCTACCTGGTGCACATCCTTCCAGCGCCGATCGCCTACTTCCTGGTCCAGTTGGGCGCCATCAGCGTCAACGAAACCGTAGGCCAGCGCATCTTTTTCGTCACGGGCATCTCGACGCCGGGGATCGAGCCGGGCTGGCCGGCTTTCGTTGACCTCGTTGCCCACTACGCCGTGCCCACCTTCGCAATGACCATCTTCGGTTGGGCCGGTTACCAGATCGCCCAGAGGCAGTATCTCCTGGACAACGTGAATGCCGACTTCGTCCGCACCGCCAGGGCAAAAGGACTTACCCGCAACCAAGCCATCCGCAGGCATGCCCTGCGGGTGTCCTTCATTCCCGTGGCACAGAGCATCGCCTTCACCATCCCCGCGATCTTCACCGGCGGCTTCTTTGCCGAGTCGATCTTCGCCTGGCCCGGCATTGGCCTGTGGAGTATCCAGTCAATCGGGCTTCAAGACGTCAACGTCGCCACGGCCACACTGGCCTACGGGTCGGTGATCTTCGCGATCGGCGCCATCCTTGCCGACTTCGCGACGACGCTGGTGGATCCACGAGTGAGGGTCCAGTAATGACGAACATCATTGATCCCATTGCGGAAATCGACGAGTCAAGGGCTGCCGACCAGGACGTCGTGATTGGGAAGTCCCGCATTATCTTCCGTCGTTTCATGCGGAACCGTACCGCCGTCGCCGGTTTGTTCATCTTCCTGGCGCTGTTCCTCTTCTCCCTGTTCGGCGGGTTCCTGACACTCTGGGACAAGGACACGATTGATCCCCTCAACATCGGAATGGGACCGTCACCCGATCACTTCCTGGGCACGTCCCAAGCAGGTATCGACCTCATGGCGCTCATCGTTGAAGGCACGCGGATCTCGATCTTCATCGGCCTGATCGTGGGCGGCGTGTCTGTCCTGATTTCCGCCGTCTACGGCTGCACCATGGCGTTCTTCGGCGGCAAAGTGGACGCCGTGATGTTGTTCATTCTTGAAGCCCTCATCATGATGCCGGCGATTCTGGTGGTCGCAGTGGCCACCAGTGGGGGCGGCGGACTGAAGAACCTTCCCAGTTGGCTCCTGCTGATCATTGTTTTGCTGTTCTTCAGCTGGATGGGCACCGCCCGACTGGTGCGTTCTTTGTCGATGTCACTCATGCAGCGGGACTACGTCAAAGCCGCCAAGTATATGGGTGTTCCCTCCCGAAAAATCGTGTGGCGTCACCTCGTTCCGAACATCGGCTCACTCCTGGTCCTCGATTTCACCCGCGGTATCACCGGGGCAGTGCTGGCCGAAGTGGCGTTCTCCTTCATCGGCATCGGCATCAAGCTCCCCGACGTCAGCCTGGGAGTCCTCATCGGCCAAGCCACCGGCCAGGTGTCCTCGTTCCCGTGGATGTTCTGGGTTCCGCTGACCGTCATGTTCCTCCTGACCGGTTCGCTGGCCATGATGAACGACGGCCTCCGCGACGCCTTCGATCCCAGCTCAAGTTCCATCGGCCGCGCGAAGACCAAGACCGCAAAGAAGACGATCAAATGAGCACCAACATCTCCCACACGCCCGCGGAGCGTCTTCGTGACGCCGGCCTCTACGCACCCGGCGACGCCGTCCTGAGCGTCCGGGACCTCAACGTCCGCTTCAATTCTGAAAACGGCGTTGTCCACGCCGTGCGAGGTGTGGACTTCGACCTCATGCCCGGAAAAACCCTGGGCATCGTGGGCGAATCGGGCTCGGGAAAGTCTGTGACGTCCATGGCCATCATGGGACTCCTCCCCGAGACCGCGGACGTCTCCGGCTCCGTGCGTTACAAGGGCAAGGAACTCCTCGGCCTCAGCGACAAAGCGATGTGCAAGCACCGTGGCAGCGATATCGCCATGGTGTTCCAGGACCCGCTGTCGTCGCTGACCCCCGTCTACACCGTGGGGAACCAGATCATCGAGGCCCTCACCGTCCACAACCCCACCATGAGCAAACAGGCTAAAGAAGCCCGCGCCGTCGAACTTCTGCGGATGGTGGGCATCCCGAGCCCCAAGGACCGGCTGAAGGCATTCCCGCACGAATTCTCCGGGGGCATGCGCCAGCGCGTGATGATCGCCATTGCGATTGCCAACGATCCGCGGGTCCTCATCGCGGATGAACCGACGACGGCGCTGGACGTCACCATCCAGGCGCAGGTGTTGGAAGTCCTTCACACCGCGCAAGAGGAGACCGGGGCCGCCGTCGTCATGATTACGCACGACCTCGGCGTCGTAGCGGGCATGGCGGACGACATCATGGTCATGTACGCAGGCAAGCCGGTGGAAACCGGGACCGTGGAGGACATCTATTACAACCCCCGCATGCCGTACAGCATGGGTCTCCTCGGCGCCGTGCCACGCGTCGACACTGCCAATAAACAGTCACTGGTTCCGATCGAAGGCACGCCGCCCAACCTGGCACTGCCCGTAACCGGCTGCTCCTTCGCACCGCGCTGCCCGCTCGCCAGCGATGCCTGCCTGCACGGTGAGCCCGAACCCGTTTCGGTGCCAGGCTCCGAAGGCCACAGGGCTGCCTGCATCAAAACGGACGAACTCTCCGGCGAAGCTAATGCCCACGCGATTTTCCAGGCGCCGGCCAAGCCCGTTTCAAAGTTCGACGGCGTTGCGCGGCTTGAGCGCGAGAAGGTCCTTGAGCTCAAGGACGTCAAGAAACACTTCCCACTGCTCAAGGGCGCGCTCATCAAGCGCCGCATCGGCACAGTGAAAGCCGTTGACGGCCTCAGCTTCGACATCCGTGAAGGTGAATGCCTCTCAATCGTGGGCGAGTCCGGCTGCGGCAAGACCACCACACTGCTGGAGATCATGGAGTTCCACCCGGACCAAGTGGGCGAAGTGGTCATTGGCGGCGTCAGCAATAAGGTGGCCACCGACTCCAAGACCAAAATGGCCATGCGCAAGGAAATGCAGATGGTGTTCCAGGACCCCACGGGTGCGCTGGATCCGCGCTTCACGGTGTACGAGGTCCTGGCTGAGCCGCTGGAAAACCTCGGCATGCCAAGGGCCGCCGTCCGGAAGCGCATCATGGAACTCATGCGGCTCGTGGGCCTGCAGGCGGACCACGTGAACCGTTTCCCCAACCAGTTCTCCGGGGGGCAGCGCCAGCGCATCGGCATTGCGCGGGCGCTCGCAGTGAATCCGAAACTGGTGGTGCTGGATGAGCCAGTCTCCGCTTTGGATGTTTCGGTCCAGGCTGGTGTCATCAACCTGCTTGACCAACTTCGCGCCGAGCTGGGCCTGAGCTACCTCATGGTTGCCCATGATCTCTCCGTGGTCCGCCACATCTCGGACCGCGTGGCTGTGATGTACCTAGGCAAGATCGTGGAGACCGGCGATGTGGACGAAGTGTTCGACAATCCGCGGCATCCCTACACCAGGGCCCTGCTCTCTGCGATCCCGGTACCCGATCCCAATCTGGAACGCACGCGTGAACGGATCATTCTGCAGGGCGACCTGCCCAGCCCGCTTGACGCGCCGAAGGGTTGCAATTTCGCAACGCGTTGCCCCGTATTCGCCGCACTACCTGCCGCCAAGCAGGAGAAGTGCCTTACTCTGGAGCCGCCACTTGCTTCAGAAGGTCAACAGGAGTTTGCATGCTTCTTCCCGGACGGGGAAATAGATGCCGACATGCTGGTGGTGCATGCCTGACGACAAATGACTCATTGATTGAACCCTGTATTCAATTCGTAAAGAATTCCAGTCGTAAAACATGAAGGGCAAACCATGAAGAAGTACACGACGATCGGCGGCGTGGCAGTTGCAGCGGCACTGCTGCTGACCGCTTGCGGCGGGGGAACGCCGTCGGGTCCGGCCTCCCAGAAGGCCGAAGAAGCTGGCGGTGACATCAGCAAGCTCATTAGCGTTAATGCCAAGGAAACCAAGGACCTGGAGCAGGGCGGCACTGTCACCCTTGCCATAGGCAGCATTGGCCCGGACTTTAACGGCTTCTCCAATGTGGGCAACAGCGCAGACAACTCTGCGCTGATGACTCCGGTTAATACGGCCTCCATCAACAGCGGCGGCATCGGCGGCTGCTGGAAGCTGGACTTCGACGGCAAAGCAGAGCCCAACAAGGACTTCTGCGAAGACGTCAAGAGCGAAGTCAAGGATGGGAAGCAGACCATCACCATCAAGGTCAATGACAAGGCGACCTGGAACGACGGAACGCCGATCGACGTCAAGACCTTCGAAAACACGTGGAAGATGCTGAAGGGCGACGATAAGTCCATCGACATCGTTTCCGCCGGCGCTTACGCTTTCGTGGACTCGGTAAAGGCCGGCGCCAACGACAAAGAAGTCATTGTTACCACCACCCAGCCGGTCTTCCCCCTGGAGGGCCTTTTCTTCGGCCTGATCCACCCGGCAATCAACACGCCTGAAATTTTCAACACGGGCTTCGCAGGCAACATGCACCCCGAGTGGATGGCCGGCCCGTTCAAGATTGAAAACTACGACACCACCGCAAAAACGGTGACTATGGTGCCCAACGACAAGTGGTGGGGACAGAAGCCGGTCCTTGACAAGGTGGTTTGGCGCCAGATGGAGCCGAGCGCCACGATTGCCGCCTTCAAGAATGGTGAAATCGACGCAGCCAACGGCCGTACCCTTGGCCGGTACAAGCAGCTCGAAGGTACCAAGGATTCCGATATCCGCCGCGGCCAGCGCCTGTTCGCAGGTGGCCTCAACCTGAACGCCAAGCGCCCGGCCCTTACCGATGTGGCCGTACGCAAGGCAATCTTCACCGCAGTGGACCGCAAGGCCATCCGCGATGTCCGCTTCAACGGCTTGAACTGGTCCGAAGAGAGCTCGGGTTCCATGATGCTCATGCCGTTCTCCGAGTACTACCAGGACAACTACCCCGTGAAGGACACCGGCGCTGAGGCTGCCAAGAAGGTGCTGACCGATGCCGGCTACGCCCCGAACGATAAGGGCATCATGGCGAAGGACGGTGTTCCTGTTTCCTTCAAGATCACCAACTTCGGCGACGACCCCACCACGGCCGCAACCTCGCAGACGCTGCAGAAGCAGCTCCAGGCTGCGGGAATGGATGTTGCCATCGATCAGCGCGGAGACGCCGACTTCGGCAAGGTCATTGGTGGCCGCGAGTTCGACGTAACCATCTCCGGTTACACCGTGGGCGCAGACGCTACCGACGCCGTAAAGCAGTTCTACGACTCCACCACCAACGAGAACGGCCTGGGCGACGCTGAGCTGGATGCCGAGATCAAGCGCCTGGCAACCATCGCAGATGACAAGGAGCGCAACAAGGCGGCCATGGACGTAGAGAAGAAGCACATGGAGAAGTACTTCTCCATGGGCACCGTCCTCAACGGCCCGGAGATCCAGTTTGTGCGCACGGGTCTGGCCAACTACGGCCCGTCACTGTTCAAGAGCCTGTCCAACGTTCCGGACTGGACCACTCTCGGCTGGGTAAAGGGCGCCAAGAAGTAACGCTCTGCAGTAAAGCTTGAAACACACGAAGGCCGGGATCTTCCTCTGAACCTGTAAATGGTTTGGGAGGTCCCGGCCTTTGCCGTGCCATCCTCTCTCACATCCTGAGGTCTTTTCCCGAACGTTCTCTCACATCCTGATCCTGGGAACAGCGCACCGGCGGGACACTTACTGAATTAGCCTTGGGGCATGACTTCCAGGCCGATCCGTACCGCCATCGCAGGTTTTGGGTTATCGGGCCGCGTGTTCCATGCGCCCTTCATTGCAAGCAACCCTTCGTATGACCTTGCCGTCATTGCTACATCCGACGCTCAAAGGCAGGCAAGTGCGGCTGAACGCTACCCGCAGGCAAAGGTAGTCAACACGCCGGCGGACATCCTGGCGCTGGCCGACGAATTGGACCTCATCATCCTCGGCACACCGCCAGCGACCCACTATCCGCTTGCGAAAGCCGCGCTGGAAGCCGGGCTCGACGTCGTCGTCGATAAGCCGTTTGTTGTGCACAGTGCGCAAGGTGAGGAACTGATCCAACTCGCCGCGCGAGCGGGCCGCGTCCTCACTGTCTACCAAAACCGCCGCTGGGACGGGGACGCGCTCACCCTGAAGAAACTGCTCGACGCCGGGACGCTGGGTACCGTGACCAGGTTTGAAGCGGGGATGGAGCGCTGGGCGCCGGAGATCGCCAAAGCGTGGAAGGCAAGCGCTACTGCCGAGGACGGCGGTGGGGTGCTGTTCGACCTTGGTGCACACGTACTGGACTTGGCCGTCCAGTTCTTCGGCCCCGCGTACGTCACCTATGCGGAGATCATTGCACGACGTCCGCAGGAGAAGGCCGACGATGACGTCTTCATCGTGCTCCAGCACCAATCCGGCGTCGTCAGCCACCTGACCCTGAACCTCAACAGCCACCTCCACGGACCACGTTTCCGTGTGCTGGGAACGAAGGGTGGATTTGTAAAGTTCGGCACCGATCCGCAGGAGCCCTTTGTTCTGGGCGGTGGATTGCCGACGGACGCGGAGTACGGCGTCGAACCTGCCGAAAATTACGGGACCCTTGAGTCGGACGGCCAGCGCCGAACCATCACCACCGAGCGCGGGGCCTACCCGGAGTTCTATCGCCTCCTCGCCGAAAAGATCGACGACGGCGGTGCGGCATCCGCACGTCCCGCACCAGTGGATCCGGCTGACTCGGTGGAAGTGCTGAAGCTGATCGAACAGGCGCGTGCCCTGAGTTCCTAAACCGGACCTGCTCAGGCAGGCCCGGCAGTCACGTCCGCACTCGCCACCAAGGAATAGATTGCTTTCAGGTCCTGGTCTCCCTCAAGCGGCTGGCAGCTACCGGTCAACTGCACGACGTCGGCGGCTACTTCGTGGTGGAACACCGTCACCGCCGTGAATTGTGCCAGGGAGCCGGCTTGCGGGTGCGTATAACGGGCCTCCCGGACATGCCATGGGCGGCCATTGATGGCCACCGGCTCGGTCCCCAGAAGTACGGCGTCAGGCAAGTCAGCCAGGAAGGCGTCCACGGAAGCAGCGATGTCCTGCAGTTGGTAGCCAGGCAGGCGGCGGGATACGGAAATCACCACATTCGGCGTGTAGCCGCCCTCGGAGGCGGGTCCCATCAGCGCACCCACGGCGTCGGGGACCACCTGCTCCGTCCAACCTGCCGGCGGGTTGACGCGGATAGTGGGGTAGGCGGGGAATGCCTTTGACGGGAAAACTTGCTGTGCGGTCATCGTGAGAGCCCTTCCGGCGCTGTTTTAGGGAAGTTCAGGGAACGGGAATGCTTATTTGTTGAGAAAATCGACAAAGCCGGTGACGGAATCCACAAATGCGGACGGACTGAGCGTGACCTGCACGCCAGCGCCAAGTCCCAACTCCGCCGTGATCTTGGCACCAACGCCCAAGGTGAGTCCGTCCTCGTCCAGGGAAGCGTTGAAGAAGTGTCCCTCGCCCGCACCGGCGGCAACTGTTTCCGACGTCGCGAGTTTTTGGCCGAGGACTTCCACGTACTGGGATGCGGTCAGTTCGGCGCCGACACCTGCACTGGCGCCTGCACCCGTCACATCACCGGTTTTGTTGACGTTGATTTCGCTTTCTCCAGCGCTTGCCCAGGCGCCGCCACGGATTTCCGTGCCCTGCCCGAATCCGAACAGGCCGCCGGCGATTTCTGTCTCGTTGCCGACGGTCATTTTCTGGCCCGCAAAAGCTTCGCCGCCGGGGGAGAAGAGGAACGGGCTTTGTCCGGTGATGTGGGCGCTTGCTTCCGCACCAGTCATGACCCTGGTAGTGACGGTGTTGTTGATCCAGCCATCGAAGAAGTCGCTCTTCGCAGTGGTGATGTTCTCCACGCCCACGAACGCTTCACCGTTTGCTTCAAGGTGTGCCGGGCCGAAGCCAATGGGAATTTTTCCGTCAAACTTGCCGTCGGCGCGCCACCCGGCGAACGTCTCGTTGGTTACGGTGGTTTTGGCAGGTCCCCGTTCCCCCTCGGCGGTGAACGTTACTCGAGCGCCGGATGAGACCTTCCCCGAGGCGTCAATGCTGATTCCATCAGGACCAACCGATACGTGGGCCTCTGACGTGCCCTCAGTGCCGACGGTTCCGCTGCCCTGGACAGTGATGGGCCCATAGGTCCGGGGGCTCATGGTGAAACCGGGCAGGCCAGACGGGTCCTTGCCCTCTGAAGCACCTGAAATACCTGAACCACCCCCGCCCCCGGGGAGACCAAGGGACGCCTGTTCCTGCTGCTCCGCGTTGAGGCGAAGGGTGCGCGCGTTGGTCTTCAAGCACAGTGCTGCTGCTGCGAGCCTTCCATGGAGGTCGCTGTTCCATTGGCTACGGAATTGCTCGGCATCGTTTCCCCGCCAGTAATGGCCGTTCTGGATCATCGTGCTGAGCTGCCGCTGAAGATTGCTGATCTTCTCTGCTTCGGAATCCATGACGGCCGATAGTCGCCGCAGGTCTTCGACGTCGGCGCCAACCAGTCCCTGTCCCATAACGCTCCCCCTGTACGCCGTGGCGTGTCGATCGCCGACGGGCATGAAGTGCTGCGCCGGGCATCCCATGAGCATAATCGCCTGCCCGATGAAGCTGCCATGGGGAGAACTATCGGATGTGGAAAACCAGCACCTCCATTGCGGCGCCGAAAAAATTCTTGAGGAAGGCGTAACCTCAACCGCTTCCGGAACGATGTAGAGGGTGTGCGGGCCACGTCCGCACGATGATCATCCGGCAGCGACCCAAACGCTGCCGGGGCAATCCCCACATCGTTTGTCGGAGGCTTTTATGTCCTTGTTCACTGTCCTTGCCACTAGCAAAGTCGCCGCCGGCGTCCTGGCTGCCGGAGCTGTAGCTGCTGGCGGAACCGGTGTCGCTGCCTTCAATGGCGCGCTTCCCACCGAAATCCAGCAGAGCGCCCACGACCTCGTCGGTGCTCCTGCGCCCCTCGCCACGAAGGCAGCAGACGCAGCCGAAGCCGGGCAGACCAAGGCGACTGACGCCGTCGAGACCGCACAGGCCAAGGCAACTGACGCTGCCAAGGCTGGCGAAGACAAGGCAACGGACGCTGTTGACGCTGCGAAGTCCAAGGCCGAAGACGCCGTCGCTGCAACGCCTGAAGCTTTCGGTCTCTGCACTGCCTTCATCAATGGCGGACTCAAGGCTGACACCAAGGTCCCCGGTTTCAAGTCCCTGGTTGTGGCCGCAGGCGGCGAAGCCAACGTTGAATCGCACTGCCAGGCCGTAGTCGACGCCGGCAAGGCTGCCGGTCTCAAGGCTGACGGTTCCGCTGACGCTGACGCTTCCGTTGCAGCCAAGGTGCCGGCCGTTCCTGCTGTCCCGGCCGTACCGGGAACGGACGGTGCCCCTGCTGTCCCCGCTGTCCCGGCTGTCCCTGCAGCACCGACCGCCCCCGCGCTGCCGACGCAGGTGCCCACCGATGTTCCTGCCGCTCCCGGTGCAGGCCTCGATTCGGTCCGCTAAGCACTCAGCGGTTACGGTTTAAGGGTGGGGCTCCTTCGTTTAGTACGGGGAGCCCCACCACTTTACGGACGGTGGCGTACGTAACAGACGGCAGTGGCAACGGATGTCCTGAGCCCGGGAAACAACCGGGGAGGGTGCTCCAGAGAGGCCGCTGCGCTGCGCGGGATGGAGGCATCCACGGGTGCTAAACCCATTAGCTGATGAATATGTGCAGACGGACGATGACGATCCCGCTCTGCTCTTCACTGATGCCTACAACCAGTTCTCTGGACCCGTCTTCGGCTACCTCCGCGCCCGCGGCGTGGATGATCCCGAAGCCGTGACGCAGGACGTCTTCCTTGCCCTGTATCCGAAGCTGGCGAACCTGCAGGGCGGTCTCCAGGGCGCCAGGACCCTGCTTTTCTCGATCGCCCACGCGCGCATGGTGGACCATTATCGCAAGCGTGAACGGACCCCGGATTCAGCTCCGTATGAGGCTGAGCTGGATGCGCGGAGGGCGCCCTCGGCGGAGGAGCAGGCCTTTGGCCGCGGCAGCCTGGGTGTCACGGAACTTCTGGAGGACCTCGCTGCAGATCATCGCGAAGTCCTGGCATTGAGGGTGGTGGCTGACCTCTCCGTGGAAGAAACGGCGGCCATCATGGGCAAGTCCCAAGGGGCAATAAAACAACTGCAGCGCAGGGCATTGAGTGCACTAAGGAAAAGTGCACTACGAAGGAATGGCACACCATGAGTGAAGACAGCACCCCGGCCGGACGGCGGACGGCTCGCACCGAGGGTTATACGGGCGAGCAGGCAATTGACCGCCTGTTGGCCGATTCCGGACTCGACGATGCCCGCGACATCCGTGCCGAACTTCTTGAACTGCGCTCCCTCGCCAGCACCGCTCCGCCGCCCTCTGCGGCCGTCCGTGCGCTGATGATCACTGACCTGGCTGCCGGCAGCAGAAGCACGACGGCGGAGCTCGCCTCCACCGTGGCAGGTGCACCGACGGCGGTACTTACCTCGGTCCAAGGATCCACTGACCTGACCTCTAGTGACGAACTCGCGGCCCGCCGTCGTCGTAAGCGCCGCACCGCGATCGCCGGGCTCGCTGTGGCAGTGTCATTGGCAGGCGGTGCTACAGCCGCGGCCGCCTCCGAGGGTGGCATCCCTGGCGCTTTCCAACATCTGGGCTCGACAATCGGTTCAGTAGTTTCGCAGCTCACGCCGGGATCAGGCAATGGATCGCGGCAGAATCCTGGTTCCCCCTCCGATCAGGAGCGAGGCCGCACTGTGACTCCGGCCACCCCATACCCGTCCGGCCGCAATCCTGCCGGCAGTGGCACTTCGGGAAATGGCGCCTACCCAAGCCAGGAGCCACAAGGCGGCACCAATGGCGCGTCCGGACACTCCAATTCGCCCAAGGCTCCCAACGGGGGAACGCCCGAAACACCCAAGATCCCCGGGAATGGCCAGCCCGGAAACATCAGCATCCCGACTCCCGCAGCACCCATCACGCCGCCGGGCATCGAGGCGCCTAATTTAACCCCGCCGACCCTTCGGCAATCGGATATCCCCGTGCCGGTACCCACCCACGTTGTCCCTGAGGAACCAGTTACCCCCGGCAACGGCTAGGCACGGGTCTGCCCGCCCCAGCACGGGTTTGCCGCCCCAACACGTGCAAAGCCCGCTATCCCGTTGCTGGGCAGCAACGGGATAGCGGGCCAGCGACTTGTCACCGCCGCAAGGGCAAAGCCTACGCGGTAACCACGCTGTGCCAGTCGGCGACGAGGGGCAGGTTGTGCGCCTCCGACACCGAGTGGTGTGCCACGTGGCCTGCAGCGATATTGAGGCCTGCGGCGAGGGCGGGGTCGCGGTCGAATGCGGCCTTGACGCCCAGGTTGGCCAGTGCCACGGCGTAGCGCAGGGTGACGTTGGTCAGTGCGTACGTGGACGTGTTCGGAACAGCGCCAGGCATGTTGGCAACGCAGTAGAAGATCGAGTTGTGGACCTTGTACGTCGGTTCCTGGTGGGTGGTGGGGTGTGTGTCCTCGAAGCAGCCACCCTGGTCCACGGCGATGTCCACCAGAACCGAACCCGGCTTCATTCGGGACACGAGTTCGTTGGTGACCAGCTTGGGAGCCTTGGCGCCCGGGATCAGGACGGAGCCGATCACGAGATCTGCGTCGACAACTGACTTCTCGATCTCGTAGGCGTTGGATGCCACGGTCTTCAAGCGGCCCTGGTAAAGAGCGTCGAGTTCCCGCAGGCGGTTGATGTTGATGTCCATGATGGTGACATCAGCACCGAGGCCCAGCGCCATGGCGGCAGCGTTGGTTCCGGCAACACCGGCACCGAGGACAACAACTTTGGCGGGACGGACACCCGGCACACCGCCGAGGAGGATGCCCTTGCCGCCAGCCGGAGCCATCAGCGAGGAAGCGCCGACCACCACGGACAGGCGGCCCGCGACCTCGGACATCGGGGCGAGCAGCGGGAGGGTGCGTCCTTCCTGGACCGTCTCGTAGGCGATGGCCGTGACGCCGGAGTTGATGAGCTCGGCGGTGAGTTCGGGCTCTGCGGCGAGGTGCAGGTATGTGAAGAGGATGAGGCCCTTGCGGAAGCGGTGGTACTCGGCCTTGATGGGTTCCTTGACCTTCATGACCATGTCGGCCCGGCCCCAGACGTCGTCCGCGTCGGCAACGATTTCGGCGCCCGCGATCGAGTATTCCTCGTCCGTGATTCCCGAGCCCAGGCCCGCGCCCCGCTCAACCAGAACGGTGTGTCCGTGAGTGCGGAACTCGTGGACACCTGCGGCCGTGATGGCTACGCGGAACTCGTTGTTCTTGATTTCTTTGGGGACGCCGATGATCATTTGCTGGCTCCATCGTTAGCGGCTTTTCGGCCGGATATTTGCTGCGGGCTGTGATTCCAGAATAAATCCGGCTGTGAGGCAGGCGACATGGACCTCCCAGCTCGGCGCAAGTGAAAACCCCGTAAATTCAAGGAACAGCTCAAATCAAGCTCGACATTTGTCGAGAGCTGGAGCGTCAGGTGTCGCCTTGTGTTGGTACGCTTTCTGGATGCAGCAGGACGTCGAGGAGATCGTTGAACGAGTGGCGCTCAAGCTTGGCAGGGGGTTGTCCCTGGAGGACCTCGACGGCGTCCTCCTCGCCTACAGTTCCAACCAATCCCACGCCGACCGCGTCCGCGTGAACTTCCTGTTGAGCAAACGGGTGCCGAGCGATGTCAGTGCTTGGCAGCTCTCCCACGGCATCGCGACGGCGGTGCGCCCGGTTGTTGTTCCGGCGAACGACGAGCTAGGCATGCTCGGGCGCGTTTGCGTCCCACTGTTGGTGCGCGGTTTTCGGGTTGGCTACTTATGGGTGCAGCAGGACCTTGAGGAGCAAACCGCGACGGCGATACTCGCCGAATTGCCCGGCGTGCGTGACGAACTGGACCTGTTGGCTGGTTTGCTGCTCGATTCCAACACGGCCGAGTCAGAGTTTCGCAGGAGGCGGGAGCAGGAGTTTCTGGCGGCCTGCACTGGCGAGTCGAACGCAGTGGCAGCGGTGGCCGGTTGGAAGGAGATCCAAGGCCGCGGTCCGTGGCAACTGGTGACCATCCTGGACGCGGACGGCGGCGGAACCGACGTCGACCCCATCGCCGCGACGCTAACGCACCGAACAGCAGCGCTGCAGTCCACCATTGGTGTCAACGCCGCGCTGTTCAGCGCCGGGACGGAGACGCATTCCGTTGTCCTGTTCCGCGAATCCGGTGGCAGGGCGGATCACGCCCAGGTCCTGGTGCACTATCAATTGGAGCTCGCAAAGCGTGCGGGCCGCAAAGTGGACCGGGTGATCCTGGGCATCAGTGAGCCGTTCCAGGTTATCCGGCAACTGGCAGGCGCCTACAGGCAATCGAAAGTGGCAGCACAGGCCGCCGCCGTGGATCCGCCCCTCGGGGAACTGGTGGAGAGTCGGGCGGTGGGCGTTTATCAACTCTTTGATCGTCTTCAGGCGCCGGGCGGCTGGGATGATACGGGCTCCGTTCATTTCAGGACTTTGGAGGACCAGGATAAGAACGGCGAACTCCTGCCCGTGTTGGAACTGCTCTATGACAACGACAGCTCAGTGCAGGACGTTGCCGCGAAACTTCATCTGCACAGGAGCAGCATCTACAACCGCCTCGGCCGCATCCGCCAGCTCATCGGAGCTGATCCGTTGAGCGGTGGGATCAGGCTCGAGTTGCACGCCGCACTGAAGGCCCAGAGGTGGGCCTCGCGGCCCCGGATCTAGGCCCCGGATCAGGTGCGGAAGGGAGCACAAGGGGCAGACACCCTGGTAGGTGCCTGCCCCATCTTGTTGCTGCTATTCCTATCGCGTGATTCCTGGTGCCGTGAGTCCTTAGGCTCGGCGCAACCGCTGGCAGCTCCAGCGGCCCATCCGACTGCGGAACGTGGCAGTGCGGCTGCTGCTGCAGTACCGGCCGTGCCATCCGACGTGCGCGCTGGTCCTGGGAAGCCGCGTGCTCATTTCAAGATCCCTGTGGCGCCGTCAAGTACGGAGTCCAGGTCCAAGGGTGAATCAGTGGACGGTGTGGTGGTGCTGGGGCTGCCGGTCGGCTTTGGCTTTGGCGCCGGAGTCTGTGTTGGAGTGGGCGCCGGCGTCCCCGTTGGAGTCGGGGTGGTCGTGGCCGGTGGGGTGGTAACCGTGTCCGACGGGACCGGGCTTGGGGCCGGCTGGGTTGGGACAGGAGTGGTCACGCCCGGCACAGGAACCACAGCCGACGGGACTGCCGAAGGAACCCAAACAGGATCCGCAAGTGAAACCTGCGGAGTCGGAAGGGACGACGGCGACTGAGCGGGTGCCTCTTCTGACGACTGCGTTGCAACAGTTGCCGGCAGTCCGGCCTCGCTGGTGGCCGACGAAGCGGACGCGGCGGAGGTGGACGAGCTGGGTGCAGGGGCGGCCGAAGTTGACTGCCTGCTGTCGCCACCCGTCTTTGCGTCACTGGCTTCCTTCGTCGGCGTTTCCTGCCCGAAGAAGGGGAGCTCGAAGGCCTGGCTCATGGTGCCAACAGTCAATACCAAGCCCAAGGCTCCAGCCACAACTGCCATGCGCTGGCCCATCGTTTTGACCGAGGCCGCCTTGGTGAGCACGGAGTGTGGTTCGTGGCTGAAGGACGACCCACCCCGTGATGACCCGCCCACGGATGAAGCTCCGAAGGTAGGGGCGCCTGCTGGAGTTTCGGCAGCGGGTGCCAGTTTATGGGCCGTACCGCTCTCGGTTTCCTGGGCGCGAAGGGCTTTCCGGCTTGCGAGACCAGCAGCGGCGGTCGCGGCCGCGGCGAGCTGGGCAGGGCTCTTTGCCTGAACGATCGGGATCGCAGCGGTGGCGGGTTCCGGTTCCGGCGCGGCGGGGGTGGATGCAGCGGCAGGGCTCTTTGACTGAACGACCGGGATGGCAGCGGTGGCGGGTTCCGGTTCCGGCGCGGCGGGGGTGGGTGCAGCAGCGGGCGTGGCCGCCTGAACGATCGGGATCGCAGCGGTGGCCGGCTCGGGATTCGCAGGCGGTTCGGACGCGACCGGTTCGGGCGCCTGAACAGTTGGAATCGCAGCAGTTGCCTGCTCCAGGGGAGCAGAACCCGCCGGAGCAGAATCCGCCGGAGCAGAGTCCACCGGTGCTGTTTCTGTTGGAGCAGTTTCAGCGGGAGCTGTCTCAGTTGAAATAACTGCCTGGGCTGCCCGTGCACGCTCTGCCGCGCGAGCGGCCGCGCGCGTGGTGGGTGCCACAGGGGTGGGAGTGGAAGCAGTGGCGGGTTCCGGCGTCGTGCCTTCTAAACCTTCTGCTGGCGCGCTGGTGGAGGATCCGCTGGGTTGGGCCCGACGGCGTCCGGTTGGCTGGGTACGCTCGCGCGCTATTTGGGCGCGGCGCGGCTGATCCATGGTTGGGGACATGGTGGTTGCCTCTCAACGCCTGCGAGGTTAGCTGTCGGGTTCGGACGAGGCCGTCCGGCCGCACATGGCGGCTTCACCCCAAGGGCCTATGGAAAATCAGGCCCGGGAACTCTGGGTCCCCCGTCTCTGCCGCGAGTCTGGCGGATCCCGGTTTGCGGCAGAGCTCGGCGTCAACCCGGAAGCGGCCCAGCGGAGATACGGGTCGCTCTTAGACCGTACATGAGCGCCATACTAAAGTCACATTAATGTAACGGGCGGGACGCCTTCCAGCGTGAAGGTCCGTTAGGACTTAGGCTCCGGGGCCGGAGCCGGGGCTGGCAGCTCGTGCTGGATCCTTTGGACCTGGTGTGCGTAATGGGTCTCGGGTCGGAAAATTTCGTCCGCCACACCCAGCACCCCGCCCGTGGCGCCGCGCCGTACTTTCCCCTTGCTGTTCTGGCGGGAGACCCAGAACCATAGGGCCGCAACGAGGGCAGGTGCTGCCAGCACTGCCACTAGAACGGCCAAGATATCCATGGCCCAAGACTAGCTTCAGCCGCGGGCGGCAGGTAGAACATAGTCGTATGGACCTCCCAGTGATGCCGCCCATTTCGCCCATGCTTGCCAAGTCCGTTCCTTCGATCCCTGATGTGGGCCATTTTGAGCCAAAGTGGGACGGGTTCAGGACGATCGTTTTCAAAGACGGGGATGAGATCATCCTGGGCAGCCGCAACGAACGTCCCATGACACGGTATTTCCCTGAGCTGGTGGAAGCCCTCCAGAAGAATCTTCCGGACAAATGCGTGATCGACGGCGAAATCGTCCTCATAGCTGGGAACAGGCTCGACTTCGAAGGCCTTCAGCAGCGCATCCACCCCGCAGATAGCCGTGTACGGATGCTTGCCGGGAGCACCCCGTCCTCCTTCATCGGATTCGACATCCTCGCGCTGGGAGACGAGAACCTCATGGGCAAGCCGTTTTCCGAGCGTCGGGCCGCCTTGGAGAAGGCGCTGGCCAAAGCTGAGGCGCCTGTGTACGTAACGCCGGCGGTGACGGAACTCGACCAAGCACAGGAGTGGTTCGTGCAGCTGGAAGGTGCTGGGCTCGACGGCATACTTTCCAAACCGCTCGAGGGGACGTACCAGCCGAATAAGCGTGTCATGTTCAAAACCAAGCATGAACGCACCGCGGACTGCGTGGTGGCTGGATTCCGCTGGCATAAAACGGGAAAGGTTGTGGGGTCGATGCTGCTTGGGCTGTATAACGACGCCGGTCAGCTGCAGCACGTGGGGGTGGTGGCCTCATTCCCCATGGCCAAGCGCGAAAGCCTGGTGGCCGAACTTGAGCCATACCAGACGGAGTTCAGCGAACATCCTTGGGGGCAATGGGCCGATCAAGGAGATGCCGCAGCTACAGGTTCCCGAATGCCGAGCGCGCAGAGCAGGTGGAGCGCCGGCAAGGACTTCACCTTTGTTCCCCTTCGGCCTGAGCTCGTCATCGAGGTTGCCTATGACTACATGGAAGGCGACCGGTTCCGGCACACCACCCAATTTCGTCGATGGCGTCCGGACCGGACTCCGGAGAGCTGCACCTACTCGCAACTGGAGGAGCCAGCTGACTACGACCTCGGGGAGATTCTAAGGCTGCCATAGCCCGGGGCGTCCGTCAGTTGCCGGTTATCACGTTGTTGAGCCGCTACCCCGTTGTTGAGCAACGACGGGATAGCGGCTTGGCGACGAGCTATTCTTCGTGCCCTTGGTCGCTGCTCATGCTGCCCTCGGCCGGCGGGGTTTCGCCCGGGGGAACTCCACCGCCGGGCTCAAGTCCTGTGACGTTGCCATCCAACGGATCGGGATTGGCGGAGGCAGCGGGGTCGTCGTCTTCGTCCTGGTGCATATCCGGATCGGTGTGCACATCGCCTGTCGTGTCGGCTGGCTCGGCGGCGTCGGAACCTCCGAAGGTCCGGGGATCGTCCTCAGGGTCATAGCTGGTCATGGTCACCCTTCCTAAGCAAACTTACTATTGTGCCTGCCCGGCCAGCCTAGTCTCCGGATCGCAAACCCAACAAGGGGCATCCCAAGCTGGCGCCGCCGTCGTACGAATACGCCTAGTTGGAGCGGGACGTTGCCGAAACGAAGCTCATGATGGCATCCGCCACGGCCTTCGGCCGCATGTGCTGGGCGACGTGCCCTACTCCGGGGATTTCAACGAGGCGCCCCTGGAGTACCGCCCGGGAGAGCCTAAGCGACCACTCCGGCCCTGCCACATGATCGCGGCTGCCGCGGAGCACCAGCACGGGAATCCGGACTTTGGCCAGCTGCTTCTCCGTTGGGTAGCTCATCATCACGGGCAGCTCCGTCATGTACCAGCGCGGACCGCATTGAAGGTAGTCCGTGATCACGACCCAGTTGGACGATGGGCTTTCGCGGAGTACTCCGTCCAGGAACAGTGCGAGCGACTGCTGTGCCACGTTCTTGTGTCGTGAGTCCACCACGGGACCCATAAGGACAAGGTGCAAGGCGCGTTCGGGCGTGTGGAGGGCCGCTTCAATGGCGAACTGCACGCCCATCGAGTGGCCTACCAGGATGTACGACTCGATGCCGCAGGCCTTCAGCGCCTCAGCAATGAATGCACCGTAGTCTTCCACGGACAGTTGCCGCCCGGGCTTGGGAGTACCCGCAAAGCCTGGGAGGTCCAGCGAGTAGGTGGGCGCGCCCGCTGCCAGGACGCCGTGAAGGCGCGCAAGGTAGCGATGCGAGACGCCGATTCCGTGGATAAGGATGAAGGCCGGCTGGTCGCTCCCGTGCGTCCCTGGAGGCGGCGTTCCTTCCGTCCAGAGAATCCGACCCCCTAGGCCGCAAGCCTCGACGTCGGCACACAGTAGCGTGGTCCGCGTCCCTCGGCGCCCCGTCAAGGCCGGGCCTGTTCCAGGAACACCGGAGCTCCGGGACCGGTTAGCTCGTCCTCAGACACTAGCCGTCCTGAAACAGCGAGAAGCAGGGAAATGGCTGGTCCTTGAACCTCCGGGCCGTCGCCGTGCTGGAAATCGGTGTCCGTGGCAACCAGTCGCCAGCCTGCGGCTATCTCCTTGCCGCCGCCCATCCTTGTTGTTGTCTTGACCTGGTAACCAAGAGCCAACGCGACCTGCTCGGCCGGGTAGTTGCGTGTCATGCCCAGGGGGCGCCGGATGTCTTCGCCATGGACGAATGCTTCCACCAATCGGGTGGCAATCCCCGCCGGCGGCCCCGATGTCCGAGACACTACAGCACGTAGCGCGGTCAGCGTGCGGCCGGGATCCTTGGCCTTTTCCCGTTCCACGCCCACGGCGTTGTCGCGGTCGAAGTCGAAGCGGGCTTCAATCATTCGCCTGATGAAGCCCAAGCGGGTGGTCTTTGCGCTGTCCACAACGTGCGCCAGGACGTCATGGATGTCCCAGCCCGGGCAGAGTGAAGGCGTCTCCCAGAGTGGCTCGGGAAGGGGTTCCAGATCGTGGATCAGTGCACGACGCTCATCGTGCACAACGGGCCAAATGACGGAGCGGGGACTCGAAGCCATACCGCTATTGAAACAGCCCTGGTTCGGATTTGGGGCTGTTCGACCCGCCCGCGGGCTAATCCCGGGTGGCGTCGTCCGATTCGGCGGGGTCGCTTGTGGGACGTGAAACGTCAGGGGTGCCTGTAGCATCGGCCGCTTCCCGGCGTCGGGCGATTTTGGATTCTGTCCACATGGCGACCGCGACGAAGACGACGCACGCAAACATGAAGGTGGCTACGAAGTTCAATCCCATGGCCGATCCCAAGGGTGCGGCAAGGGCCATTGCGGCCACCCCGGCCACGATATGCCACCCTTTGAAATTGCCCACCAAACAAGCGTAACCCCGGGCTAATCAGGTGCTGGCCCGTTGGCTGGGATCGTTGCTTGATCCTTATCACTCCGACGCTTTTAGCCGCCGGGTGCGTCATTTCCGGGGCCATCCCGGCTGTCATCTTCGATGGTGGCTTCGGCCTGCTTGCGCTTCTGGGTTTCCAGCCACGCGATGATCGCAGCCTGACGGATCCGCCGATGCGTGCCGCGGTATTCCACGGGGATCTCTCCGCGGTCGGTCATATTGCGCAGGTAGGTGTGGGAAATGCCTGCGAGCTCCGCGGCCTGGGACGTCGTGAGCATTTCCTCCACGCTGCTGACCGTGACGGTTTCGCCCCGGCTCAGCCGAGCAAGAAGATCGACGACGGCGTCCCTCGCCTGATCGGGGAGGCGGTGGACCGTGCCATCAACGAACACGGTGATGTCGTCGCTGTCTTGGAGGGAGCGTGCGAGATTCCGGGCGTCGTCGGCGGGGAGGCCAGCTGTAACGCGGGGAGCTATCAATGCCATGGCAGAAGCCTAGCGCGGTGCTGGCTGGTGGCTGCGCCGGGCAGGGCTGGTGGCTGCGCTGGACTGGGCTGGTGGCTGCGCCGGCCGAGGGAGATTGCCCGATTCGATGCTTCGCTGCGTGCAAGACGGGAGGAGCCGTCTTGTGCACAGCGCGTCGTCGAGTCGGGCGGGGGTGGGTCAAAAGAAGACGTTGACAGGAAACAGGTAACGCGCGTAACCTGAATCACACGTTCCAAGTAACGCGCGTTACCAAATTCCGTTCTAACAATAAGCATCACCAACCCGAACCAACACCGGAGCATTCAATGGCGAAAAGCACCACCCCCAACAAAGCCGCGGCTGTGCGGCAGCGGGGAGTCACCATGAATGACGTCGCCAAGCACGCCGGCGTCTCCCGGACCGCAGTCTCGTTCGTGCTGAGCAACCGCGAAAACGCCAGCATCTCCGAGGAAACCCGGACCCGTATCAACGACGCCGTGCAGGCACTGGGCTACCGCCCGAACGCCGGAGCACGTGCGCTGGCATCCCAGCGCAGTGATTGGTACGGGCTTGTCACCGAGATCGTGACGGCACCGTTCGCCGTCGACATCATCAAAGGTGCCCAGGACCAAGCCTGGCTTGATCGTCGGTTCCTGCTCATCGCGCCCTCCGACCAGGCCGATGCCGTAGGACCCAACAAAGGCTTGGAAGATGCCGCCATTGAAAAGCTGCTGGAACAACGCGTGGAAGGACTGCTCTACGCAGCCACCTTTCACCGGGGCGTGCACGTTCCGCAGAGTGCCAACGAAGTACCAACCGTCTTGATCAACTGCTTCGACGCGGACGGAAAGCTGCCCTCGATCGTCCCTGACGAGCGTGCGGGTGGCAGGGTCGCCGTCGAGCGCTTGCTTCAAGCCGGCCACACCCGGATCGGAATCATCAACCTTGACCCGGTCATTCCCGCAGCAGTCGGGCGATTGGAGGGTGCCCGCGAAGCACTGGCCGTCGCAGGACTTGAGCTGGATCCGGAACTGGTGGTGTCCGGATACGCAACGGCCGACGGCGGCTACGAAGCCGCATGCCGGATTCTGGACCGCTATCCCCAACAGGACAGGCCAACCGCGCTGTTCTGCCTCAACGACCGCATGGCGATGGGCGCCTACGACGCCATCAAAGAACGGGGCCTGACCATCCCCGGAGACATCGCAGTGATCGGCTTCGATAACCAGGAGCTGATTGCGGCCTACCTGAGGCCAAAGCTGACCACCGTTGCGTTGCCGTTCCAAAAAATGGGAGCCCTGGGAGTCCAGACGCTCGCCGCTCTTACAGCAGGACAGCCGATCATTGCCGACCAGCAATTGGTCGACTGTCCGCTGCTAGAACGCTCTTCGGTCTGACCGCGAAATCAACCTCGAAGAGCAAACCCCTTACCCACCCCTTCACCTTGGACGATGAAGATAGGAAAGAGATAACCATCATGACACAACCCCGATTCCTGAGGTCTGCCCGCATCACGGCGGCCGGACTGGCGGTGGGCGCTATGCTGCTGACCGGCTGTGCCGCCACCGTCAACAAGACCGCCGGCACGGACGCCGCAGCAAACGCGAGCGCGTTCCTCACCATCCCGCGTGAGGACATGGGCACGTTCGTGCAGAACTTCAACCCGTTCGCACCCACCGTCAACCCGATGGTCCAGCAGTCCATCTACGAGTCCTTGCTGATCTTCAACCCGGCAAAGGGAGACACGGTGCCGTGGCTCGCAACTGAGTGGAAGGCGGCCGACGACGGCAAATCGATCACCTTCACGTTGCGGGACGGCGTGAAGTGGTCCGACGGCCAGCCCTTCGTCGCTGACGACGTGGCTTACACGTTTGAGCTGCAGAAGAAGATCAAGGGCGGCTACGAGTACCTGGACAGCGTAACGGCTGATGGCACTAACAAGGTCACGTTCAACTTCAATAAGCCGTGGTCGCCGGCGCTTTACGACGTCGGTCAGCTCAGCATCCTGCCCAAGCACATCTGGTCCGCGCTGGCCGACCCGGAGAAGGATGCCAACGCCAAGCCTGTGGGCACCGGCCCCTACACGGAAGTGGACAGCTTCCAGGCCCAGTCCTTCGTACTGAAGAAGAACCCCAATTACTGGCAGCCGGAAAAGCAGAAGATCGCCGGCATCAAGATGCTCGCCTTCGCAGGGAACGACGGCGCCAACCTCGCCGCTGCGAACGGGGACGTCGACTGGGCCCCGCAATACATCCCGAACATCGAAAAGACGTTCGTCTCCAAGGACAAGGAGCACCGCCAGTACTGGTTCCCGGCCACGGGCGCCATGATCAACTGGCAGCTCAACACCACCAAGGCTCCCTTCAACGACGTTGATGTTCGCAAGGCACTGAGCATGGCTGTTGACCGTGACCAAGTCACCAAGATCGGCATGAGCGGCTACGCCAAGCCCGCGGACTGCACTGGCCTTTCCGGGAACTACGAGAAGTGGAAGAACTCCGAGGTCAAGGACAACTGCACCTGGACCAAGCTGGATGTGCAGAAGGCCAACGAGCTGCTGGACAAGGCTGGCTACGCCAAGGGTGCTGATGGCAAGCGCAAACTGAAGGATGGCTCGCCGTTCGAGTTCAAGATCTCCGTGGGCGCTTCGTCTTCTGACTGGCTTTCAGTAGCCAACGTGATTTCGCAGAACCTCGCCGAGGTTGGCGTCACGGCAAAGGTTGACTCCCCGGACTGGGCAGCCGTGGTTGCGGGTTACGAGACGGGCGACTTCGATTCCGGCATCGTATGGAGCGCCAACGACCCCAGCCCTTACAAGTACTTCAACACCTCCATGGGCACGGCAACCGTGAAGCCGGTGGGAACCAAGACGTTCGACAACTACCACCGCTTCGGTGACACCAAGGCTGATGCCCTGCTGGCCGACTTCGCAGCAGAGGCCGACGAGTCCAAGCAGAAGGACATCGCCAACAAGCTCCAGGAAGAGTACAACGACGTCGCACCGCTGGTGCCGCTGTTCTCCGGCCCGGAGTGGGGTGCCTTCAATGACACCCGCTTCACCGGCTGGCCCACCGAAGGCAACCCGTACGCAACCCTCTCGGTACGGTCTCCCACCACAGTCCTGGTGCTGACCACGCTGGAACCGCGTAAGTAATCCTTCACACTGCACGCCCGGCGGCGAGCCGCCACCTGATAGCCCCCGCCGGGCGTGCCCCAAACTTTCCGCAATTCCCGAATGGAGGGAAACCGTGCGCTTTATCCTGCGCCGCCTGGGTTTCTACCTGATCGCCTTCTGGGCATCCATCACCCTGAATTTCCTGCTCCCGCGCTTCATGCCCGGCGACCCCGTCTCCCGCATGTTTGCCCGCTCCCAGGACAGAATGCAGCCCGAACAGATCGAGGCCCTGCGCAAGCTTCTTGGCGTGGACGATCGGCCCATTTGGGAGCAATACGTCGACTACATGCACAACATCTTCACCGGCCAGATGGGCGTCTCCATCTCCCGTTTTCCAACACCGGTCACGGAGGTTATCTCTGCCCAGATCGGGTGGACCCTCCTGCTGGGCGGAACCGCACTGGTGATCGCCGCCGTCGTGGGTAACCTGCTGGGCATCCTGGCCGCTTGGCGGCGGGGTGGCGCGATCGACTCGGCACTGCCGCCGGTGCTCGTTTTCATCGGCTCGTTTCCCTACTTCTGGCTCGCGATGGGTGCCCTGTACCTGTTCGGTGTGGTGCTGGGTTGGTTCCCGATCCGCCACGCGTTCACGGATGGTTTGGAACCCGGGTTTACGTGGGAGTTCATCGGCGACGTCGGTGCGCACCTCGTGCTGCCGGCGCTGACGATCGTGCTCGTTTCCATTGGTGGCTGGATGTTGGGCATGCGCAACACCATGATCGCCACGAACTCCGAGGACTACATCACCATGGCCGAGGCCAAGGGTCTTAGGCCGGGCCGCATCATGCTCCGTTATGCAGCCCGAAATGCGATGCTGCCGTCCGTCACGAGCTTCGGCATGGGACTAGGTTTCGTGGTGGGAGGTGCGCTGCTCACCGAGGTGGTGTTCGCATATCCCGGCGTGGGCTACCAACTCCTCAACGCCGTCCAAGGCCTGGACTACCCCCTCATGCAGGGCCTCTTCCTGACCATCACCGCCGCCGTGCTGCTGGCGAACTTCCTGGTGGACATCCTCTACGTCCGCCTCGATCCGCGCGTGCGCAGCAACTAGAGGACTGATCATGACAACCGCACTTCTGAAGCAGCCAACTCCAAGCCAGGCTGTCCGCAAGCCCAACCGCAGCTTCGTCCACGGGCTCCTCACCAATAAAAAGGCCATGCTGGGCATGACCGTGATGCTCGTATTCATCGCACTAGCGTTGCTGGCACCCGTGCTCTTCCCTGGCGATCCGTCGCGGATCACCGGGATGGCCTCGCTGGAACCCTCCCCCGAGCACTGGCTGGGCACCACCGCCAAGGGACAGGACGTGCTCGCACTGACCGTCCACGGCTCACGAAGTTCACTGTTCGTCGGGCTCACCGTAGGCTTCGCGTCCACGTTCGTCGGCATCCTGGTGGGCCTTGCTTCTGCCTACTTCGGCAAGTTCATCGACGAAGCACTCTCTTTGGTGACCAACGTCTTCCTGCTCCTTCCCGGCCTGCCGTTGCTGGTCATCCTGGCCGCATTCCTGCCACCGGGCCTTGGCACAGTGATCCTGGTCCTCGTGGTCACAGGATGGGCCGGTTCGGCACGTGTGCTGCGCTCGCAGGCATTGTCCATCCGTTCCAAGGACTTCGTGGCCGCAGCCGTGGTGTCCGGTGAACGGGCGGGCCGGATCATGTTCCGCGAGATCCTGCCGAACATGGCCTCGATCGTCATGGGTACGCTGCTGGCTTGCGTCATTTACGGCATCGGTGCGCAGGCTGGTCTCGAGTTCCTGGGCCTGGGCGATGTCAGCACGGTCTCGTGGGGCAACAACCTCTTCTGGGCCGGAAATGAAGGCGCCCTGCTGACCGGTAGCTGGTGGGTCTTTGTTCCCTCCGGCGTTTGCATCGCCTTGGTCGCCTTCGCCCTGGCACTTATCAACTACGCCGTGGACGAGGTTACCAATCCGCGGCTGCGGAAGATCAAGACACCCAAGACCCCTGCAACCACAGAAAGGAGCGCCGCCAAGTGACTGTCTCCCAAGTCTCCTTCGGCTCCCATGAGCCCGTCCTGGACGTCAAGGACCTCACCGTGAAGTACGTGGGCGATACCCGCTCAACCACCGCCGTCGATCGCGTTTCCTTCAGCATCGGCACCGGTGAGGTGTTCGGGCTGGCCGGTGAATCGGGTTGTGGGAAATCGACCATTGCCAACTCGATCATGCGGCTCCTGAAGGACCCGGCCAAGATCGCCGGGGGCAGCATCTCCTTTGGCGGCAAGGACGTCCTGGCCATGAGCCCGGAGGAACTGCGGCGATTCCGGTGGCAGGACGTAGCCATGGTGTTCCAGTCTGCCATGAATTCGCTCAACCCGGTGCTCACCATCGGCGAACAGATCGTGGACATCTTCACCACGCACGCCGGTTACTCTCGCAAGGAATCCCTCCGCCGGGCGGGCGATCTGCTGGAGCTCGTCAGGATCGACCCCGCGCGCCTGAAGTCCTACCCTCACCAGCTCTCAGGTGGCATGAGGCAACGGGCAGTGATTGCCATGGCCGTTGCCCTCAAGCCGTCGCTGCTGATCCTGGACGAACCAACTACCGCACTGGATGTGGTGGTGCAGCAGGAAATTATGGCCCAAATCAAGGAACTCCAGCGCGAACTCGGGTTCTCCGTCCTCTTCATTACCCACGACATGTCCCTCATGGTGGAGCTCTCGCACCGCATGGCCGTCATGTACGGCGGCCGGATTGTGGAGACGGCCAAGGCCCAGGACGTCTACGCCAACCCGCGCCACCCCTATACACAGGCGCTCATGGGTGCGTTCCCGCCGCTCACCGGTCCTCGCGTTCCGCTCACGGGACTGCCCGACGGCGTGAAGTTCCGGAACATCCCCGATCTCACCGAGGTGGCACCAGGCCATCTGGTGGCCCCCTTTGGTGCCGACGCTGAAGCACTTGTTCTGGAAGGAGCAGCACGATGAGCCACTCTGCACTGTCCCCCACACGGCCGGACGTTTCCACCCAGACACCCGCTCTCGAAGTCCGCGGCCTGGGCAAATCGTTCCCCATCGGCGGCCTGTTCTCCCGGCAATCCGTCCGGGCCCTGCACGGCGTGGACCTCACCATTGGCCGCGGCGAAATCGTGGCACTCGTGGGGGAGTCCGGTTCCGGCAAGAGCACCCTGGCCCGCTGTGTTGCCCGGCTCGAAAAGCCGAGCTCCGGCGCGATCCTGGTTGACGGCGTCGACGTCCTCAAGCGCGACCGATTCCAAGCGTCCCGTGCCTTCCGGTCACAGCTGCAGATGGTCTTCCAGGATCCGTTCGGTTCGCTCAATCCGGCCCACAGGATTGAACACTTCCTGCGGAGATCGCTGGCCATCCATGGGAAGGGCGGCTCGGAGTCCGAAACCCAGCGCCGTCTTGAGGAACTCATGACCACCGTTGGCCTGCAGGCCGACATGCTCAACTCCTACCCGCACGAACTCTCCGGCGGTCAGCGCCAACGCGTAGCGATCGCCCGGGCGCTCGCCGTGGAGCCGCAGGTCATCCTTGCCGACGAACCGACGTCCATGCTGGACGTGTCAGTGCGGATCGGCGTTTTGAACCTGATGCGGAAACTCCGCGACGAGCAAGGCATTTCCATGCTCTACATCACCCACGACCTCGCCTCGGCACGCTACTTGGCCGACCGGACCGCGGTGATGTTTGCCGGCGAACTCGTGGAAGAGGGGGAGTCCCTGGACTTGCTGGCCAACCCGGCCCACCCCTACACACAACTGTTGGTGTCAGCCGTTCCGGACCCGGCGCGCGCAGGTTCCTACGATCCTGTCCGCCGCGCTGAGCTGCGGCAGGCCGTCATGGCTTCCACGGGCTGCGCTTTCGACGGCGATCCCCACCAGGCCTGCTCCGCCTCCGAGCCTGTACGCCATCAGGTGGGCGATGCCGCAAACCGCCACTGGGTGCGCTGCCACCTCTACCGGCCGCGGGCTGGAGCGGGCGGACACGCGCTGGCAACCGAACCCGTGGCGACTGAACCTCTGGCGACTGCACATACAGACAAGAAGGCTTCCGCATGACTGAACTGACCCACCCGCTCGCCACCGTTCCGCGTGACGAGCTGGTTGCCCGCGCTGAAGCCGATCCTCTCCGGCCGCGATTCCACTTTGTTTCCCCGGCTGGCTGGCTCAACGATCCCAATGGCGTCAGCCAGTGGAACGGCGTCTACCACCTCTTCTACCAGTACAACCCGGAGGGCGCGTTCCACCACCGTATCCAGTGGGGCCACGCCACGAGCACCGACCTCATCACCTGGACGGACCAGCCAATTGCCCTGGAGCCGTCGGCGGGTCCGGATGCGGACGGGTGCTGGTCCGGTGTGTTGGTGAACGACGGCGGTACGCCCACCTTGGTGTACTCGGGACGACTCGACGAGCGTGAGCTGCCCTGCGTTGCCGTAGGATCTGCTGACCTCATGACCTGGACCAAAGTGTCCGAAAACCCGGTGATCGCGGCCCCTCCCGCCGGCGTCGACATCACCGCATACCGGGACCACTGCGTGTGGCGGGAGGGCACGGTGTGGCGGCAGTTGGTTGGTTCGGGCATTCGGGGGCGCGGTGGGACGGCGTTCCTGTACGAGTCCGCGGACCTGCGGACCTGGACGTACATCGGCCCCCTCTTCATCGGCGACGCTTCGCAGGGCGACCCTGCAGATACCGACTGGACCGGGACCATGTGGGAATGCGTGGACCTGTTCAGGGCGGGGGAGGGTGCTTTGGGTGCTGCCTCGCTCGGTTCTGTTCAGCCGGACGAGGATCCTGATGTGCTGGTTTTCTCTGCCTGGGACGACGGCGATACCCGCCACCCGTTGTATTGGACCGGACGCTACTCCGGGGACGCGTTCGAGCCCGCTGCCCTGCACCGGCTCGACTATGGTGGGCGGTTCTTCTACGCTCCGCAGTCGTTCGAGGATGAATCGGGCCGGCGCATCATGTTCGGTTGGATGCAGGAAGGCCGCAGTGATGCCGCCATGGTGGAGGCAGGATGGTCTGGCGTCATGAGCCTGCCACGGGTCACCACCTTGGCCGATGACGGAACCCTGGACTTTGCGCCGGTTCCTGAGGTTGAGAAGCTCCGGCGGAACCACGTGAGCGTACCGGGCAAGAGGCTCGTCGGGGGCGGTACGCCTGTGGAGACCGGTGTGTCCGGGAACCAGCTGGACCTTGAGTTGGACGTTCAGCTGACACCGGGTTCTGTGCTGCAACTGGGCGTCCTCGGATCAGGGGACGGTGCTGAGGAGACGGTTATCGAACTCTGCTGCTCTCGCGAAGGCGAAAACGGCACCGTCCGACTCGACCGCACACGGAGCAGCCTTGATCCTGGCGTGGATGTGGAGGACAAGTCCGGCCCCGTCCCGATGCCTGACGGACGTGTGCGCCTGCGCGTCCTGGTGGACCGGTCCGCCGTCGAGATTTTCGCGAATGGAAAGCCGCTCACCGCCCGGGTTTACCCAACCCTGGGCGGCGAGCGCGTGACCCTGACTGTGGAAGAGGGTACCGTCACCTTGGCGAGCTTCGATGCTTGGACCATGGCCGACTCCTGGGGAGGTCCGCGTCCCCTCTTCCCCTAGCACCACCCGCCCAAACCATCCTTCTCTCACATCCCGAGCGCTTTTCGCCGATCTTCTCTCACATCAAAGGAGGTTTTGGCGAACGCTCTCTCACCCCTGAGATCAAAGGCGATCTGAATGCATAAGAGAATAGTTGCCGGCCTCACGGCCGCGGTCCTTGGTGTTGGCTTGGCGGGGACGGGGGTCACTGCTCCGGCGGTGGCCCTCGACCCCGCGCCTGTCACCCTCAACAGCACCACGAGCCCCATTCCGGATGTCGTCGGAGTCAGCGGTTCGTGGACCCGGACAGCGCACGGCGGGTACACCGCCGTCGCGCCTTCCGGCCAGAATGCGGCGGCCACCAGCGAACAAGTGGTTGCAGGAACCGCCCGGTACACCGCCTCGGTGACGGTCGACGCCGGGAGTCCCTACGGTGTGGGGGCGCTCCTCTTCCGTGCAACTCCCGACGCCGGGGCGGGTTACGCCGCGACGATCGACCCCAACCTGGACCGGGTGAGGTTGTTCGACCTCGCGACCGGAGACGATGTTGTAAGCCCCGTGCCCGTGCCACTGAATTCGGGGCAGGCCTACACCGTGGATGTCCATGTGGATGGACCTCGGATCTACGTTGCCGTGGATGGCATCAAGAGGATCGACGCCACGGACTACCGTTACGAGTCGGGGAGGGTGGGCCTGCACGCGTTCAACGGGACCGTGGCTTTCGGAACTCCCGGTGTGCGGACCATAGATACCAACCTGAGCGGATGGGCTGTCACCGCCAACGGCTGGCAGGCCTCGGCCACCGGTTTCCGCGGTGATGCGCCGTCGAACAGCAACATCCGGGCCATCGCGACAGGACAGTCACCCACTGACGTCGACTTCTCCGCCGACATTCAGGTCGGCTCGCAATACGGCGTGGGCACATTGTTGTTCCGCACCAACGCCGCGGGCACAGCGGGTTACGCCGCGGAGGTGGACCCGAACGCCGGACGTTTGCGCCTTTACCGGGTCTCGGACAATGCCACACTGGGGACCTTCACCACTGCCATAACCCTCAACCAGGTCTATCGCCTGCGGGTCACGGCACTGGGCAACCAGTTGGCCGTCTACTGGCAGACCGACTTCCTGGACCCGAACGGCGCCACACCCGCTATCACCGCCACGGATTCCGCCCAGGCGTCGGGTCACGTCGGGCTGGGTTCCTTCAACGGCACCGCTGTGTTCCAGAGCATGACCCTTCGAGGACTTGAGACTTCGTTGCAGGGTTGGCGTCCGGCCGCCGGCTCCTGGGAGCCCGATGCCAAGGGGCTCCGAGCGGACGCAGCGGGTGCCACCGCGGCGCGGTTCATCCCGGCGGTGGCTTCCGACGTCGTTGCCTCCTTGGACCTGACCGTCACCTCGCCGGCCACCGCCTCAGTCGTGGTCCGCAGCGCTACCGACGGCACCGGCGGCCTGGAACTGAGGATCGACCCCGGGGCGGGCACGGCGACACTGTACAACCGGGCCACCTCGGCGTTGCTGCACTCCGGATCGTTACCCCCAACCAGCTTCAAAGCCGGCCAACTCAACCGCGTCCAGCTCACTGTCCAGGGCAGCGAAGCGTCCGTTTTGATTAATGGCACGCCTGTGCTAAATGGGGCGGTTCCGACCTTATCCGGGCAAGGTTTCGCCCTGCTGACCACCGGAACGGCCCGGTTCCAGAACGTCCGTGCAGACGATGTGGATCAGTACATGAACGGCCTCTACCAGCCCGGCTACCACTACAGCCAGAACTCGGGTACCAGTTCTGATCCCAACGGACTGGTCTATTTCGACGGTGAGTACCACCTCTTCCATCAGGACCGCGGGCGCTGGGCACACGCCGTCAGTGCAGACCTGATGCACTGGAAGCAACTGCCCATCGCCCTCCCGCACATGGCAGCGGGGGAGTCTTGGTCCGGCTCGGCGGTGGTGGACGCCTCCGACTCCAGTGGCCTCTTCGACGGCGGGTCCGGGCTTATCGCCTACTACACCAGCTTCAACCATGATGCTTGGAACGGAAACCAGTCCATCCGCGCCGCCTACAGCAAGGATAAGGGGCGAACCTGGCAGACACTCCAGGCCGATCCTGTGGTAGAAAACCCGGGAGGTCCCGACGGTGGGTGGGACTTCCGCGACCCCAAGGTCACGTGGGACGCGGCTTCCAGTAAATGGGTCATGGTGGTGGCCGCTGGGGACCACATCCGCTTCTACTCCTCCACAGATCTCATCCACTGGACCTTCTCCAGCACCTTCGGCTACGGCGACTGGGTACGTGGTGGCGTCTGGGAATGCCCGGACTTCTTCGAGATGCCTGTGGAGGGACAGCCGGGCGTGAAGCGGTGGGTCCTGTGGTGGAGTACTGGGGCGGTCCGGGCCACGAACGGTTCGGCAGCCCAATATGTGACGGGCACATGGAACGGCGCAGCGTTTACCCCGGACACCGCCGCTTCGCAGGTCCTTCAAGCCGATCGCGGCCGGGACTACTACGCAGCCATGAGCTTCTTCGGCGCGCCCGAGGGCAGGCGCATCATGATCGGTTGGATGAGCAACTGGGACTACGCGTTCAGCCCGCCCACAGGCCGCTGGAATGGCCAATTGTCCATCCCCCGCGAGCTCAAACTCGCTGACGTTCCCGGCGCCGGGCTCCGGCTGACGCAGACTCCCGTTGTGGAGGAAGAGTCCCTGCGGACGTCAATCTGGCAGGCCTCTGATGTGACCATCACGCCAACGTCAGCCAACGCGCTCGCCGGTGCGGCGGGCAGATCTTTCGAGCTTGAGGCGGAGGTAGGGATTCCTTCTTCCGGAGGGGCAACCTCCTTCTCGTTCGGGCTGAGGAGGGGCAACGGAACCTCGGGCGCCCAGGAGACAACGGTGAAGTACGACGCCGGTGCTGCCGCACTCACCGTGGACCGCGGCACTGCCGGGCGGGAGGACTTCACGCGGTACTTCGCGGGTTCGACGGCCGACAATTCCTCGGCCCCCTGGAGCTCCACGGTGGTGGGATCCGAGCGCCGCGTGAAACTTCGAATCCTGGTGGACGCGTCCTCCGTGGAAGTCTTCGGTGGGGATGGCACCGCGGCCATCACGTCGCTGATCTTCCCTGACCCTTCCTCCGCAGGCTTGTCCTTCACAGCCACCGGAGGGAATGCGCGGCTGGTGTCCGTCAAAGTACACCAACTCAGCGACACGGCCCGCCTGACTGCCGCCCCGCCGTCGAACATTTTGCCTGCTGCGGGTGGGACGGCCCGGCATAACCTCGGCGCCTATTCAGTGGTCCCCGGCGGAAAATGGGAGAGCACAGGCGCGGGCTTGGCAGGTACGTTCGACAAGGATTCGACGGCCATGAGCGCAGCCGCGTTCGCCAACGTGAGAGTGCAGGCAACAGTGCGGTTCGGCGGCGAACCGTTCAACGGCGAGCTCCTCAACCGGGACCTGGCTCCGGAGAAAGGGTACGGCGGTGCAGGCTCGGTGTTGCTGAGATCCTCCGCCGACGGATCTAGCGCCTATTACGTGAACCTGGACCCCAACCTGCGCGAGGTACGTGTGTTCAAGCTGGTCGACGGCGTATTCACCGTCATTGCGAGCACGCCCGCAGCCTTGGGCCATGGAGTGAGCTATGGCCTGGACATGTTTGCTGTCGGCAACAGGATCACGGTCTCCGTGGACGGCGCGCAGGTAATCGACGTGACGGACTCCGCGTTGGCTTCAGGCAAGGTTGGCGTCAACGTGTTTGATGGACGGGCCGCGTATCAGGATGTGGTGGTGACAGCGCTCCCTTAGGCCCGGCATTCAAGCTGGTGAGCCCGATTCGATGACTCCCTGCAGGCCAGACGACTCCTACCGTCTAGTGCGCAGCGGACCATCGAATCGGGCAGCCAAGCCCACAGGCCAAAGCTACACCGCGTCCAAATCCGTCTCCAGCAACGCCACCAGTGCGTCCAAGGCAGCGTCGGCCCCGTCGCCCTCCGCCCGCAGCACCACGACGTCGCCCTTGGCGGCACCGAGCGTCATGAGCGAGAGGATGCTGGCGGCGTCGAGGGCTTCATCGGCGGGTTCGCCTTGCATGGCAATGGTGACCTCCACCGGCTGCTCACCTGCGGCTTCGGCGAACAGTGCGGCGGGCCGGGCGTGCAGGCCGGAGCGGCTGGCGATGGTGGCTGTGCGTTCAGGCATGGGTTTCTCCTTTGATGGAAATTGGCAGGGTTTAGAGGCCGAGTTCTTCGAGCACGGGGAGCTTGGCCCGGACCCACTCGCGCGCCTCGGTAGCGCTGGGCGCGGTGAGGGCCAGCCGGGCGAGTTCCTGCGCCTGCTCCAGTGTGACGGTCTTCAGCACAGTCCCGACGGCGGCCAATGAGCGCGCGGTCATGGACAGTGTGCTGACGCCGAGTCCGGTAAGTACGACGGCGAGGGCAGGGTCCGCGGCTGCCTCGCCACAGACTCCCACGGGTTTGCTGCCGCCTTCCCGGCCGGATGCTTCCTGCTCTGCACCCTCCACTGTGAGCTGCACCAGCCTCAGGACAGCGGGCTGCCATGGAGTGTTCAGTTCCGCGAGGGGCCCGAGTTGGCGGTCGGCGGCCATGGCGTACTGGGTGAGGTCGTTGGTGCCCAGTGAAGCGAAGCCAACTTCGCGGAGCACGGAGGCGGCGGTCAAAGCAGCCGAGGGAACTTCCACCATGACACCAGGGGTTTGGATGCCGGCAGCAGCGCACAATGAGGCGAACCGTCCGGCTTCCGCGGCCGTGGAGATCATCGGGGCCATGACCCAGACGTCGGCCTCGGATTCGGAGGCGGCCCGAGCGATGGCTTCCAGTTGACGTTCCAAAACGCCGGGCGTGGTGAAGTCTGTCCGGTAGCCGCGAACACCAAGGGCGGGGTTGGGCTCGGTGGCGTCGGTGAGGAAGGGGAGGGGCTTGTCCGCGCCGGCGTCGAGGGTTCGCAGCACTACTTTCTTGCCGGGGAACGCGTCAAACACAGCCTTGTACGCTGCGGCTTGTTCGTCGACGGAGGGCTCGGTATCGCGCTCGAGGAAGCAGAACTCGGTGCGGAACAGGCCAACCCCCTGGGCGCCGAGGCCGGCTGCTGCCACGGCATCCTTGGCCCCACCCACGTTGGCGAGGAGCGGGACCAAGTGGCCGTCCGCCGTCGTGCCGTTTCCGTCGAAGGCGGCCAGCGTTGCGGACGTTTCTGCCCAGGCGGTCGCTGCAGCGCGCTGCTCGTCCGAGGGGGAAACTGCCACAAACCCTGCAGCGCCGTCCACATAGACTTCGGAGCCGTCAGGAATCAGGTCAACGCCGTGGGCGGCAACCACCGCTGGCAGGCCGAGCGAGCGCGCGATGATCGCCGTGTGCGATTGCGGCCCGCCGCCCGAGGTCACCAGGGCAAGCACCTTCTCGGCGTCAAGAGTGGCGGTGTCCGCGGGAGCGAGGTCCTCGGCCATCAAAATGAAAGGAGTCTCCGAAGCCGGGATGCCGGGGGCGGGGACGCCCCGCAGCTCAGCCACAATGCGGGCGCGCACGTCCAGCACGTCCGTTGCGCGTTCGGCCATGTAGCCGCCCAGGTTGTGCAGCATTTCGGAAACGGAGGCGCCGGCTTCCCAGATGGCGCGTTCCGCGGATGAACCTGCGTTGATGAGCTTGGCCGCGGATTTCAGGAGCATGGTGTCCTTCGCCATGAGCGCCGTGGCTTCCAGGACGGCCTTGCCATCGCCGGAGGCAGAATCGGCCCGGCCCTTGAGCTCGTCATGGACAGCTTGGGCTGCGGTTTTCAAGCCCGCGACGGCGTCCTCCGGACTCACGTCTGCGGCCAACCGTTCACCCGACGGCGGTTCACTCACCGGTTTGGGCATCTGGCGGACGGTGCCAATGATGCGGCCAGGGCTTACCCCTACTCCTTGGAAATTCTGCACTGAATCCTCTGTTCCTTGGTGTTGGTTCAGACCCACCGGCGACGGCACCACGAGCCTGTGAAATTAGCCTACAAAATTCTGTTGTGAGCCACTTCATATAGCAACGCTATAGGTGCTAGGGTAGCGGTTATGAGTTTCGATGACCAGCTTCCGCCAAAAATTCGGTTGCTCCGTGCAGCTGCTGAATTGCTGGCAAGTTCGGAGGGGTCAGCGGTCTCTACACGCCAGATCACAGCCTTGGCCGGGGTTACGGCCCCAACGCTCTACCACCACTTTGGAGACAAAGAAGGACTGTTCGACGCCGTCGTTTCCGCTGGCTTTGAAGAGTACGTGGCAGGGGAGCGGGACTTTGCACCGTCCGGGGAGCCTTTGGAAGATGTCCGACGGATGTGGGACAACCACGTCCAGTTCGGGCTGAGCCAGCCCCACCTGTATTTGGTGATGTTCGGCAATATCAGGCCGGAAAGCCGCCCAGCCATCGTGGCCGATGCTGAAGCGCTTCTGGAAGAAATGCTGAACAAGGCCGCCATCGCCGGTCAGATCAATGTGCCGCCCCGCGAAGCGGCACGAAGCATCCTCGCGGCCAACGTGGGTGTAACGCTCATGCTCATCGCCGAACCGGTGGAAGAAAGGAACCTCGAGCTCTCAACGATGACCCGGGATTCCATGATTTTCGCCGTCTCCACGGATACCGCCCGTGGCGCCGCAGCGGAGGACTCCGGTAAGTCCTCCGTGGTTGTTGCGGCAATCGCCCTGAATGCGGCACTGCAGGCCTCGCATTCAGACCAACTTTCCAGCTCTGAATTGAAGCTCTTCCTTGAGTGGCTTCACCGCATTTCCAGCAGCTCCTAAGGCTGTTCTCTCTCGATCTATATCGACTGACCCCGCGCCGCTGCGGGACACACGTTAGGAATTCACATGGCAACAGAGACCGTTGCGAAGCCCCGCACCAGCCTGCGCGTTGGCGTCCAAAAGTTCGGAACATTCCTCTCCGGCATGATCATGCCCAACATTGGCGCCTTCATCGCCTGGGGCCTCATCACGGCCCTGTTCATCAAAGAAGGGTGGATTCCAGTCGCGGAACTTGGCGGTTTCGGGACCAACGCTGAGGGAGTAACCAACCCCGGCCTCGTTGGCCCCATGGTCAAGTACCTGCTGCCACTGCTGATTGCCTATACCGGCGGCCGGATGGTCTACGACGTCCGCGGCGGCGTGGTGGGTGCTATTGCCACCATGGGTGTCATCGCCGGTACAAGTTCCCCGATGTTCATCGGCGCCATGATCATGGGTCCGCTGGGTGGCTGGACCATCAAGCAACTCGACCGCCTTTGGGATGGCAAGATCCGTCCCGGCTTCGAGATGCTGGTGAACAACTTCTCCGCAGGCATCTGGGGCGCAGCCTTGGCCTTGGGTGGCTTCTACGGACTTTCGTGGCTCGTCAAGATTTTCACCGATGGCGCTGGACAGGTTGTCCAGTTCCTGGTCAACAATGGCCTGCTCCCGCTGACCAGCATCTTCATTGAGCCGGCAAAGGTCCTCTTCCTCAACAACGCCATCAACCACGGCGTGCTGACTCCCCTGGGAATCCAGCAGTCCCTGGACCACGGCAAGTCCATCCTGTTCCTCCTTGAGGCCAACCCCGGCCCGGGCATGGGTATCCTGCTGGCCTACATGTTCTTCGGCCGCGGCGCAGCAAAAGCTTCGGCACCGGGCGCAGCGATCATCCACTTCTTCGGCGGCATCCACGAGATCTACTTCCCGTACGTGCTCATGAAGCCGATCCTGATCCTCGCTGCCATCGGTGGCGGCATGACGGGTATCGCAACACTGGCCATCACCAACTCCGGCCTAGTGGCTCCGGCAGCGCCAGGTTCCATCCTTGCAGTTATCGCCCAGACGTCGCGTGACAGCTACGTCGGCGTGATTCTGGCTGTACTCCTGGCGACTACCGTTTCCTTCCTGATAGCTTCAGTGATCCTGCGCACCTCCAAGAACAAGGGCGAGGACGATCTTTCCGAAGCCACATCCCGCATGGAAGCCATGAAGGGCAAGAAGAGCTCTGTCTCCTCGGCCCTGGTGGGTGACCGTGGTGGCCGCAGCGACGTTGCCGTGCTGACCCGGCCGGTGCAGAACATCGTGTTCGCTTGCGACGCCGGGATGGGCTCCAGTGCCATGGGCGCCTCGGTGCTGCGCAACAAGATCAAGGCAGCCGGCTTCCCGGACGTCAAGGTCACCAACTCGGCTATCGCCAACCTGAGTGACACCTACGATGTTGTGGTCACCCATCAGGACCTTACGGAACGTGCCCAGCCGCGAACTTCCAGCGCGGTGCACTATTCCGTGGACAACTTCATGAACAGCCCCAAGTACGACGAAATCGTGGACTTGGTCAAGACGAGCAACACGGAAGGCCCTGCGGCAGCCCACGCCGACGGAGCGGTCGAAGCTGAAGCAGCCGCGACGCACGGTGCGCACGCAGCTGAGCCAGCCGCCGTCGTCGGGGGTAAAGCAGTCCTGCTCCCCGAAAGCGTTGTGCTGAATGGAACGGCACGCGACCGCGATACCGCGATCGACGAAGCGGGGCAGCTCCTGCTTGACCGCGGTGCCGTGGATGTCAGCTACGTGCACGCCATGCACGAACGCGAGGAATCCGTATCCACGTACATGGGCAGCTTTCTGGCAATCCCGCACGGCACCAACGATGCCAAAGAACACATCATGCACTCGGCAGTTTCCATCATTCGGTACCCCGAGGGCATCGACTGGGGTGGCAAGCAAGTGAAGTTCGTGGTCGGCGTCGCTGGCCTCAACAATGAGCACCTCCACATCCTGTCCTCGATCGCCAAAATCTTCACCAACAAAGCCCAGGTAGCCCAGTTGGAGGAAGCAACCACGGTTGAGGAAGTGCTGGAGCTGTTCGGAAAGGTCAACGCATAGTGAAGGCAGTCCATTTTGGGGCAGGCAACATCGGACGCGGCTTTGTGGGGCTGCTGCTCCACGAAGCCGGCTATGAGGTGGTGTTCGCGGATGTTGCGGACGCCCTGATCAGCCAGCTCGCTTCCGCGAGCAGCTACGACGTCCATGAGGTGGGGGAGAACCCGGCGGTTAAAACCGTTGACCGGTTCCGTGCACTGAACTCCAGCACGCAGGAAGCCGCCGTTGTTGAGGAAATCTCGACGGCGGACCTGGTCACCACCGCGGTGGGCCCACACATCCTGAAGTTCGTGGCACCCGTGATCGCTCGAGGGCTCGCTGCGCGGGAGCCCTCACTCCCGCCCCTGCAGATAATGGCCTGCGAGAACGCCATCAACGCGACGCACCTCCTTCAAGTGGAAGTCCGGGCGGCTTGGGACGATTCCGCGGCTGATTTGGATTCAGTCGCTGTCTTTGCCAACACCGCCGTGGACCGAATTGTCCCGAATCAGGCGCCGGGCCAGGGCCTGGATGTCACCGTGGAGACGTTCTACGAATGGGTCATCGACCGCACACCGTTTGGTGACCACGTCCCCGACATTCCTGGTGCTACCTTTGTGGATGATCTTGGCCCGTACATCGAGCGGAAGCTGTTCACCGTGAACACCGGGCATGCATCTGCTGCTTATTTCGGTTACGCGGCGGGCCTGGAGAAGATCTCCGAGGCCATGGCTGATCCGTCCGTGGCGGCAAAGGTCCGGGCGGTGCTGGAGGAGACCAAGGAACTACTGGTGGCCAAGCACGGATTCGTGGAGGCCGAGCAGGAAGCGTACGTGCAGAAGATCCTGTCGCGCTTCACCAACCCGTACCTGCCCGATACCGTGGTCCGCGTCGGCCGGGCACCGCTGCGGAAGCTTGGCCGGCACGAGCGGTTTGTGGGCCCCGCGGCTGAGCTCGCCGAGCGTGGTGTCACTCCGGTTGCGCTCCTGGAGGCGATGTCGGCCGCCCTTCGTTTCGACGACGGATCTGACGACGAAGCCGTGGAACTCGCAAACATGCTCTCCGAGCTGGACGCGGCTGCCGCCGTCGAGCGCATTACCGAACTTCCGCCGTCGCACCCGCTGTTCCCGGCGATCCAGAAGCTCATAGAGGACCGCAAAGCCGAAGCCTAGTTCCTCTCTCACATCCTGTGGCTTTTCGGGCGATCTTCTCTCACATCCTGCGGGTTTGTGGGCGATCCTCTCTCACATAAGAAACGTTCGACGTCGGCACCCAGCCTTGGGTGCCGACGTCGACGGTTGTCCTGCTCTGCCGAGAAGATCATCAGCCGTATCTTCTTCTCTGAACCAGTTCAGTGGGATGTGAGAGAGCGTCTACGGGGCTGCGGCGTGGTGGGCATCGCGAAGCGGGCACAGCCCCATAGACGCTCGGCTACTTTCTCACTGCCGCCGTTTCGGCTTCCGCCATCGCCTTCCATTCGGCCACGCGCGCCTGATGCAGCGGGGATTTGCGGACCACGGCGTAGGCGATGCCAAGGATCGCGAACCAGATCGGCGTCACCAGCAGGGCCGTGAGCGTGTCCGGCTGTGTGGTGAGAGCCCAGACCAGGAACGCGAAGAATGCGAAAACAACCCACACCATCGGAATGCCGCCGGGCATCTTGAACGGGGAAGCCGCGTGTTGCTCGGGGCGGCGCTTGCGGTACACGAGGTAGCTGGCAAGGATGATGGACCAGACGAACATGAAGCAGACCGCGGACACGGTGGTGACCATGTCGAACGCCGCGCCGACGTCCTTGCCCGCGTAGAGGAGTACGACGCCGGCCAGCAGCAGGACGCAGGACAGGAACAGCGCGTTCTGGGGTACTTTGCGGCTGGAGAGCCGGCCGAAGACCTTGGGTGCGTCGCCGTCGTTGGACAGGCCGAAAACCATGCGCGATGTCGAGTAGATGCCCGAGTTGGCCGAAGACATGGCAGAGGTGAGCACCACGAGATTGACCACGGTTGCCGCCATGCCCAGGCCTGCCAGGGAAAACATGGCGATGAACGGGCTGTGTCCTGCCTTGAACTCGGTCCACGGGGTGACGGACATCAGGATGATGAGGGCGCCTACGTAGAAGAGCATGACGCGCAGGGGGATGGCGTTGATGGCGCGGGGAAGGTTGTGCTCGGGGTTCTTGGTTTCGGCTGCGGCGGTGCCCACCAGCTCGATGCCCACGAATGCGAAGACGGCGATCTGGAAGCCGGCAACGAAGCCCATGAATTCCTTGGGGAAGAACCCGCCATGGCTCCACAGGTTGGTGAAGCTGGCTGTGCCGGCGTTGGACTGGAAGCCGGTGAAGATCATGACCAGGCCAACGACGATCAACGCGACGATTGCAACGATCTTGATGAGTGCGAACCAGAACTCGGTCTCGCCGAATGCCTTCACGGTGGGGAGGTTTAGGAGGAGCAGGATGATGATGGTCGCAATTCCCGGGACCCACAGTTGAACACCTGGCCACAGCTCATTGGCATAGCCGGCAATGGCGATAACATCCGCAACACCCGTGACTACCCAGCAGAACCAGTAGGTCCAGCCCGTGAAAAAGCCTGCCCACGGGCCAAGGAGGTCGCCCGCGAAGTCGCTGAAGGACTTGTAGTTCAGGTTGGACAACAGGAGTTGACCCATGGCCCGCATGACGAAGAACAGCATGAAGCCGATGATCATGTACACAAAGATCACGGAGGGCCCGGCAACCGAGATGGTTTTGCCTGAGCCCATAAAGAGGCCTGTGCCGATGGCTCCGCCAATGGCGAGGAGCTGGATGTGCCGGTTGCTGAGCGAGCGTGATAGGTGGGGCTCGCTGTCCCGGCTGGAGGCGTGGAGTTGCGCCTTTGTCGTCTGGTCGGACATTAGTTCAAGAACCCTTCGAAGAGCCCACCAAAATGGTGACGGCCGTTACAAATCTGTTTCGATAAAGCTATAGCTAATGTCTGACAAATGGCCAATCGGTCTGCATGCGCTGGATCCACCCATCATCCATGTGAGGAGGTCGGGCGCAATGAACCACCACGCCGGGGGCGTCCAGAGGTCGGGGGTCATCTGAGTAAAGGCCTGCAAGCGTGTCCCACCGGCATAGCCGACCGGTGGGACACACATGCACGAGCGTCAAGGCAGACCCACAAGCGACGAGTACCCTTATAGCGATAAAACTTATCAGCTTTCATTTAGAAGTAGATTAAAAATAACTACCGCCTGCAGGTGCGCGGGAATTAATCACCCTACAGAGAATCGGCTAATTTGGATTGGTTAGCATCCGCCAATGTAATACGCAAAGTTGAGGCCACCCAAGTTCGGGTTCGCATAGAGGCGGGTCTCTCCGGGGGTCACGCACAGGTCGCGTTCGGCGTAGTAGTACTGGACTCTGATCTTGACGTTACCTGGACCGCAGTGGTTATAGATCGCTTCTTCCCACGGGGCTACGTTGCCGCCGATGTTCGGAGTGACAACACCCTGAAAACCGCACACAGCTGCAGATGCCGGCGCGGCGGTGACTACCAGCCCGGTGAGTACAAGCGCTGCCCCAGTCGTTATCGCGGCGCAAATGCGCTTGAAACCGTTGACCTTGATCATGGGAGCTGTCCTTTAGCAGAGGCCGACGTAGTAGGCGCCAGTGATCCTGTCACCCTGGTTCACGAATCCCAGCCAGCTGTCACCCGGGGGCACGCACACGTAGCGGTTGCCGTTGGGTGATTCGGTGACGATCTTTACGTTTGTGGGACCGCAATGACCGTAGACAGACACGACCTTTTGGCCGCCAAACGGGTCCAGGGTCTGACCGAGCAGGCTCAGGCTGAGGATGGAATTGTAGGAGCGGACCTCTTGTGAGTAACCACACACCGACGCCTTCGCTTCTTCCGGCGCCACTAGTGAGGCCCCGGCGATACCACCGGCAACAAGAAGCACCGCCGACAGGATTCCAGTAATTTTTCGAGCTTTCATACAATTTCCCCCATGTTGTTTACAAACCTGTCAATTTAGGTTTGATCGACACGATAGAATATATCCATGGCTACTTCAAATAGATCGCCGATGACTCGCGAGGATCGCAGGCAGAAAGTACTGGGCCTGGCGTTTTGCGTGTCGATGGCGGGCCTATTGGCATCAATCTTCCTTACCGGCGGGAACCCGCTTTTCCCCGGGATGTCAGGTCCGCTTCTGGTGCTGTTCTTCTTCTTGGCCGCAGCGGGGAGCGTCCTCGGACTGGCTGTTATCAGATTGCGGCGAACGGCGAAGGAAATCTCGGGCAAAGGATAAGTGAGCAGTCTTCGCCCCTTTGGAGGTGACGTACGGCTACAGGACGTCCTGTCAGGACGGAGAAGAACTCTCGTAGTCGAGCTTAGGCCCTGCATGGCGAAAGCTCACTTGCGGAAAAGGGAGCTTAAGCCGGTGATATGGGAAGGCGCGACTAGGCGATCTTCCGCCGGTATGCGGTCATGGCGAAGGCGAACGCCAGGACCAAGATGCCGAAGCACCAGGCCAGCGCAATCCAAATGTCGCTGCCCACCGGCTGCTGCGCGAACAGCGCGCGGATGGAGTTCACGATCGAGGTCACTGGCTGGTTCTCGGCGAACCAGGCCACCGGGCCCGGCATCGTCGCGGTCGGCACGAAGGCCGAACTGATGAACGGCAGGAAGATCAGCGGGTAGCTGAACGCGCTGGCGCCGTCGACGGTTTTCGCGGAGAGCCCGGCGATCACGGCCAGCCAGGTCAGGGCGAGCGTGAACAGGACCAGGATGCCGGCGATTGCAAGCCAGGTACCCACGGATGCTCCGGTGCGGAACCCCATAAGGAGGGCCACGCCGACGACGATTGCGACCGAGACGAGGTTGGCCACGAGCGAGGTGAGCACGTGCGCCCATAGCACGCTCGACCGCGCGATCGGCATGGACTGGAAGCGCTCGAAGATGCCGCCCTGCATATCCAGGAACAGGCGGTAGGCGGTGTAGGCGATGCCGGAGGCAATCGTGATCAGCAGGATGCCGGGGAGCATGTAGTTGATGTATGACTCGTCGGATCCGGTATTGATCGCGCCGCCAAGCACGTACACGAACAGCAGCATCAGCGCGATCGGCGTGACCGCGGTGGTGATGATCGTATCGGGGCTGCGTAGGATGTGGCGCAGCGAGCGGCCGGTGAGGACGCGGGTATCGCCGAGGACGTGGGTGCTCATCGGGATGCCTCCTGTTCTTTCTGCTCTTCAGCCGTTTCGCCGACGAGTGCCAGGAAGACGTCTTCGAGTGAGGGCTGCTTCTCGACGTACTCGATCTCGGCCGGCGGCAGCAACCGCTTGAGCTCGTCGAGCGTGCCGTTCTGGATGATCGTGCCCTTGTGCAGGATCGCGATGCGGTCGGCGAGATGCTCGGCCTCGTCGAGATATTGGGTGGTGAGCAGCACTGTTGTGCCGTTCCGGGCGAGATCCTTGATGGTCTGCCAGACGTCGATGCGCGCCTGTGGGTCCAGGCCGGTGGTCGGTTCGTCCAGGAAGATCACCTTCGGGTTGCCGATCAGGCTCATGGCGATATCCAGGCGGCGACGCATGCCGCCGGAGTAGGTGGCCACCTTACGGGACCCGGCATCGCTGAGGTTGAACTGCGCCAGCAGCTCATCTGCGATCCCGCCAGGGTTCTCCAGATGGCGCAGTTTGGCCACCAGGACCAAGTTCTCTTTGCCGGACAGCACCTCGTCCACTGCCGCAAACTGCCCGGTTAGGCTGATGGACTGTCTTACCTGGAGCGACTCGGCGGCAACATCAAAACCCTCGACGGCCGCAGTGCCGGCGTCCGCTTTCAGCAGGGAGGACAGGATCTTCACCATGGTGGTCTTGCCAGCACCATTGGAGCCGAGGAGGGCGAAAATGCTGCCCGACGCTACTTCAAAGTCGACGCCCCGGAGCACGTGGAGGTCCTTGTAGGACTTTTCGATGCCCTGGACGCGGATGGCTGTTGCAGTCATGATTCCGCCTCCTTCGCCTTATCTACTGCCTTGGTGAGGCGTTCCCTTTCCTTGTCGATCCAGCGCTTTCCGCCGTAGGCCTGGGCAAAAGCCTCGGCGAACTCGATCGGATCTTCGCCCACGATCCCGCTCACGGGCGTTCCGTCGATGGCGGCCCGTTCCCAAAGATCTGCGAGATCCGTGAACATCTGCACCATGGTGTCCCCTTCGGTAACCCCGCCGTAGTACATGAGGTACCGGTTGAAGGCTGTGGCTACTGTGAGGTAGGGCTCGGGCAGGGCATCCAGCCGCGCCTTGGCCTGCTTGTACTGCTTCTTCTGCTCGAGTGATCCGGTGACCATTTCGATCCATTTTGCTGCCATGTCAGTTTCCTTCCTTGCGGAGCTGTTCAAGCCGTTCGGACAAGAAGCTCCAGGTGTTCCAGAATTCGTCCAGTTCGTTCTTGCCCTGCGCGTTGAGCGTGTACACCTTGCGGGGTGGTCCCTTTTCCGATGGCCGCTTTTCGACGTCCACCAGCCCCTTTTGTTCGATCCTGACTAGCAGCGCGTACACAGTGCCCTCGGCGATGTCGGTAAATCCCTGCGCCCGGAGCAGCGTGGTGATCTCATACCCGTAGGCCGCCTTTCCGGTGAGGAGCGCCAGGACGATGCCCTCCAATGTGCCTTTGAGCATCTCCGTCATTTGCTTGCCCATCGAACACCTCCTTCACTACTCAGTATCACTAGCTACCACTATATAGTAGAACTAGGTACCGGTACCTAGCAATACTGAGTTCCAGTCCAAGTGGCATGCTGGGGTGGTGACCACAGACCCTGCCGCCGCGCCCGCTTTGATGACTGCCGACGTCGACTCTGGAACCTTCAGTCTTCGGCGCGCTACCAAGGCTGATTTGCCGCGAATCCTTGCGCTGCTGATGGATGACCAGTTGGGCGCTACCCGCGAAAATCTGGACGACCTTGCGCCGTACGAGCGTGCTTTTGAAATGATCGACAGCGACCCCGCCCACCTTTTAGTGGTGGGCGAACTCGACGGGGAGGTTGTTGCCACTTTCCAGCTCAGCTATCTCCCGGGCCTGTCGCGCAGGGGATCCTTGCGCGCCCAGATCGAAGCCGTCCGCGTGGACGATGCGCTCCGCGGGCAGGGGGTGGGTGCGCTCATGATCCAGTGGGCCATCGACCAGGCGCGTGGGCGGGGATGCTCCCTGGTGCAGTTGACCACCGACAAGTCCCGCGCGGCTGCCCATCGCTTCTATGAGCGATTGGGCTTTGTTGCAAGCCATGAGGGTATGAAGCTCACGCTTTAACCCAACTGAGTCGCATTTGTGCGCGTTTTCAGGGCTCTAAACGCGCTCACCTGCGACTCACTTTGGGTGCTGCATTGCTTGACACTTAGGTACCCTAACTATTAGGCTACCTAAATATGAATCGTGCATCCGATCCCAACCTCACCGAGCTCGCGCAGCAATTCCGCGAGTCATTGCGCTTGGGCGTGTACATGTTCCGCCGCCTGGATCCAGAAGGTGAACTCACCGCAGCGCAGCTCAGCCTGCTCTCCATGATTTCCGACGGCGGACTCCGCGTGGGTGACATCGCCAAGAACCTGGGGATCAAGGTGCCGAGTGCCACCGAGCAAATCATCAAGCTCGAGCGCGCCGGCCTGGTCACCCGGCAGGCTGACCCCGACGATTCGCGCGCAGTCCAGGTGGTCATCACCAAAGCCGGGACCGCCGCCGTCGAATCTGCCAACCAGCGGCGCAACGCCATGGTGGCCGGGATGCTCCAAGAGCTGAGCACCGCCGAAATCGAGCAACTCGCCGCGGCTCTGCCCATCATCAGCAAGATCAACAGCTCATTCCAGAACTAACCAAAACCAAACGCACCGACAAGGAGCCCTTGAATGTCACGCCAGCTGGCTGACGCTTCAGAAAGCGCCGAAACAAGCATCGAAACCACCCTCGAAGCCGAGAAGGCTTCATTCCTCAAGCAGCCGAAGGCCGTGTGGGCCACGGCGCTCGCAGCCGTGTTCGCGTTCATGGGCATCGGGCTCGTGGACCCCATTCTTCCTGCGATCGCCAAGAACCTGGACGCGTCCACCAGCGAAGTTTCCCTGCTCTTCACCAGCTACTTCCTGGTGACGGCGATCGCCATGCTGATCAGCGGCTTCGTTTCCTCGCGCATCGGTGGCAAGAAGACGCTGCTGATCGGGCTGGCCGTAATCGTGGTGTTCGCATCCTTGTCCGGCCTGTCCGGCAGCGTTGAGCAGTTGGTTGGTTTCCGTGCTGGTTGGGGATTGGGTAACGCCCTGTTTGTCGCCACCGCGCTTGCCGTGATCGTTGGTGTGGCCAGTGGTGGTACCGGAACGGCCATCATTCTCTACGAAGCGGCGCTCGGCCTGGGTATCTCGCTGGGCCCGCTCCTTGGGGCATTGTTGGGTGGGTGGCAGTGGCGCGCACCGTTCTTTGGAACCGCGGTCCTCATGGCTGCCGCTTTTGTCGCCCTGCTGGCCCTGCTTCCCAAAACACCCGCCCCGGCAAAGAAGTCCCGCCTGCGGGATCCGCTTCTCGCGCTGGGACACAAGGGCCTCAGCACAACCGCAGCAAGCGCCCTTTTCTACAACTACGGCTTCTTCACCATCCTCGCCTTCACGCCATTCATCCTCGGCATGGACGCATACGGTATCGGGGGAGTGTTCTTCGGTTGGGGCGTTGCCGTGGCCGTGTTCTCGGTGTTCGTAGCTCCCGTGCTGCAGAAGCGTTTTGGCGCTGTAAAGGTCCTGACCGGAACGCTGCTCGTGCTCATGTTGGATCTGGTTGGACTGGGACTTGCCGCGGGGCACTCGGTGACTGCCGTCGTCGTGCTTGTGATCGTGGCCGGTGCCCTGCTGGGCATCAACAACACGATTTACACCGAACTGGCCATGGGCGTCTCCGATTCACCGCGACCCGTCGCATCCGCAGGCTATAACTTTGTGCGGTGGATGGGTGGTGCGCTGGCCCCGTTCGCCGCCGCGCAGCTGGGTGAGCACTTTGGGCCGCAGGTGCCTTTCTTTGCCGGTGCTGTTGCCATGGTGATCGCGATTCTCGTTGCCTTCGGTGGCCGTGGGTACCTGAAGTCGCACGAACCGCACCTGGTGTAGGCACCCAACTACGTAGCAGCAGTGCGCGTTTTGAGCGCTCAAAACGCGCACTAATGCGACTTACTTGGGCTGAGGTGACAGCGGTGCCACCGGCGCGCCCTTGGGAACGAAGAGCGTCTCAGCCTGCTCCAGCGACATGCCGTTCGTCTCGGGAACCTTGAACATCACAAAGAAGAACGACGCCGCAGCGAACGCCGCGTACAAGGCGTACGTCAGTGGCAGCGAACCGGCCGCCATGATGGGGAAGCTGAGCGTGATGGCAAAGTTGGCGATCCACTGCGCAGCTGCCGCCAGTCCGAGCGCGCGGGCCCGGATGCGGGATGGGAAGATCTCGCCAAGCAGCACCCAGACGAGTGGACCCCAGGAAGCACCAAAGCTGATCACGAAGACGTTGGCCGCAACCAAGGCAACTGGCCCCCAAGCGCCCGGGAGACTGATCTCGGAGCCCGTGCCAACAGCGGAAGAGAAGGCCAACGCCATGACGCCGAGCGAAACGGCCATGCCGATGGAGCCGGTCAGCAGGATGGGGCGGCGGCCAATGCGGTCCACCAGCGCGATGGCTACCAGAGTCACCAAAATGTTGGTCACCGAGGTGGCAACCGAGATGGCCAGGGAGTCCTTCTCCTGAAATCCAACCGCTTTCCACAGCGTGGTGGAGTAGTAGAAGATCACGTTGATGCCAACGAATTGCTGCAGCACCGACAGGATGATGCCGATCCACACTACTGCCTGCAGGCCGAATCTCTTTCCGCGCAGCGAGCCCTTCTTGGTGGACAGCTGATCCTGCTGGATGGACTCGCGGATGTCGCGGATGTGCCGCTCGGTATCGTCGTTGGGGATGAGGGTATCGAAGATGTTTCTAGCCTGGTCTTCCTTGCCGTTGAGCACCAGGAAGTGTGGCGACTCCGGCAAACGGAAAGCGATCCAGCCGTACACGGCGGCCGGCACGGCGCAAGCGATGAACATCCAGCGCCAAGCTTCCATCCCCAGCCAGAACGTGCTGCCGGCGCTGCCGGCGGAATTGGCCAGGACGGCGTCGGACAACAGGGCCGCGAAGATACCGGTAGTGATGGCGAGCTGCTGAAGTGACGCCAAGCGACCACGCACGTGCCGAGGGGAAATCTCGGATATGTAGGCCGGGGCGATGACCGAAGCAAGGCCGATGCCCAAGCCTCCAACCAAGCGCCAGAAGATCAGGTCCCACACACCAAAAGCCAGTCCTGTACCTACGGAGCTCACCAGGAAAAGGAGGGCGCCGATCTTCATGGCCGGAATTCGGCCGTAACGGTCTGCGACTTTGCCGGCCAGGTAGGCCCCCAGCGCGCATCCCAGCAAGGCGACGGCGACAGCAAAACCAGTGACGGCTTCGCTCATCAGGAATTCGTCCTTCATGGCGTCCACGGCACCGTTAACCACCGAAGAATCGAAGCCGAACAGGAAGCCGCCCACCGCTCCAGCGACGGCCAGGCCGATCACTTTCCTGGACACTGGGGGCACGCCTTCGGTGCTGGGATTGGACATGGGTCTCCCTTGGGAATGGTGGTGTGGGATTCACGGTGCGGGACGTCGTCGGCTGTTCCGACGGGGACGCCGGTGCACACGCGCTACACAGTGTGGCACGCCCCATCCGCCAAGTTCCAGTCAAGCGGATTCAGATGACGTGGATTCACTAAATTAACGCACGTGCCCTGTTTGGAGGCTGGGAGTCAGCTGAGTGCCTGTTTAGGGCGGGAAAGGCGGCCTTTGGGGCCACTACTTGAACGCAAAGCACGACGGCGGCAGGTGCGTCGCGAGTCAAACGCGCGTTCCGTCGTCAGTCCCTTAGGGAGTGGGCGTAAGACGTTAGGAGAGCTCTTTCAGTGCCTCCGTCAGAAGGCTGCCCGGCCTGCCGAGCCGCGTGTGAGCGCCGTGGGAGGCCACCAGTTCTCCGGCGATGATGACTTCGGTGACGTCGCTGGAAGTTGCGCTGAATGCCATCTGCAAAGGTCGGGACCCGGCGGTGCGGGTGGATGCCGGATCAATAACCATGAGATCGCATACTGCGCCGACTTCAAGGCCTGATGCGGCAATGGGCGTAGCCATGGACCGGGCAGCCCCTTCGGTTGCGGCCCGCAGGAGTTCCTGAGGTGAGAACCTGCCCCGCTGTCCTGTGCCCAACCGCTCGCCGTGTTCCAACGTACGCATTTCAGTCCATGGGTCGATCACCGCATGCTGGTCCGTGCCCAGAGCAATGGCTGCCCCGGCGCCGGCAAGCTCACGCGCGGGACCGATCCCGTCTGCGAGGTCGGCTTCCGTACTGGGGCACATGACCACAGTGGTGCCTGCGTTTCCGAGCAGGGCGATGTCTTCCTGCGTCAGGTGCGTGGAATGGACGGCGGACAGCCTGCTGGAGAGGAGTCCGTGGCGTTCCAACAGACCCGCTGGCGTGGTGCCGTAGGCCTCCAGGCATGCCTGGTTCTCGGCAGGTTGTTCACTGAGGTGGATGTGAAGGGGGATGTCTTCGGGCAGCTGCCTGGCCACAACTTTCAGGTCCTCCTCGGGGACAGCCCGGACGGAGTGAAGTGCAGCTCCGACGCTGACGAGTTCCTTAGGAAATTGCCCGGCAACAACCGCCCGGAGGGAGTTTAACCGATCGAGCCAGGCGTGCACATCCGCGTCCCCGAACCTTGCCTGTTCGGGATTGAGGGGCGTACCGATTCCTCCGGCCAGATACAAGGTGTCCAAGAGCGTGAGGCGGATCCCGCTGGACATGGCCGCACGGGCCAGCGCCAGCTCCATGGCATGGGGTTCCGCGTAGGGCGTGCCGTCTGGTTGATGGTGGACGTAGTGGAATTCGGCCACGCTGCTGAAGCCCGTGACCACCATTTCAGCAAAGACAGCAGTGGCGAGTTTCTCGTATTTCTCCGGAGTCAGCTCGGATGCGCTCCGGTACATCTGCTCCCGCCACACCCAGAAATCTCCGCGGCCTTCATGGGTTCGGCCGCGCAGGACTCTGTGGAAGGCGTGGGAGTGGGCGTTGGCAGCGGCCGGGAAGGTGATCCCGCTCAGTCTCATGTCATTGGGTTGTGCTTCAGTATCAGTCGTAATGCTGGAGATCCGACCGTTGTGCGTTTCGATCCGCACGCCTGAGGCAGCGGCCAAGGCCGGATAGCCTTCTTCCGGGTGGTCTGCCCTGACGATGGCGGTTTCGCACCAGAACGCGTTCATAGGAGTCCTTCCAGTACATCCGCGAGGGCAACGGTTCCTGCCGAAGCATCTTCGTCGGCCACGTATTCTTCGGGTGAATGCGAGATTCCGCTGGGATTGCGGACGAAGAGCATGGTCGAGGGAACGTATCCGGCCAACACCCCGGCGTCGTGCCCTGCGCCCGTTGCCAGCACGGGGGCTCCGGGCAGGAGCCCGCCGATGCGTCGGCTCAGCCCCGGGTCAAAGTGCACGGTGTCGCTGTAGGACTCTTCGGTGAGAGTTGCCGTGCATCCTTCAGCTGCGGCGACTTCCTGTGCCGCGCCGTAGATGGCTTCGATCAGGCGGGCTGTAACGGCGTCGTCGGGATGCCGGGCATCAAGCCAAAGATCGACGCGCGAGGCGATCACGTTGGTGCCGCCGGGAACGGGCGACAAGCGGCCGACCGTGGCCCGGGCATCCGGTTGCTTCGCGGCGGTGTCGCGGACAGCCAGAACGATCTGGGCGGCAGCGACCATAGGATCGGCGCGGTCTGCCATGAGGGTGGTGCCGGCGTGGTTTCCTTGGCCGCTGACGCTGATCTTCCAGCGCCCGTGACCCAGGATCGAACTTCCAACCGCAATAGCCGGGCCGCCTTGCCCCAGTCCCTTGCCTTGCTCCACATGTAACTCAACGAAATCGCCGATCCGGGCCACGGCCTCAGAGTCGGGGCCAATGTGCCGGGGGTCCAAGTCGTTGGCTCTGGCAACGTCGCCGAAGGTGTTTCCGTCCGCGTCGCGCAGGTTCAATGCCTTGTCGACGTCGATGGCGCCGGTGAGGAGTCGGGAACCCAAACAGGCCACGCCAAAGCGGGACCCTTCTTCTTCCGGGAAGACCGTTATGGCCAGTGAACGCGGCGGCTGAACTCCGCGGGATTTGAGGATGTCGACGGCGGCCAGCGCGGAAGCGACGCCAAGGGGTCCATCGAAGGCACCTCCGCCGGGGACGGAGTCGAGGTGGCTACCGGTGACTAGGGCGCCATTCTGGGGCTTGCCCCACCAGGCCCAGATGATCCCGTTGCGATCTGTCTCAACGTCCAGGCCGCGTTGTTTGGCTTGCTCGATGAACCACTGCCTGAGATCCAGTTCGGGCGTTGAGTAAACGGCCCTGGAGTAGCCTCCGCGCACCGCATCGCGGCCCACATCCTGTATTGAGGCAAGGAGCTGATTGACGGTTTCCACGTGTTCCTCCGATTGATGAAGACTGCCACCAAGTAAAAACCAGATGCCACCACATGGCAATGGTTTGGGCGACTATTAACAGGCCGGAAGCATGCGGAGGCCCCATTGGGGCAAATGACGACTCATTTCCCGGATTGTCAAGTAATCTCCCGTGAAGTCTTGCCATTTGATGAAAATTGATTTTTACTAAGTGGCAAGACATGGTGATTTAGACCACTTGAAAGCAGGTCATGCAGTGGCAGCAGATTCCTCCACCCGGACAGTCGAAAGGGCGTTGGCTCTCCTTAGCGCAGTCTGCACTGATGGCTCCATCAGCCTGAGTGACGCCGCGCGGGTGGTTGACCTTTCTGCCAGCACCGCGCTCCGCCTCCTTCGCACACTGGAAGGCAGCGGCTTCGTGACGCGGGATCCGGGCGGTAATTTCCGTCCGGGAGCCAGCGTCATCCAGTTGGGAGCCCTCGCCTTAGGGCAGGAATCCTTGGTGTCACTTTGCACGCCGCACATGAAGCGGCTCGTCGCCGAAACCGGCGAGTCCTGCTATTTGAGTATTCCCGGTCCTGGGGAAACCGGGATCTACATTGCCATCGTCGAAGGTACGCGCTCTGTCCGGCACACCAGTTGGGTCGGCCGGAGCATCCCCTTGGAAGGGTCCGCTGCCGGCAAGGTACTGACTGGCGGACAGAATGGCCGCGGTTACGCCATCGTGCGCAGCGGCGTTGAAGACGACATTACGGCGGTTGCCGCGCCCATCGTGATCGGTGGCCGAACAGTGGCAGCCCTCAGCATCGTCGTTCCCAGCTACCGCCTGGATGAGGCTAAAGCCCAGACATTTGGCGAGGAACTGGTGAAGGTAGCGGACAACATCCTCGTGGAACCCGACGGAAACCATGAAGTGCCCCAGGAAAGCATGGAAGAGAAATGATCAAATTTGAAAATGTCACCAAGGCGTACCCTGACGGTACTGTCGCCGTCGATGGCCTCAACCTGGAGGCTCCGACCGGAAAGCTGACCATTCTGGTGGGCCCGTCCGGCTGCGGCAAGACCACCTCGCTGAGGATGATCAACCGCCTCATCGAACCCACCAGCGGCACCATCTACCTTGATGACGAGCCCACTTCCGGCATGGACGCAGCGTTGCTCCGGCGCAGGATCGGATACGTAATCCAGCACGCAGGGCTCTTCCCGCATAAGACCATCGTGGACAACGTCTCCACCATGCCGGTCCTCTTGGGCGAGAGCCGCCAGAAGGCGCGCACCAAGGCCCTGGAACTCATGGAGCGAGTGGGTTTGCCCGCGAGCTTCGCCAAGCGCTATCCGTGGCAGCTTTCCGGCGGCCAGCAGCAACGTGTGGGCGTGGCCCGAGCACTGGCATCGGACCCGGCGTTCATGCTCATGGACGAGCCGTTCAGTGCCGTGGATCCTGTGGTGCGCGGGCAGCTGCAGGAGGAGTTCCTCCGGCTCCAGCGTGAGATCGGCAAGACCATCATCATGGTCACACACGACATCGATGAAGCCCTCAAGCTCGGCGACCAGGTTGCCGTGATGCGGGTCGGCGGCAAGCTCGCACAGATGGCAACGCCGTCAGAGCTACTCACCTCGCCGGCGGATGAGTTCGTTGCGGACTTCGTGGGCAGGGACCGTGGTTATCGCTCCCTGGGCTTTACGAAGACCGCGGGCAGCGTTGCGATCGGTGAAGAAGCTGTGGTTCAGCTCGGCGCTTCCGGAGAGGAGGCCCGCGCCAAGGCTTCGGGTGCTTGGGTGTTGGTAGTCGACGGCGGCCGGAAACCACTCGGGTGGGCCCAACCCGAGCTTCTTAACGGTGAGCTCAAGCGCGAAAACCTGAATCTCAGCGGCATCCCGGCAGCTGCCTCGGGAACGATGCGCCAACTGCTGGACGCCGCACTTTCCTCGCCCAGCCGCCGCGGTGTGGTTGTCAACGAGCATGGTGAGCTGATCGGAACCGTGACGGCCACAGACGTCGTAAAGGCCATCGAGGCCGAACCACACCTGGAGACGGCCCGATGAACTTTGAGTGGCTGGGCCGCCAGTTCGACAACATCGTTTTCCTGCTCGGCTGGCACGTCCTGCTGGCCGTCATCCCCTTGGTCCTTGGTCTACTGATCGCCTTGCCCCTGGGCTGGTGGGCGCACCGGAGCCGTCGGATCTATCCGCTGCTGGTGGGAGTTGCAGGACTTCTTTACACCGTCCCGTCCCTGGCACTCTTCGTCCTGCTGCCACTTGTCCTTGGCACCAAGATCCTGGACCCGCTGAACATCGTGGCGGCGTTGACCATCTACACGGTGGCGCTGCTGGTGCGAGTGGTGGCAGATGCCCTGGACTCCGTGCCTGAAGACACCGTCCAAGCTGCCAAGGCGATGGGCTACCGCGGTTATCAGAGCCTCATGAAGGTGGAGCTGCCAGTGGGCGTTCCGGTCATATCGGCAGGCCTTCGCGTGGCCGCTGTATCCAACGTCAGCCTGGTCTCCGTTGCCGCGCTGTTGGGTATCCCGCAGCTCGGGTCCCTGTTCACGCAGGGCTTCCAACTCCGCTTCTTTACTCCGATCATCGTGGGCATCGTCCTCTGCGTGATTCTGGCCATGATCCTGGACGGGCTGATCATCCTTCTCAACCGGTGGCTGACACCGTGGACCCCCAAGGTGGTGGCATCGTGAACTACTTGTTCGACCCCGCGCACTGGAGCGGCGCAGACGGCATCCCGACCTTGATTGGTGAGCACCTCCTGTATTCCCTGATCGCACTGGCCATCGCTGCGGTTATCGCAGTGCCGCTGGGCATCTACATCGGAGTAACGGGCAAAGGCGTGTTCATGATTGCTGGCTTGGCCAACGCCCTGCGCGCCCTGCCGAGCGTCGGCCTGCTGATCCTTTTGGTCCTGCTGATCTCACCGGCCTTCCCATCGAGAATGGGCTACATCCTGCCAAGCCTTATCGTGCTGGTACTCCTTGCAGTGCCGCCTATCCTGACCAACACTTATGCCGGTGTGCGCGCAGTGGATGCTGCCGCCGTCGACGCCGCCCGGGGCATGGGCTTCCGCACCATGAAGATCCTTACGGATGTCCAGCTGCCCTGCGCACTTCCGCTGGTTTTATCTGGTGTCCGAAGCGCACTGCTGCAGATCATCTCGACTGCGACCATCGCAGCATACATTTCGCTCGGCGGCCTGGGCCGGCTCCTGATCGACGGCAAGGCCCAAAATGATTACAGCCAAATGGTCGCCGGCGCCGTCCTCGTTGCTTTGCTGGCACTGTTCTTCGACCAGCTCCTCGCCTTCATCACCCGCCGGGTCGTCTCACCAGGACTGACACGGCGAACCATCAAATCGGCTCCTGTAGCCGAACCCGTGAAGACCCCCGTCACGGTCTAACCAACACCCGGCGCTGGATTCGGCGCGTAAGTTTCACCTCCATCCACCCCACCTGGCTGCTGCATGCCTTGTAAGCGCCATCTCAGGAGAGCTGACATGAAGAAGTACTTGACCGGTTTCACCCTTGCCGCCGTTGCGGCCATCACCTTGAGTGCCTGCGGCGGCGGGGACCCTATGAGCACGTCCAACACTGCGGCAGCAGGAGCCTCCGGCGACAGCATCATTGTCGGTTCGGCTGACTTCCCCGAAAGTCAGCTGATCGCCAAGATCTACGCCGAGGCCCTGAAGGCCAAGGGCGTCAACGTCACGGAAAAGCCAAGTATTGGCAGCCGCGAGGTCACTATCCCCGCACTAAAGGACGGCTCCATCGACCTCATGCCGGAGTACGGCGGTGCGCTCCTCCAGTACCTGGATTCCGCCACCAAGGCAGTCTCCTCCGAGGAAGTCACCAAAGAACTGGCCACCAAGATCCCCTCTGGGCTGACTGTTCTGACGGCTTCTGAAGCGCAGGATAAGGACGTCCTCACCGTAAAGAAGGACATCGCGGACCAATACAAGCTCAAGACCATCGAGGACCTCCAGCCGGTTGCCAAGGAACTCGTCCTGGGCGGGCCGCCGGAGTGGAAGACGCGCCTCAACGGCGTTGCCGGACTGAAGTCCGTGTACAACCTTGAGTTCAAGGAATTTTCAGCGCTCGACGCCGGTGGGCCGCTGACGCTGAACGCCCTCCTTTCTGGCCAGATACAGGTCGCGGACCTCTTCAGCACCGATCCGGCCCTGGCGGAGAACAACCTGGTGGCGCTCGAGGACAACAAGAACCTCTTCCTCTCAGAGAACATCCTGCCGGTCATCAACCAGAAGAAGTCCACGGATACAGTGAAGGCAACCCTGGATAAGGTCTCGGCTGCGCTCACCACAGAGGACCTCATCAAGATGAACGGCCGCGTGGCGAAGTTCGAGGACATCGGCGAGATCGCCAAGGAATGGCTTAAGAACAAGAACCTGGGCTAATCCCACTGACTTTGCGCTGATTTTCCAGGATTCATAGGAGTAAAGAATGACTGCCGATTTCACTACTGGTGCCCGTCCGGTTAAGGCCGCGCGGGGTACTGAGCTTACTGCCAAGTCGTGGCAGACCGAGGC
>NZ_JBHZPI010000013.1:0-159871 GCF_042788025.1 Paenarthrobacter sp. YIM B13468 | reverse complement strand
CGCATCGCCAAGCTGCCGATGCCCGTCATCGCAGCTTTGGACGGCTATTGCCTGGGCGGCGGTGCGGAGCTTGCCTATGCCGCAGATTTCCGCATCGGGACCCCAAGTGTCCGGATCGGCAACCCCGAAACAGGACTGGGAATCCTTGCTGCAGCCGGTGCCAGTTGGCGGCTCAAGGAGCTTGTGGGTGAACCAAAAGCCAAGGAGATCCTCCTCGCCGGCGCTGTGTTGCGGGCCGAGGAAGCGCTACGGATCAGCTTGATTACCGAGATTCACGAGGCCCCTGAGCTCATGGAGGCCGCGCACAATCTGGCTGACCGGATCGGCCGCCAGGACCCCCTTGCTGTCCGCATTACCAAATCGGTGTTCCACGCTCCAGCGGAAGCACACCCACTGATCGACACCCTCGCCCAGGGGATTCTGTTCGAATCCCAGGCCAAATTCGACAGGATGCAGGCTTTCCTGGACAAGAAGAACACAGGCAATTCATCCGCGACTGCCAACGACGACAGGATTCAGAAATGACAGCAGTTCCCGCGATTCCCCACGTTGTTGGAGTCCTTGGCGGTGGCCGGATGGGGGCGGGAATCGCGCATGCTTTCCTGATCAAGGGGGCCACCGTGATCGTGGTGGAGAGGGATCATGAGGCAGCCGCCGGAGCGCAGGGCCGGGTGGCAGACGCGGTGGCCAAGTCCGCTGCCCGCGGCACCCTGGGCGAAACCCCTGAAGAAGCCATGGCCAGGTTCAGCACGTCGACAGACTACGAATCCTTCATCCACTGCGGCCTGGTGGTAGAAGCTGTGCCCGAGGATTACGATCTCAAGGTCGCTGCGTTGAAAGCGGTGGAGGACCACCTTTCCGCGGATGCATTCCTTGCCTCAAACACGTCGTCTTTGTCCGTGACGGGCTTGGCGGATGAACTTCGCAGGCCAGCCAACTTCATCGGGCTGCACTTCTTTAACCCGGTGCCCGCCTCCACCCTCATCGAAGTGGTGCTGGCCAAAAAAACCTCGCCCGAACTCGCCCAAGCGGCGAAGAACTGGACCGAGGCACTCGGCAAGACTGCCGTCGTCGTTAATGACGCGCCCGGCTTTGCGTCCTCAAGGCTGGGCGTCGCTATTGCCTTGGAGGCAATGCGCATGGTTGAGGAGGGTGTGGCATCAGCGGAGGACATCGACGCCGCCATGGTCCTTGGGTACAAACACCCCACCGGGCCGCTCAAGACCACCGACATCGTGGGTTTGGATGTTCGTCTGGGCATCGCGGAGTACCTGCATTCCACGCTGGGTGACCGCTTCGCTCCGCCGCAAATCCTGAGGGACAAGGTGGCACGCGGGGAGCTTGGCCGCAAAACAGGCAAGGGCTTCTTCGACTGGAACGACTGACCACACCGGTTAGGCTAACCGGGTGACCTCGATTGAACCCATAACCCTGACCGGCAAATTCGTGACACTGGAGCCCTTGCGGCCAGATCACCACGACGACCTTGTGGAGGCGGCCAAGGACGGCGAGCTCTGGAAGCTCTGGTACACCTCCGTACCCACGCCGGAGGGTATGGCTGCCGAGATTGAGCGCAGGCTGGGCCTGCAAACCCAAGGTTCCATGCTGCCCTTCGCCACCAGGCTCAACAGCACTGGCAAGGTCATCGGAATGACGACGTACATGAACATCGATGCAGCCACCCCGCGCGTGGAGATCGGCTCCACCTGGAACGCAGCGTCCGTGCACGGCACAGGCACCAACCCCGACTCGAAGCTGCTGCTTCTTCAGTACGCCTTTGAAACCCTGGGCTGCCCTGCCGTCGAATTCCGCACGCACTGGCTCAACCACCAGTCCCGCGACGCGATCGCACGCCTCGGCGCCAAGCAGGACGGCGTGTTGCGGAACCACTCGCGCACCAAGGACGGAGTGCTTCGCGACACCGTTGTGTTCTCCATACTGGAGCACGAGTGGCCAGCGGTGCGGAACGGCTTGGAGTTCAGGCTGGCCAGGTACGGCGCGTAGCTGGCCAACAAGATGACGCTCGCACCGGCAAACCAAGAAATACCCCGCAAGCCCCGGTTCAGTCTTCGCACGGCCATTATTGCAATCGTGCTTGGAATTCTCTGGCTGCTCCTCTTCCATAACGCACCGCCGCGGGAGGGCACTGTGGCAGGGCACGGAATCGTGGTTGACCAAAAAATCAGTACAAAAGGCCTCTGCGAGCCTATAGCCGACGTCGTGATCGATGGTGCCACTTACCGAACTCCTCCGGGGACCAGCGATGAACCCTGCGCGTACGGGATCGGCGACTCCATCGATGTCACCTACCACCCTGATGACGTTGCCGGCACGCTGGAGATTCCTTTGGAAGGATCATCTAAGAAGGCTGTGGCGCTCCTTCCGTTGATAGGCGTCGCGCTGCTTATTGGCGGCACAATCTCGCTGGTGGGAAACATCCTTTACCGCCGGAAAGTGAAAGCCCAAAAATAGCTTGGCCATGGGTCTGTACCGCGTTGGCTGCCGGGCGTAATCTGGCCAACACATTGCCCCGTACGCGGCTGACGGGTGGGCGAGCCGCGAAGTGATCCTTTTTGACGGACCACCGGAGCCCCAAACAGATGTACGAAGGGGAAGCATCATGGCAACTCATCGAGCACGACGCCGGAACTTGGCTCTTGCAGGCGGACTTGCCGCCTTGGCGCTCACGTTAGGATTCACGGCCAGTCCGGCGACCGCCGCACCGCCATCACCTGTCAATTATGTGGCCCTCGGTGATTCGTATACGGCGGGGACCGGTGCCGGGGACTTGTACCGTCCACCGGTAGCCTGTTGGCAGAGTAGTCCGGGCTATGTCGATGATGTCGCCGAGACAGGGCGGGTCGCTCTAGTGGCCAATTTGGCCTGTCACGGAGCCGTCCTGTTCCCCGCCGGACCCTTTTATGACGGAGTGACGCCGTCCGTATTTCAACAGATCACCAGCAGTGTAGGGCAATCCGCGCTCCAGAATGCCGGGTTGGTGAGCATTACCGCTGGTGCCGTAGACGCCGGCAGTTTGCTCGCTTTGCAGAACTGCTCGACGCCGGACACACAGCTTTGTGAGGGCACCGTAAGCGGGATCATCGCCAATCTTCCCGTGATTGAGTCCGGACTTGAGATCATCTATCAAAACATCCGAGCCTCGGCTCCGGAGGCGACCCTCACTGTCATGGGCTATCCTCGGCTTTTTGATCCCGCCAATGGTCTCCCGGTGATCCCACCGGCGAACCAATCCCAGGTGAATCTGGCCGTCGATGCCCTCAACGCGACAATTGCCAAGGCGGTGGCTGACAGCCGGACCAACGCCAAGTTCATCGATGTCACCAAGAAGTTCCTCGGGCATGCAGCGAATTCTGCAGATCCGTGGCTTGTGATGATCCTGGCGCCCGTACCCCCGTTTGATCGGCTGCCCGACGCCAACTTCCATCCGAACGAGGCAGGGCATCTTGCCTACGCCGCAGCCCTACTGTCCGCCGTCAAACCTGCGCAGCTCGCCAAGCGTTAGACCACTAGGACGTTGCGAACCCGCTGTTTCGTTGTTGCCCAACAACGAAACAGCGGGTTCACAACGTTCATGCAAGCCGGCTGCACGCTCACACCTTCTGCCAACGGCTCTCAGCCTCGGCGCTGGCCTCCACTGCCGCCAGCACCTTCTGTACCTGCAAGGCATCGGAGAACGACGGCGCGGGCTGCTCCCCGGCGCTGATGGCGTTAACGAGGTCCACCACCTGATGCGTGAATCCGTGCTCATAGCCCAGGCCATGTCCGGTGGGCCACCAGTTTCCGACGTAGGGGTGCGATGGTTCCGTCACGATGATCCGCCGGAAACCGGCGTCCTCGTGGGCGGCATCGTAGAAGGACAGCGAATTCATGTCCTCGAAGTCGAAAGCCAACGATCCGAGCGTGCCATTGAGTTCCAGCCGCATGGCGTTCTTCCGTCCCAAGGCGAACCGCGTCGCCTCGAACACGCCGATCGGGCCGCCGTCGGATGTTCTTCCGGCGCCGGATGTCTTTCCGCCGAAACGTGCCGTGAAGATCGCTGCGTCGTCTACCGTTACTGGACCGCGCGGACCGTCGGTACCACCATGCCCACCGAGCCCTATGAAGTCACCGCCGATCGGCCGCTCCTTCACGAACGTCTCCATGAGGGCCGAAACCCCTGTGATGCTGGACCCGGTGATCCACTGGGCGGCGTCGATACTGTGGGCACCGATATCACCCAGCGAACCAGAGCCGGACTTTGACTTGTCCAGCCGCCACGTCAGCGGAGCGTCCGCGTCGGACAACCAGTCCTGGAGATACTGGGCCCTGACGTGTCGGAGTTCGCCCAACCGGCCGTCGTCCACCATCCGCTTTGCCAGGGCCAGTGCGGGAGTTCGCCGATACGTGAAACCGCACATCGAGTACACGCCCCGCTCGGCAGCCGAGGATGCGACAGCGGTCATCTTCTCGGCCTCAGCCACACTGTTGGCCAAGGGCTTCTCGCAGAGTACGTGTTTGCCGGCTTCCAGGGCGGCAATCGCAATCTCGGCGTGCGTGTTTCCGGGGGAACAGATATCGATCAGGTCAATGTCATCGCGCTCGATCAGGCGACGCCAATCCGTCTCCACGGAATCCCAACCGAACTTGTCCGCGGCTACCTGAACACCGGCAGCATTTCTGCCAGCCAGCGCCGTCAGCTCGGGCGCAAGTGGGAGATCGAAGAAGCGTGGCGCCGTTCGCCAGGCATGCGAGTGGACGGCGCCCATGAAGGAGTAGCCCACCATGCCTACCCGCAGCTGCCGCGTCACCGCCGAATGCCTTCCCCCGCAAGCGCACTGCCTCCCGAAAGCGCACTGCGAACCGAGGTCCAGGACTTCAAGACCTCCAACACGGCGGGGTCCCGCTCGGCAAGGAGTGCTTGCTGGTACGAGTCCTCAAGCAGTGCGTCTACGGAAGCCCTGGCCCCGGTCGAGGCACTCAGTATGGCCGACTCCACCATGGCAAGGCTCATGATGTTTTGGTGCACCTGGCCCATTGGGGTGCTTCCCGTGCGGACCGCGGATACAAAGTCGCGCAGGGAGCCAGCGATTTCCTGGCCCGGATCCGAAGCGCCGGATCCCAACGGAATGGCTGCCGAGGAAACAGGTTCATTATCGCCGTCCCACATGACCGTGCCGTGCTCGCCGCTGATGCGCCACGAGGCGTTCCATGATGTTTCCTGGCCCGGGCTGCACCAGCTTCCGTTGAACACGAAGCGCTCGCCGCCGGTCATTTCGAACACGGCCGTGGCCCCGGCATCACCGCGGTACCAACTCCACGAGGGGTTGTACTCCTCGCAGAAAACAGAGACGGGATCGGCGTCCAGCAGGAACCGGGCCATGTCGAATTGATGGATCGCCATGTCCAACAGCAGGGGATGGTCCATGGCATCGCGGAAGCCGCCAAAGTGGGGCGCCTTGAAGAACTCGGCAGAGACAATGCCCACAGCACCCAAGGACCCGGACAGCCGCTTGGCTTCAAAGAGCTGCCGGTTGTAGCGCCGGGATTGACTGACCATGAACAGCTGGCCGTGAAGCTCAGCAGCCGCTGCCAAAGAAAGCCCTTGAGCCACACTGGAGGCTACGGGCTTTTCGCCAAGGACCGGCAGGCCCGCAGCAAGCGCCTCGGTAGTGACCGGATGATGCGCGGCAGGAACCGTGACGTTGATGACCGCTTGGGCTCCGACGTCGGACGCCAGTGCCGCTGTACCGGCACCTACCGGAAGGTCGGGACGGCCGAGCGAGACTGCCGCTTCAGAGGCCGTGGCAAGGTCCAGATCCACGATGCCTGCAAGCTCAACCAATGGTGACGACTCAACGGTTCGAAGCCAGGCACGGCCCATGCCCCCGGCGCCGACCACGACGACGCGAAGGGGAGTGCCGTCGTCGGGGATTGTGGCGAAAGGTGTGCTCACGCGTTTGCTCCTTGGTAGCTCTTGCCGTTGAAGAAGTCGTTGGTTTCATAGCGGAGCAGCTCTGGGACGGCGCGCTCGGGACGGTCTGTGACGGCCCACTCCACGGCATTGGCGATGACCCGGCGGATGTCTTTGTGGTGATAGACGGGGTAGTCCTGGTCGCCGGGGCTAAAGAAGAAGATCTTGCCGTGACCGCGCCGGAACGTGCAGCCCGAACGGAAGACTTCGCCTCCGCTGAACGAGCTGATGAACACCAGTTCTTCCGGCGTGGGAATGTCGAAAAATTCGCCGTACATTTCCTGCTCAGGGATCACGATGGGGTGGGGAACACCCTTGGCGATGGGGTGGGTGGGGTCCACTGTCCACACGAGCTCGCGGTCATGTTCCGAGCGCCAGCGGAGGGTGCAGGTGGTGCCCATGAGCTTTGTGAAGATCTTGGACCAGTGTCCGGAGTGGAGCACAATCAGGCCCATGCCCGCGAGAACGTGGCGGTGGACGCGCTCCACGATTTCGTCCTCAACATCGGCGTGGGACATGTGTCCCCACCAAGTGAGGACGTCGGTGTTGGCGAGGACTTCCTCGGTGAGGCCATGTTCGGGTTCATCCAGTGTTGCGGTGCGGACCTCGACGGCGGAACCCAGGTTCTCCTCGATGCCCGCCTTGACGGCGCCGTGCATTCCTTCCGGGTACAGGCGAGCCACGAGTTCGTCCCGCTTCTCGTGCCGGTTTTCGCTCCAGACGGTGACGCGAATGGGCTTGCTTGTTTCAGACATGATTCTTTCCTTCTGATGAGTGACGGTCTACTTGACCGCGCCGCCGGTGGTGCCCGCGGCGATGTATTTTTGGGCCGCGACCAACAGGACGATGGCCGGGATGGAGGCGAGTACCGCCGTCGCCATTACTGAACTCCAGTCGTTCACGTAAGCGCCGATGTACTGGAAGATGCCCAGGGTGACGGGACGGACCGCTTCCGTGGTGGTCAAGGTCAGGGCGAAGAGGAAGTCGCTCCAGGCGAACAGGAACGTAAAGAGTCCTGCGGTGATCAACGAGTTCCGGCTCAGCGGAATCACGATCGACCAGAACGCCCGGACGTGCCCCGCCCCGTCCACCCGCGCTGCTTCGATCACGGATGCCGGCATGCCGTTCATGAACGCCCGGATGATGAGGATGGCGAAGGGGATTCCGTGTGCCGAGTCCGCGAGGATCAGGCCTGGAATGGAGTTGAGCAGTCCGAGGTCGTTGTATGCCGTGTACAGGGCGTTGGCCACCACGATGCCCGGGATCATCTGGCTGATCAGGATGGCGAAGAGGACAATGCCGGCGCCGCGGACCTTGAAGTAGGCAAGCGCATAGGCCGCCGGGGCTGCAATTGCCAGGCTCAATGCCACGCTGCCCAGGGAGATGATCAGGCTGGTGCCAAGGTTCCCGGCTTGCTCACTGATGGCTGTGGCATAGCCTGTGAAATCGGGTTTCAAGGGCAGCCACGAGGTTTCCAAGGTAGTGCCGTTTGGCTGCAGGGAGGCGTTGATCATCCAGTAAACCGGAAACAGCATGATGGCCAGGAAGAGGATAGCCAGCGACGTGTAGCCCCAGTTCTTGCGTCCCGTTGCCTTCGATCGGCCAAGCCGGAGTGTGGGAGCTTTCAGTACGGTTGTCATGGTTTCCTCACTCATCCACAGCGCGTCGGCTTGCCCGCAGGTACAACACTGCGAACACCAGGGAAATGATCACCAGCACGTTGCCCAGGGCCGCGCCTTCGCCGAATTTGAATTCGTGGAAGGAGAGATCGTAGGACTGGGTGGCGATGGTCTGGGTCGAGTTCGCCGGGCCACCGTTGGTCAGGCCCAGGATGATGTCCAGCACTTTGAGGGTGTAGACGACGCCGAGCACCAACACCACGCTCACCACGGGACGGAGCATCGGCCACGTGATGTGCCGGAACGCCTTCCAACCCGTGGCACCATCCAAGGACCCGGCCTCGTAAAGCTCGTCCGGGATCTCCTGCAGGCCGCCATAGAGGATGGTCAGATTGAACGGGATGCCAATCCAGATGTTCACGCCCACCACTGCGATCAAAGCCAACGAGGTACTGGTCAGCCACGGAACACCAGTGTTGATGACGCCCAGATCGCCCAGGAAACGGTTGAGGGCTCCGCTGTCCTTGTCCAGGATCCAACGCCACACGGCACTCGAAACGATCAGCGGCAGAAGCCAAGGCAGCAGTAGCAGCGACCGCAGGATTCCGTTGAGCGGGAACTTGCGCTGGAAGAAGATCGCCAACGCCAGCCCGATCACGAACTGGCCCAGGATGGAACCTATCGTGAACAGCGCGGTGTTCAGCAGCGAGGTGGAAAACAACGACGACGACAATACAGTTACGTAGTTGGCCAGCCCTACCCATGGGGTTTCTCCGGTGAAGAAGGTAGCCGTGGTGTAGTCCTGGAAACTCATGACGACGTTCTTGACCACCGGGTAGCCAAAGAACAACGCCATGTAGACCACGGCAGGAACCAGGAAGAGCCACTGGAAGATGCGCTCGCGGCGTTGGCGGGTGGGCCGTCGTGGTGCTTGCGCCTCTGTAGGCGGGCCTGCCGGGCGGCCCTGCTTGCGGCTGGCCTTTCCGCTGGAAGGAGCCGCTGTTTGCGACAAATCTGTTGTCAATGACATGGTTCGCTGCTTACTGGCCTTGCGCTTGCTTGAGGGCATCGGCCGGAGAGGCGTTACCGGTCAGGGCTGTCTGGATAGCGGTGTAGATCTTGGTTGCCTGGGCTGGCCAATCTGCACCGAGCTCGCCGGTGCGGGCACGGGCAGTCTTGATCAGCTCAGTGAACGTAGCGAGCTTGGGGTTTTCGGCCGCGAACTTCTCCGCCAACGTGGTCTTGGAAGGAATGGTGTTGCGGACCTTGGCCATAGCCATCTGGTTCTCGTCGCTGTTCAGGCAGGCGACCACTTCCGCGGCCTTGGCCTGGCGTGCCTTGTTGCCCGTTTGGGGGACCGTCCATACTTCGCCGCCCAGCGGGGCAACGGATGTCTGGCCGGCTTCACGGACGGGGATCTTGACCACGCCGTACTGCAGAGTCGGCTGCTTATCCAGGGCCGGGATCTGCCAAGGGCCGTTGACCATCATGGCTGCTTTGCCGGCCATGAACTGGTCCTTGACATCGGCCTGGGTCCAGTTCAGGGCCGAGGAAGAGACGGAGCCGCTCTTTACCAGGTCGGTCCAGAGCTGCAGTGCCTGCTCGGTCTCCTTGGTGTCGATCTTCTTCTCGTCACCGCCGTTGGACCACATGATCGGGAGGAACTGCCAGGTGCCTTCATACGTGGGGTTGGCATTGAACGCGAGTCCGTACTGCTCGCCGGCGGTGAGCTTGGCGGCTGCTGCCTTCAGTTCGTCCCAGGTGGTGGGCGGGGTTACTCCAGCCTTGTCCAGGATGTCCTTGTTGTAGAACAGGGCAATGGTGTTCACGGTTGGAGCCAGGCCGTACACCTTGTCTTTGTAGGTGCCTGCGCTCAGCACACCCTCGGCGAAGTTGTCAGTGCTGATCTTGAAGTCTGACAAGGGAGCCAATGCGCCGGTGGCGGCAATCTGCTGCAGGTCCGGGTTATCCAGCATGAGCACGTCCGGAAGCGTCTTGGAGGAGGACTGCTGGAGCACCTTGGAGATCAGGGACTTGCCTGGGACGGTCTCCCGCTTGATGGTGACACCTGCCTGGGTGCCGCACTTGGTCAGGGCGTCGCCGATGAAGGACTTATCCGGCTCGTTGTTGTAGTAGTCCATCACGGAGATTTCCGTGACAGCCTCCGACGACGAAGCCGCAGTGGAGGTCCCGCAGGCTGAGAGGGCCAAGGGAAGGCCGACCAATGCAGCGACGGCGAGGGCAAGAGGACGACGGGTTGTCCTTTGTGCTGACTTCATTGTCTGTTCCTTTTTCTGGGTGTGATTATCGATGCGTATCGACGATGCGTATCGACGATGCGTATCGATAAATTCGGAAACTGTAATGCAGGGTGCTTTGAGAGGGTTTAGCTGCCGTGGGGTGGACGGAGCGTGCTGGCACGGTGCGTAATGACCGTGGGTACCAATTCCAGGGATTCGGTTGGTCCCTGGTTCTCGGCTTCGAGGAGATCGCAAATAATCTTCACCGCACGGCGGGATACTTCGGCCGGGCGGAGGTCAATGGTGGAAAGTGGGATGGGCTGTAGCTCAGCCAGGGTGGGGGAGGCACTACCGATGACAGAGACATCTGTACCGGGCGTCAGGCCGCGGCTGGTGAGGACGCGTCGAAGAACGTCCTGAACGGTGCCGTCCGGAGCGATAAAGGCAGGTACTCCAGTGGTCTCCGCCAAGGCTTTGTCCACGGATTCGCCGATAACCTCGCGATCAGTTCCACCGGGCAGGTGCAGCACTTTTACGCCGAGGGTCTCCGCGGCCTTGTTGGTGCCGGACATGAAGCGCTCCACGTAGTTCACGTGGCGGTCGACCACTTCCGGCTGCCAATCCAGAACGGAAATTACGGTGTGGCCAGCGGCTGCCAGGTCCTGCACGCACTGTTCGCCGGCCATTTCAAAGTCGGCATCAATGCAAACCAACCCGGAAGGATCATGCGGGATGCCGATCAGCACCACTGGAACGTGAAGGCTGCGGACTACCGGGAGGCGTTCGTCGTCGCCTTCCACTTGCATAAGGATCAGGCCGTCGCAGATTTGCTGTCCCACAACACGCTGCAGCCCCGGTGCGCCCTCGTCCTCGGTGACCAGCAGGATGTCGTGGTCATAGAGGCGGGCGGTGTTGGCGATCACGGAGACGAACTCCATGATCGATGCCATGTGCAGCTCCGGGATGAACGGGATGACGAGGCCGATCACGCGAGTCCGGCGGCTGGCAAGCGCGCGGGCTCCGGCATTTGGCTGGTAGGTCAGCTGCTGGATGGCGTCCTCTACCTTTTTCCGCGTCTTCTCGGAGATGGGTCGCTTGCCGCTAAGAACATAGGAAACCGTGCTCTGCGCAACGCCGGCGGCCTGGGCAACGTCCTTGCTGGTGGGCATGTCCTGGCCTCCTTGCGCTCCCTGCTGAACGGTGTCTGCTAATCGTCGATACGTATCGTCGATGCGCATCGAGAATGAGTATGACATGAGTCACTTGCCCCGCGCAATACCCCCAATCCGTTCCTCTCTCACATCCGACGGCTTTTGGGCGGTTCTTCTCTCACGTCCAGCGGCTTTTGGGCGGTTCTTCTCTCACATCACTGCGGACGAATGTGCTTAGCTGGCTCCTATGGATGGGACAGCTCCGCAGTTAGGCGTCCACTGGGATGGCGCTGTGAACGCTTGGCGGATCGCGGGGGACGTGTACAGGATGGGTCGCCACGAGTGGGTTACCGAAGTCGGCTGGCGCCAAATGTACGACGACGGCATCCGCACTGTCATCGATTTGCGCGCCTCGGGCGAGCGGTGGCAACGCGACACCGATCCCGAGGTGCCGGACGACGTGAAGGCTCGGATCGACGTCGTACATTGCCCCACGGAGGACCCCGATCATGGCGATTTCGGCGAGCTCTTCGGACCGTATCTAAAGGATCCGGCGCAGTACGGCGAGTATGTGAGGCTGTTTGCGGGAAAGATTGCGGCCGTCTTCAAAGCCATCGCGGCCGCGCCTGGCAAGGTTGTGATTCACTGCTCGGCCGGCAGGGATCGCAGCGGGGTGATCGCACTCATGTTGCAACGTTTAGCCGGTATAGGTGATGACGAAATCCTGCGCGGCTACGAACTTGCGGCCCGGGGGATTAATGAACGGCACCGAACTCACGGGGCACCGCATGCGCACGATCCCTACCTTTCGGACGATGAGTTTGAGGCCTGGTTGGAGCACAAACGTGCGGGCGTGCGGACATTCTTGGGTTCGCTGGATGTCGAATCGTTCCTGGCGCGGAATGGAGTCACGGACGCAGAAGTGGCGGCGATCCGCGCCAAGCTGCGGTGATGTGAGAGAAGGATGGCCCAAATCGGGCGGTATGTGAGAGAAGGATGACGCGAACCGGGCGGTATGTGAGAGAGCGTCGCGAAAATTGCTGCTGTACTCCTCCGGGCATTCATGTACCCTGTATATATTACCGAACGGCCGGTCAGTAATGTTTGCGGTCCCGCAGACCCAATGACCGAGCCGATTTCACGTGCCTTGGAAGGACCCGTCGACGATGACCACTACCGCAGTCGCCCCGGAAACCACAGCCGTTGCAACCGTCCCCAGCTATGTCCAGGATGCCTGGTGGACGCCCGCTCCTGATGCCAAAACCGTCCCGGTCCGTGATGCCAGCACCGGAGAAGTCCTGGTCAACGTCAGCACCGACGGACTGGACTTTGCCGCCGTCGTAAATCATGGCCGCACCACGGGCCAAGCGGAACTTGGCAAGCTGACTTTCCACCAGCGCGCGCTCAAGCTCAAAGAGCTTGCCATGTACCTCAACGGCCGGCGTGAAGAGCTGTATGAGTCCTCGTCGCAGTCCGGCGCCACCAAGATCGACAACATGATCGACATCGACGGCGGCATCGGTGTGCTCTTTACCTTCGGATCCAAGGGGCGCCGTGAACTGCCCAACTCGCAGGTTGTGGTGGACGGCCCAATGGAGGTGCTGTCCAAGGATGGATCATTCGCCGGTGAGCACATCTACACGCGTATTCCTGGTGTTGCGGTCCAGATCAACGCCTTCAATTTCCCGGTCTGGGGCATGTTGGAGAAGTTCGCGCCCGCCTTCCTGGCCGGCGTTCCAACCATCGTCAAGCCGGCCACGCCGACGGGTTACGTTGCAGCTGCCGCCGTCAAGGCGATCGTCGAGTCCGGCATCCTGCCCGCGGGCTCCCTTCAGCTGATTTCCGGGTCTGCCCGGACCATCCTGGACGAACTGGATTACCGCGACCTCGTCTCCTTCACGGGCTCGGCGTCTACTGCCAACTCCTTGAAGGGCCATCGCAACGTGGTCCAGGGTGGCGTCCGTTTCACGTGCGAAACCGACTCGCTGAACGCCGCGATCCTTGGCCCCGACGCCGTTCCCGGCACTCCGGAGTTCGACGCGTTTGTCCGGGCTGTCGTCACCGAAATGACCGTCAAAGCCGGCCAGAAGTGCACCGCCATCCGCCGCGTGCTCGTCCCCAAGGAACTCACCTCCGAGGTCGCCGCAGCCATCGGAGCGCGCATCAACGAGCGCGTGGTGGTTGGTGATCCTCGTGCCGAGGGCGTCACCATGGGCGCCCTGGCTTCGTTGGAGCAACTCGCGGACGTCCGCGCGGCTGTTCAGTCAATGCTCGACGCCGGTGGTGAGCTTGCGTACGGATCCCTCGATTCGCCGTCGGTCACCTCGGTTGGCGGTGCCGTGGGGGTCGTGGAAGACGGGGCGTTCATGTCTCCAGTGCTCCTCAACTGGGCCAACGCCGAAGCCGAAGAAGTCCACTCGCTTGAAGCTTTCGGCCCCGTCTCCTCTGTGATCGGATACTCGGATCTCGCTGACGCCATCCGCCTCGCTGCCAAGGGCTCGGGCTCGTTGGTGGCGTCCGTGTGCACCAACGATCCTTCGGTGGCGGAGGAACTGGTACTCGGAATCGCAGCGCACCACGGCCGCGTCCACATGCTCAACCGCGAGGACGCCCGGTCCTCCACCGGCCACGGTTCGCCCGTGCCGCACCTGGTCCATGGTGGTCCCGGCCGCGCAGGTGGCGGCGAAGAATTGGGCGGTATCCGCTCGGTCCTGCACCACATGCAGCGCACTGCCATCCAGGGCTCGCCGAACATGCTCACCGCCGTCACCGGTCAATGGCACACGGGCGCCGACCGCAACTTCACGGTGGAAACCGAAGGCGAGCACCCTTTCCGGAAGCACCTCTCGACGCTGAGGATCGGCGACGCCGTTCGTTCCGATCTGCGCCATGTGACCCTCGAGGACATCACGGCCTTCGCCAACTCCACGGGCGATACGTTCTACGCCCACACCAACCAGGAAGCAGCCGAGGCCAACCCGTTCTTCCCGGGCATCGTCGCGCATGGCTACCTGCTCCTGAGCTGGGCTGCCGGGTTGTTCGTTGAGCCCGCGCCGGGTCCCGTTCTGGCCAACTACGGCCTGGAGAACCTGCGCTTCATAACCCCAGTGGCTGCCGGCGACTCCATCCGCGTCACGTTGACGGCTAAGAAGATCACCCCGCGCGAGACTGACGAATACGGCGAGGTTGCCTGGGACGCCGTGCTCACCAACCAGAACGATGAAATCGTAGCAACGTACGACGTCCTGACCCTCGTGGAAAAGTGACCCCAACGTAGAAGCAACGCGGGGTCACTTGCGGCCCATGTTCACATCAAACATGGGCCCTAAGTGACCCCGCGTTGCTGTTTAGCGGGCGCTGGATTCCCGGAGATTCAACTGGGGCACCCAATCCTGGCTCTCGGCGGAATTGCCTTGAATAGCATCGATCAACGCGTCCGCCATCGCAGCGCCCTGAAGATCGAGTTTGGTCCCCACAGTCGTCAGCCTGGGCCGCAATTGCTCAGCCAGCAGGACTTCTTCGCAGGCCACCAAGCCAATTTGCCCCGGGGTTCCCAAACCGGCGTCGGCCAGTGCGGACATTGCCCCCAAAGCTACGGATACGCTGGAGGCCACAATGCCTTCCGGGCGGACGGGGCCGGAGAGCAAGCCCTGTGTCGCTGCGCGGGCGGCGTCTGTGCTGTACTCCGTCACGGCGAGCATGGCGTCGGCCGCTGAGTGCCCGGCTTCTGAACAGGCCCGCAGATAGCCCTGCTTCAGGAGCGGAGAAAGGACCGACGACGCACCCCCGCCCAGCAGGGCAACCGGCCATCGTTCCTGGTCCAGCAGGTGCTTGGTGGCTTGATAGGCCACGGATTCGTAATCCGTGGTCATGACCAAGGTCGCGATCCCTGCCAGCTGGGGAGTGCCGAGCAGGACCTTCGTATCGCGCTCTTCGGCTTCGCGGATCGCAGCCCGCACGGCGTCGGTATCGATGTCGTCACCCGTTGCCAGAATGACCCCGTCAACACCCTGCAGAGGCAGGGATTCGAGAAGCCGCTCCAGACGGGTGATGCTGTGGTCCAGGTCGCAGAGAAGGACGCTGTATCCGCGCCCTTCAGCGGCGTGGGCCACAGCCTTGGCGAGCTGGCTGTGGAAGGGCTGGGCGATGTCGCCCACCAACAGCGCGATGGTGTTGGAACGACCGCTGCGCAGGCTGCGGGCCGCGCTGTTCAGCACATAGTTCAGCTGCGCGACGGCGTCCATCACCTTGGTGCGCGTCTCCTCGGCGACAGAAGATGGCGCTGTAAAAACACGCGAAACCGTGGCGCGGGAGACGCCGGCCGCCCGCGCCACATCGAGCATGGTTGCTGGTGCCGCGCTACTTACCGTCATGGGATCTGATGGTATCGAGAAACAGCGAGGCGTAGCGACGTCCGTCAACACCGAGAGCGACGTCAATGCTGTCCCGGCTTAGGTAGCCGTGCGCGAGCGTTGCCTCCGAGGCCTTCGTCCTGCGGTCCACCACGGTCTGCCCCCGGGTCAGGGGGTTCGAAAGGCTGACCTCAACCCGGTGGCGATGGGCCACCAATCCTTCCGGATCAATCACGGCGCACACAGCGCCAGCGTCGCCGATGCCCGCCGATCCGGGCGAGGTCAGCCGGAAGTCATCCGCATTGACCTTCGCCAGATGGGTCAGAAGGTGACCGCTTAGCCGGCTTCCGGCGTCGTCCGATTCCCTCAGCAGCTCAATGTCGGGTGCCTCGATCGCCACGGAATAGAACACGTCCAGCCCATACATGGTGATCGGCAGGCCGCTGCTGATCACGATTTGGGCAGCCTCGGGATCGTGCCACACGTTGAACTCGGCCACCGGCGACGCGTTGCCCACGGCCGCCGAGCCGCCCATGAAAACGATCTGCCCGATGTTCGCCGCAACTTCGGGGTACGTCCGCAGCAACAGCGCGATGTTCGTCATCGGGGCCAGCGGTACCAAAACAACAGGCTCAGGACTCGCCAGGATCTCACGGCGCAAAAGCTCGACGGCGTGAATCGCCTCGGGCTTTCTGGCCGACGGTACCCAGCCAAGATCGGCCAGCCCGTCCCCGCCGTGGACGTGGCCGGCGTCGCGGGGTTCTTCGAGCAGGGGCCTGGCGGCCCCTGCTGCCACTGGAACACTGGTTGCGCCAACGGCTTCGAGGACCGTCAGGGTGTTGCGGACCACGCCTTCCAGGCTGGTGTTACCCGCCACGCAGGTGACGGCCCGGAGGTTCCAGCCCGGGTGACGAGCGGCCAGCATCAGGGCAAGGGCGTCGTCCACTCCGGTGTCCACATCAAGAATCAGTTGTCCCATATTTCTACTCCGTGGATTCAATGAGTTCGGCGAGGTCCTCGAGGTCCGGGGTGTCCCTGAACCGCAACACTACGCGGTCCATCGCTTCCTCGGGGAAGGCGAACGGTGCCTCGTACTCCGCGGAAACCGTACTGACCGGGTCTGCGCCGATGTCCATTCCCCAGAACGACAGGTGGCTGGATGTGGCGCTGATCGTTGTAGCAGCAACAACCTCGTCCTCATGAAGCAGCTCCGCCAGCGCGGCTTTGTCGTCCCTTGGAGTGAGGCGTAGGCCCACGGTCTGCGGTCCGGTGGGCAGCACGACGTCCGACTTCACTACGTCGCGGACGCCCAAGGCATGGTGCTCGAAGATCAGGACATCGTTGCGAACGTAGAGGACGTAGCCGCCTTGCTGATTGCCGCTGGAAACCAGGACTCCCTCCATGCCCGGGCTGAAGTCCTGCAGCTGGACCGTGAACTCAAGGGCGCGGTCGCTGCCCGTGATCGCGCTGGCCAAAGGAATGTGGCTCTGCCCCGGCCGGAAGACGATCTCCTTGCGATTGACCAAGCCAGCGGGACCCCGGGCGGTGAGCAGTTCCACCAAGGTACGGTCATCCAAGGGGAAGGCCCCCACCCGCTCCGCTTGCTGCCACCACAGTTCCTGCAAGGCCTTCAGCTGTTCCGGTTCACTGGCTGCGAGGTCGTGCGCCTCGGCGAAGTCTTCCCGGGCGTTGTACAGGCGCCAGTCGTCCCGGCTGTAGTCCTCGCCATGAACGTGGGCTGTGACGGCTTTCCAGTTGCCTTGGCGGATGGCCCGGTGGCCGAGCATCTCCCAGAATTGCGTTTCGCGGGGTTCCTTCGCCTTGGCATCGACGAACGTCGCAACTGCCGATCCGCCGTCGAACGTTGTATCCGTTTTTATGCCCGCGGCCTCCAGCAAGGTGGGCATGATGTCAATGGCGTGCAGGAACTGGCCTCTGACTTCTCCGGCCTTCTTGATCCCCGCGGGCCAGGAAACGACCAGCGGCGAACGCACGCCGCCAAGGTCAACGAACTGCTTGTAGCGGCGGAACGGCGTGTTGCCAGCCATGGCCCAACCCTCGGGATAGTGGGCGCCCCCCAGGGGACCGCCGAGCTTCGGCAGCAAGCTGACTTGCTCGACGGCGGGCCTGCGGACACCCGAGTACGGCGCGTTGCAATCGACGTCGCCGGTGGGGCCGCCTTCGCGGGAAGCTCCGTTGTCCGACATCACCAGGACGATGGTGTTCTGGTAAAGGTCCATGGCCTTCAGCGCCTCAACAACGCGCCCAATCTGGGCATCAGCGTGCTCCAGGAAGCCAGCGAAAGCCGCCTGTAAGTGGGTGAAGACGTCCTGTTCGGTGCTGTCCAAGTCCTCCCATGCCCGGACCTCTGCCAAGCGTTCCGTCAGAGCTGTACCGTCCGGCACCACGCCCAGTTCCACTTGCCGCTTCAGCCGATCGCTGCGGGTGGCGTCCCAGCCTTTGGTGAAGACGTCGATGTACTTTTCGATGTACTCCCTGGGCGCCTGGAAAGGAGCGTGTGTGGCCCCCAGCGCGAGCTGCAGGTAGAAGGGAGCGTGTGGCCGGTAGGTGGTGTGGTCCTTGAGGAAGCGGATTGATTGCTTGGCCAGGTCCTCGCTGAGGTGGTAACCGTCCCGGTCCGGCGGCTGGATGCTGTGGTTGTCGGCAATCAGTTCGGGGGAGTATTGGTCAGTGCAGCCGTCGAGGAACCCGTAGAAGCGGTCGAACCCGCGGCTCAGGGGCCAGTTGTGGAAAGGGCCGGCGGGGGTGAGCTCGTTCAGGGGCGCCAAGTGCCACTTGCCGGCAAGGAAGGTGCCGTAGCCGTTGCTTCGGAGGAGCTCCGGGAGCATCGGCACGTCGGGACGAACGCAGCCACGGGAGTTGGGGAAGCCGGTATCCGCATCGGCCAGGAAGCGCATGCCCACGGAGTGGTTGTTGCGGCCCGTGAGCAGGCTGGCCCTTGTGGGAGAGCACAGCGGCGTGACGTGGAAATTGGTGTACCTGAGTCCCTGCCCGGCCAGTCCATCGATTGCGGGAGTGTTGATTTCCGAGCCGAAGCAGCCAAAATCGGACCATCCCGTGTCATCAAGGATGACCATGAGAATGTTGGGTTGTGAGCTGTTGGCTCCGTGCTGCTCGGGCCACCAAGCCTCGGATTCGGCAACTGTGGTGCCGATGCGGCCGAGAAATTCGTGCTGCATTACTGCGGTTCCGTTCTGTTTCGGGACGAGATTGCTTTAGAGCTGGGAAGCAGCCACGGACTCGGGGGACGGCTGGGAAACGTTGGCCAGCCGGGTCTTGCGGGATGTCAGGTACAGCGCACAACCGAGGGCGATCAGCGCCACGAGCATGAGATATCCGGAGATGCTCCAGGTGGCGCCGCCAGCGTTGTTCTGGAGGGCTTGGGCGATCAGCGGACCAAAGCCGCCGCCGATCACAGTGGCTACCTGGAATCCAATGGACATGCCCGTGTAGCGGACCTTCGGATCCAGCACCGCGGCAAAGAGCGTGGCCTGCTGGCTAAAGAGCATTCCAACGATCAGGCCGTTGGCGGACATCACCAGGAACAGTGCCAGGACGCTCTTGGTCTCCATGAGCCAGAACATGGGGAAGGCCCAGAGTGCCAAGGCCGCGGTGGCGGTGACCAGGACCCGTCGTGGGCCGAAACGGTCGGAAATGATGCCTGAAATTGGCGTGATGATCAGATTGGTAATGGAGGACGCAATGTTGGCCATCAAGGCCACGGTGGGACTGATGCCCAGGGTAGTTGTGGCGAAACCGATGATGAAGACGCCCTGCATGAAGCCGAGTGTTGTATCGCTGACGTGCACGCCGATCATGGCGAGGATCTGCTTGGGATACCGGCGCAGCGCCACAATCAGTGGCAGCTTTTCCTTGGCGGCGGGAACCGCCACGGTCTTCTCAAAGTCCGGGGTCTCCGTGATCTTCAGACGCAGGATGAGTCCAAAAATCACCAGAACGACGCTCAGCAGGAACGGGATGCGCCAGCCCCAGGCGAGCAGGTCTGCCCGGGATAGTGTGCCCGTGAGGATGGCTACGACGCCGCTGGAGAGAATGACGCCAATGGGAGCACCCGCCTGGACGAGGCTGCCAAAGAAGCCGCGCTTGGCTTCGGGTGCATGCTCGACGGCGAGCAGTGCTGCACCGCCCCACTCACCGCCGAGGCCAATTCCTTGGAGGAAACGGAGCGAGACCAGCATGATCGGTGCCCACACGCCCACTTGCGCGTAAGTGGGCAGGAATCCGATGCCTACAGTAACCAGGCCGGTGAGGAAGAAGGTGAAGAGGAGCATCTTCTTACGACCAACGCGATCGCCCAGGTGGCCGATGACGATGCCGCCAAGCGGCCTTGCAACGAATCCGACGGCGAACGTGCTCAGTGAGAGGACTGAGGCAAGGCCGGGATCGCCACTGGGGAAGAAGACTGCTCCGAAGACGAGCGCAGCCATAGGGCCGTAGACGAAAAAGTCGTAGTACTCCAGCACCGAACCGATAGTGCTGGCGGTGGCGGCGGTCCACGGCGATGTCTTGCGTGGAGCCGTGGACGGGTGCTTCGAATGTGGGGCGTTCATGTTAGTCCTCGTCGATTAACAGTATCTTTGGGATCGATCTCATTCATGTCCCCAACGAAAGCAATGTATGGATGGGATCGATCTCATAAAGATAGGTGACGCCCGTCACGCGTGTCAAGGGGCGTGCGTGAGGCTTAAAACCGGTCCTCTCTCACATCCTGCGGGTTTTTCCCGGTTCCTCTCTCACCTCCCGATGTGTTCCGGCGCTTCTTCTCTCACATCCCGACGCGTTTTGGCGGTTCCTCTCTCACATCCCGGTTCTGTAAGGTCCCAGGGGTCCTTCCAGGCGTAAAATTTTCTGCGTAGGAGGTGGCCCAAATGCATCTAGCCCTCAACACAGCCACTACTGTCCTGCCCGTCGATGACATGAGCCGTGCCCGCATGTTCTATGCGGAGAAGCTCGGCTTGCCGCACCGCGGCAGAACCTGGGATGGAAATGATTTGTTCGGCTACGACGGCGGTCCCATGCTGCAGTTGTTGCCAGTTACGGACGGTAAGCACTCCGGTCACACCGCCCTCAGTTTCGAGGTACACGACATCGAGCGTCTGGTTCAGGAGATGGAAGGAAAAGGCGTAGTTTTCCAGGACTACGACGAAGCCGACATCAAAACGGAGAACCATATCTGCACCACGGACGCCGAAAAGTGTGCCTGGTTCATGGATACCGAGAACAACGTGCTCTGCATCCATGAAACTCTTGGCCAGCAGGCCGAATATCAGCTCTGAACGTCAAGTCAACAAACGCGAAACGCTTTCCCGCATCGCGCGGGGAAGCGTTTCGCGTCTATGGGCGTGGATGTGAGAGAAGAACCGGGAAAAGGGCGTCGGGATGTGAGAGGAGAACCGGGAAAAGGCGTAGGGATGTGAGAGAAGAACCGGGAAAAGGCGTCGGGATGTGAGAGAAGAACCGGGAAAAGGCGTCGGGATGTGAGAGAGGAACCGCAAAAAGACCCGCGGGATGTGAGAGAAGACCCGGAGAGGGTCAGGCGGCGGTGTGGAGGCCGTCGAATGCCATGCTGATGACGTCGTCGGCTAGTTTCTCGGGGGAGAGTGAGCCGCCTGGCTTGTACCACTCCACGATCGAGTTGATCGTGCCGAACAAGAGCCGGGTGACCGTGCGGGGATCGATGTCCTGTCGCAGGGAGCCGTCTTGCCGGGCAGCGGCGATGAGTGCGGCAACCTTGTGGTCGAAGGCGCGCCGGCGTTCAAGGGCGTCGCGTTCGATCTCGGTATTCCCCCGCAAGCGCAGCAGCAAGGTGACGAACGGCAGCCTGTCCACCAGCACCGCGATGGTCTGCCGGAGCACGAACTCGAGCCTCGCATCGGCCGGCCCGGAGGTGGCGGCAGGCTCGTCCAGGATGGCCTCCAAACCGCCCAGCGCGTGGTCCAGGGCGAGCTTCAGCAGATCGCCCTTGGACGGCACGTGGTGGTAGATGGCCGACTTGGAGATCCCGAGGTTCTCCGCCAGGATGCCCATGGACGTTGCATCGTACCCGTGGCGGTTGAAGACGTCGACGGCGATGCGGAGCACCGACTGCTGGTCGTAACCGGGCCGTCCGCGCTTGGTGGTTGTCTCAGTAGGCATGGTGGCATTTTCTCACGATCTCTAGACGGACTGACGTTCAGCGACGCCGCATGTCAGCCCTTTGGCCGCAGATCGTAGATCCGGCGGAGCTTCCCGTTGGAACGCTCAAGGGAACCGGGGTCTACAACTTCAACTACGCAAGAAGACCCCACATGAATCTTGATCTGCTCGCGCAAGGTGCGGGCCGCCGTCGTGCTTGTCTCTGCGGGGACGTTTTCGCGCCGCTCGATTTTCACGGTCAGCGAATCCATGCGCTTGCCCTCGGGGCGGGTGATTTCGAGCTGGAAGTGCGGGCTGAGCTCGGGAATGCGCAGGGCGATTTCCTCGATCTGGGAGGGGAAAAGGTTCACGCCGCGCAGGATGATCATGTCGTCGCTGCGGCCGGTGATGCGGCCCATCCGACGGTGGGCCGGGCGGGCGGTTCCGGGGAGCAGGCGGGTGAGGTCCTTGGTGCGGTAGCGGATGATCGGCAGCGCTTCCTTGGTGAGGGACGTGAAGACCAGTTCGCCCGGTTCGCCATCGCCCAGGACCGCGCTTTCCCCCCGGGAGGGATCGAACGGATCGATGATTTCGGGCCGGAAATGATCCTCCCAGATGTGGCAGCCATCTTGCGTTTCAACAGCTTCGCCAGCCACTCCCGGGCCCATGACTTCAGATAGGCCGTAGATGTCCGAGGCCTTGATGTTCATGGTGGTTTCGAGTTCGTGGCGCATCTCTTCGGTCCACGGCTCGGCGCCTAGCACGGCGAATTTGAGTGAGGTGGAGGTGGGGTCGATGCCCTGGTGCGCCATGGCGTCGGCAATGGTCAGCAAGTAGGTGGGCGTGGCCAGGATGGCGTCAGGCTTGAAGTCCTGGATGAGCTGGATCTGGCGTTCGGTCTGGCCGCCGGACATCGGGATGACCGTGCAGCCGAGCGCTTCAGCGCCAGCGTGTGCGCCCAGGCCGCCGGTGAAGAGGCCGTAGCCGTAGGCGTTGTGGACCTTCATGCCCGGGCGGACGCCGGAGGCGCGCAGGGAACGGGCCACCAGGGTTGCCCAGTTGGCGAGGTCGTTCTTGGTGTAGCCCACCACGGTGGGACGCCCGGTGGTGCCGGAGCTCGCGTGGATGCGCGCCACCTGGTCCTGCGGGACGGCGAACATGCCAAACGGGTACTCCAGGCGGAGGTCTTCTTTAGTGGTGTACGGGAACTTGCCGAGGTCGCTCAGCTCGCGGAGGTCAGTCGGGTGCACGCCGGCTTCATCGAACTTGCGCTTGTACAGCGGCACGCGATCGTAGGCGTAGGCCACCGTATGCTGCAGGCGGCTGAGCTGTAGTGCTTCAAGCTCGTCGCGGGACATCGTTTCTTCGCGGTCCAAGATGGGGGAGGCGGGCGCGGCGACGGTGTTTTGGGTCATCTGGAGTTCCTACTTCTTGGAGATGGTGCGGCTACGGCCCCGGAACTCTGCAATGAGTTCTCCGGGATCTTGATCGGGGGTGGCGCCCGCGGCGCCGGGTGAAGCCGCGTAGATCTGGATGTCGTAGAGGCCGCTGCGGCCGGTACTCGCGCGACGGTTTGCGACGGCGGTAATCACCTGGCCTTCGAACGCGGGCTTGATGAAGTTGATGTCGACGCCGGACGCCACCGTGATGTTGGCGGCTTGCTTTGGCGTGGGGTTGGCCGGGTTACAGGCCAGTGCGAAGGCTGTGTCCGCGAAGGCGAAGATCATTCCGCCATGGGCCATTCCGAATCCATTGAGCATTTCCTGGCGGAGGTGCATGCGGATGGTGGCATGGCCGTCGTCGATCTTGAGGACCTCAATGCCCATCCATTCAGACGCGTAGTCGTTCGTCAGGATGTGGTGCGTTGCACCGGAGAGGGTTGTTTCAACCATGCGTCATTGCCTCCAGCTTTATTTACCGAATGTTCATTAGGTAATCCCAGATCGGCCCAACTGTCAAGACTGGACAAGCTCGGGACGAGGATTTGGACGCGGCTAGTAGCCTCGTAGACATGCCCGAAATTGAGCTTCCGATCACGACCGAACGACTCATTCTGCGGCGTTTCGAGGCCGAGGACCTTGAGCGGTTCCACGCCTATCAGTCGCTGCCGGAAACCGCCCGGTACCTGTTCCGAAACGAACTGACCAAGACGCAATCCATGGAGGTCCTGGGCCGCTACGCGAATGCCAAGTTCATGCAGGAAGGCGACTGGGCGTGCCTCGCCATTGAACGCCAGGACCGCCCGGGACTCATGGGCGAGATCGTCCTGAAATGGCTGGAGGGAACAGGCCAGGCTGAGCTTGGCTGGATTCTCCACCCCGAGGGCAGGGGGCAGGGAATCGCCACTGAGGCGGCGGAGGCCGTCATGAAGTTGGCGTTCGGCCAGTTGAACTTCCACCGCATAGACGCGAAACTCGATGCACTAAACACTGGCTCCGCCGGCATATGCAAACGCTTGGGGATGCGGCTGGAGGCCACCCTTGTGGACAACTGGCACTACAAAGGCCAGTGGGCCACCGAGAACATTTATGCGATCCTCGACTCCGAATGGCGGGCGCGCCAAAAGGGCGCCTGACACGGCCGAAACAGCCACCAAGCCGCAGATTAAAGCCAGCCCGCCGCCGTCGTGCGTTAGTCCTGGATCGGCCAGGTCTTGTGGTGCTTCAGCTGTTCGGTGAGTTGTGCCTCCGGCAACGGCCGGCTGAAGTAGTAGCCTTGCCCGCTGGTGCACCCAATGCTGAGCAGGAAGTCTGCCTGTTCGGCGGTTTCGATTCCCTCCCACACAGCACCGAGGCCGCACGCACGAATGAGTTGCAGGACTGCCGCGAGGAGGGCGGGCTGCGCGGGGTCGCTACCGAGTGCCGAGAGGAGCGTTCGGTCCACCTTGACGGCGTGCACGGGCAAGCGGCGGAGGTAGTCAATGGAGGAGTAGCCGGTGCCGAAGTCGTCGATCTCCATCTCGATGCCCAGCCGCCGGAGGCTGTTCAGCGTGTAGCGGTCAAGGTCGTTGCCTTGAATGACAGCGCTTTCGGTCAGCTCCAGAACCAGCAGCGAGGGGTCCAGCCCGGCCGAGGTCAGGGCTTCGCGTACGTCCTCCACGAACTCCAGCCGCTGGAGGTCTGCGGCGGACACGTTGATGCGCATGTTGAAGTCGTGGCGCCCCGTCAGGGGGTCGCTGCGCCACCGCTGCAACTGCTCGACGGCGGTACGCAGCACCCAGCCGCCCAGATCGGAAATCATCCCCGTTTCCTCGGCTATTGGGATGAATTCGTCGGGCATGATCATGCCGCGGGTGGGGTGGTTCCAACGGACCAGGGCCTCGACGCCTTCAATTCCGCGGGTGTCCAAGCGGATGATGGGCTGGTAGTAAAGCACCAGCTGCGAACCGGCGATCGCTTCCTTGAGCTCACCCACGAGTTGGTTGCGCAGTTGCCGGGCAAGGAGCATGTCCGCGTCAAAAACCTTCAGTTTGCCGCGCCCATCCGCCTTGGATTCATACATGGCGATGTCCGCTTCCATCATCAGTTCCTCGGCGTTCTTGCCGGGATCTGCCATCCGAAGGCCCATGCTGGCGCCGCATCGTACGTGCTGGCCGTCGATCTCCATCGGATCGTCCATGGCAGCGAGGATGCGATTGCCGATGGAAGCCGCCTTGGCCGGGGTAACGTCCTGCAGCAGGACCGCGAATTCGTCGCCCCCCATGCGGGCCACCATGTCCTCCTCGCGGACGGCAGCGCTGATGCGGGCTGCCACCGTTTCCAGCACTTTGTCTCCGATGCTGTGGCCAAGGGAGTCATTGACGCCCTTGAAGCCGTTCATGTCCATCAGCAAGATGCCTGGCCGTTGGTTGCCATTGGGGTCCCGGTTGAGGGATTCGGCTAGCGCGGCGGCGAAGGCGGAGCGGTTGTGAAGGCCTGTGAGGGGATCGGTCATGGCCATGCGCTGCATTTCGCGGTGGGCTTCGTGCAGCTGCCGGGTGCGGGCCGCCACCCGCTGCTCCAGCTCTTCGTAGACAATCTGGAGGTCCTCGGCAAGGAGGTTGGTACCCATGATCACGGCGTCGATCTCGTCGCGGGCATCAGAAATTTCAATCCTGGTGTTCAGGTCTCCCGCGGCAAGCCTGACGATGCCATCAAGCAGCCACCCCAGGCGTGGATCTGATGCGGCATTCGACTTTTCCTCGGACATGGTTACTCCCCGTGCGGTTCGCCTCGCTGATCAACCATATCCCGGAGGTACTCGCGAACGGCCGAGCTTCGATCAGGCAGCGCTGCCTGATCGAAAAGGCTTGCGGTTTCGCTGAAGGTCGCCACGGCTTCTTCCCTACGGCCCAAGGCAAGCAAGGTTCTGGCCAGAAGGAAGTGCGACTCCGCGGAGGTTTGGGTGGCGAGGATGGAAGACCGCGCGCACAAGGGCTCAAGGATAGTGAGGGCTTCCTGCATGTCACCGTTGAGATAGTTCCAGTGGGCGCGGACCAGGGACATTTCCAAATGGTCCCGCTCGGAACCCCCCACGATGTCTGTGGCGAGCTCGGCCCTCTCAATGCAGCGGAGGGTGGCGGCGTCACTCAGCCGGGCCTGGAGCCGCATTTCCGCCGAGGCGCGATTGAAGCGGGCCCACAAGTCCACGTCCTTGGATGGAGACAGCCGTTCGGAAGCAAGATCGTGGTACCGGCTGCCATCTTCAACCCGGTTTGCCAGGAAGGCGACATTGCCGATCACCCAGTAGCCCTTGCCCGCGGTGTCTTCGTCGATGTCTTCGGTCAGTAGGGATTCCAGCTCCAAGCACTCACGCCAGGCATCGTCCAGCAAGCGGCTTTCGGCAAGGGAGGCAATGAGTGCACGCTGTGCGAGGATCTGCACGTACACCAGGTCCGCGTCCCGGGCCGCCAGTTTGGCGGCGTCCGCGGCCATGGCAGCGGCCTCCGCCAGACGCCCCAGCCCCTGCAGGGCGACGGCAACCATGGTCCCGGCTTTGGCCCCGAGCTCAGGTGAGGACGCCGTGAGCTCGTGCTCGTTCAGTTCCAGTGCCAATGCCAGGTATTCATCGATCCGGCCTTGGTCCCGGAGGCATTCCGCCTGCAAGTAACGCATGTTCCACCAGGCCACTTCATCCCCGGCATCAGCTGCAAGCTCTGCAGCTTCACCTGCTAAGCGAAAGGCCTCGTCAAAGTGACGTTCTTTCCATTTTGTGCGCGCATTGAGTCCGGCTACAAGATGGGGCGTTAATTGTGGACTCTGCATGTGCCCATTATCCATGTCCTTGGAGAAGAAAAGCTCGTATAGTTTGTCTCGTGACTTTATTCAAGTCACACCGTAATTCGCATCAGTATGAAAGGGCATAGCGGATGAAGAAATTTGCGGCAACACTGCTCATGGCAGCAGTCCTGGCAGTAACGGGGCTCGCTGCTCCGGCTAATGCCGAGCCTTCGCAGGATAGCAACAGCACGGCAATCGGCTGGTGGCCGAACAGCACTACCACCAAGACGGAAACCACCACCATAGGTTGGTGGCCGAACTAAATTGGGGGAGCGCCTTTCAAGGCCACATGACTCAAACTGATGCCTCGGACCTTTGCTCCGGGGCATCAGTTTTGTTGCGGAATGTGTCGCGGATTAGTGACTTTGCGGGTCAGGTTCAGGCGAACGGTTGACCGGGCTGTCATGGCAGGGTTCATGGCGTCACGACGGCGTCAAGTGACAAGGAACGGCCAGTCAACTGGCAATTTGAGGGCGTCAAGGGCCCTTCGGGGACCGTTCAGGGCCCCTAGGGACCGCCTACCGGCAACTCGACCGACACCGTAGTCCCGGAGCCCAAGGTTGAGTCGAAGACCATCCGCCCCATATGCCGGCTGATGATGTCCTGGGCGATCGCCAGCCCCAGGCCACTTCCGGGAACAGCAGCTGCCGTGGCGTTGGAGGCACGGTAGAACCGCGTGAAGATGTGGGGAAGATCGTGTTCGGGGATGCCCAAGCCTGTATCCGCCACTTTGACCAACGCTGCACGGCCACCATCTGCCGATGCAAACGTCGAACTCGTGATGCCAACCCGCCCACCTGCCGGGGTGAACTTGATGGCATTGGCCACGATGTTGGTGAAGACCTGTTCCAGCTTGGCTTCATCGGCGGTGACCTCCACGTCCTCGGTTCCCTCAGTGAAGGACACAGCCACGTGCCGGGACTCTGCCAGAGGCCGCAGGGTGGCCACCACCACCTGGAGGAGCTTGGCAATGTCCACAGGTTTGAGGTCCAGGTTGCTGCCGTCCTGCATGGACACCGTCAACATGTCCTCGATGAGCCGGCGGAGCCTGTCGGAGTTCCTGGCGATCACATCCAGCATCTTGCTGATGCCCTCAGGAACAGGGCCGCCCGAACCGTCCCTGATCATGTCCAGATAGGCCGTGATCGAGGTCAGGGGCGTCCGGAGTTCATGGTTCACCGTCGCCAGGAAGTCCGTCTTGGCCTTGTCCAACTGCCTGAGCTGGTGCAGCACGCGTTGCTGGGCGCTGATGAGGTGACCCTGAATGAGTCCGTGCGCCACATTGCCGGCGACGTGCTGCATCAATGCGATCTCAGGCCGGGTCCACTCGTGCCGTTCCTCCACCGTGGTGAGAAGGATGATTCCCAAAGCTGCCCCACCTTCGCCCACAGGTAGGAGCACGGACGAGACCGGGTTGAGCTCGCAGGACCATTCCTTCAGCGCCTGGGTGATCCTGGATTCCGGCTGGGTTCGGTGGTCGGTCACAGCAAGAACGTCAGCTTCGGCCCATAGCCTGTTGGCTGCCTCGACGATCAGCTTCTCGCTGTCGCCCAATCTGGCGGGGAGCATCGGCGTGCCGGGGCGGTTCCATTGGGCGCGGATCGAGGGAACGCGTTCGTCCCGGAAGGTCGCAAACCAGACGTGGTCCACGCCGAGGGCTTCGCCGAAACCCCTCACCACGTGGTCAGCAATGAGCTGGGGATCGTTGGTTTGCCGGATGGCGGATGACACGTTCCGGAGGCTTTCGCGGAGTGCTTCTACTTCTCCCCGGGACCGGGCACGCTCCCGGGATCTGCCAATCAAGGTTTCTACGCGGTAGACAAGTTCATCGGCACGCACCGGGTTGATCACATAGTCCACGACGCCCCACGCCTGGGCTTCTTCGAGGTCCAGGGATTCGCCGGCATCGAGGAGCAGCAGCACTGGAACGCCAGGACTGCGAAGGCCATGTGCCAGGGAGTTCTCCAGCACCAGTACAGCGGGACTGCCGGTTTCCAGCCGTGCGGCCATAGACGCGGCATCTGCAGCGGTGAAAACTTTGAACCCTGCGGCCTTGAGCGCAACCGTCGTTAAGGCCAAGCGATCAGCGTCTGAATCCGCCACGACGGCGGAGCGGGAAACGTGCTGCACATCGGCCCCGTTCTTACCCACTGAGCCCCCTCCGTTACAACGTTCGTTCACCGTAATTCCAGATTTGGCAACACACTATCAGCGCCACCGCGGGCTGCGGCCCAGTAGGGGCAATTCGTGCTCATTTACGTCGCCGCATGGGGTATTGCGTCGGGGAAGAGAGCCTTTACATTCGGAGCCGGATTCGGCAGCCTAGAGGGTGAAAGCCCAGGGGGAGGCTTCGTCCTCCTGCCGTCCGCGAGGAAACGCCAAGGAGATCAGTGAGCCAGCCAGCAGCACCGCAAGACCACCAAGAGGTGACGTTCGAGCTGGAACTCGAAGACTCAGGAATCCTCCGGCTAACGTGGCCACGCGGTTCCAGGATCCAGCAGGCGGACGCGCAACGGGCGATGGACCGGGTCAACGAGATCTGCGGTGAGGCGCGCCACCCGATGATTGTGGACATGGCCACAACGGCAGACGTCACCAGGGGCGCCCGTTCCGTGTTCGCCAAACCCTGCCAGGCCTCACGGATCGCCCTCTGGGGTTCGTCTCCCGTGGACAGGGTCATCGCCAATTTCTTCATTGGGATCATGAAACCGCCGTGCCCCACCAGATTCTTCACGTCCGAAACAGAAGCCCTGCTTTGGTTGAAAGAGCAGTAGCGCCACCTATATTTGGAGCATGCTCTCCGCGCTCCGGAAATACCTGCTTATTCCTCGCCTGATCAGGCTTTCCTCGGCCGCGCCCAAGGACCCACTCACAGCATGGGATCGCTATTGGGGCAACGTCCGGTCCACCGGGGCAACCGGGGATGTGTTGTGGGACTCCGGCAGCTCTCATGAACTTGAGGGTTACCTGCCCAAATTTGCCCGGATGGATCAGTCCCTCCCGATGGTGGACGTGGGGTGTGGCAACGGCAGCTTCTCACGCCTCCTGGCCCAGCATTTCCCCCACGCCCTTGGGCTCGATTACTCCGCGAACGCCGTAGACCGTGCACGTCAAGAGTCAGGGGACATCACGACGGCGTCATTCGCCGTGTGCGATATGACGGCACCTGACGCTGCGCGGACTGTCCTGACGGCCCTAGAAGCTGTGGGCTGGACAGGCGATGCCAACGTGTTCATCCGCGGCGTACTGCACGTCCTGGACTCCAAAGCGAGGGCGGCCCTGGCAGCAAACCTGTTGCCCGTCGTCGGATCCCGCGGCAGCGTGTTCCTGGCAGAAACCAACTTTCCCGGCACCCCCGTGGATTACGTTAGCCACCTCGGTGCCACGCGCGACTCCATTCCTGCCCCCTTAGAGTGGGCCATCAAGGGCTTGCCGATGCCGGGCCGTTTCGGCGCCGCCCAGCGAGCCAAGGCGTTCCCGACGGCGGATTGGAACCTTCTGGAGGAGGGCGCGACAAGCATCGAGACCCGGCCGCTGAGCAACCCTTCAGACCCGGAGCTCATTCCGGGATACTTCGCCTTGCTCCGGGCCCGGTAGCACCGGGCGCTTGGGCACCACGCCCGCTAACAACGCTCCCGCGCGCATCGCGCGCCACCGCAAGGAGCGGCACTTGGTCACGCGGGCTGTTGCACTGGAATAAGATCCGAGTGCCGGTGAACGATCCGCCAGGCGCCGTCCTCGCGGCGGTAGACGTGCGTCGTCCGCATCGTGTAGTCGGCCGGAACGCCATCAACAACGGCGTGGCTGTGCTCCAACCCAACGGTGTAGGCGAGGCTTCCGCTGGTACCGGCCGCGACAACCTCGAACTCGAACCCGGTGGCGCCGGCGAACCGGGTGGCCTCCTGGCGGAACTTGGGCTCGAGATCGGTCCAGCCCACTCCGGAGATGTGCGCACCGAACAGGGTGGTGGGGTCCGTGTGCGACCACAGAGCGATGCGTGCTGTTACGTCGCCCTTGTGCAGGGCAACCGTCATGTCCCGCTGCTTCGGCAGGATCTCGGCGAGGAAGGCCTTGGTCTCCTTTCCCATGGCCTGTCGCTCGCCCATCATGGGGCCAGTCCGGCCAGAGGACAACGGAACGCTGGCCTCTTCAGCCGGAAAATCCGCGTGACGATGCACAATCCGCCAAGTGCCGTCTTCACGACGATAGACGTGGGTCACCCGCAAGTTGTATTTCCTCGGTGTGCCATCGACAGTGGTGGTGGTGTGCTCGTAGCCGACCGTGTAGGCGAGGTCCGCGCTAGCACCGGCTGCGATGATCTCAAGATCGAACGAATCCGAGTGCGAGAACCACGAGGCGACGTTGTGGAACATGGGCTCAAGCTCTGCCCGGCCGCTGCCGCTGAGGCTCGCACCGAAGAGCGTCAGCGGATCGTTCTGTGACCACAGCGCGAGGCGTGGACCGGCGTCGCCATCGTGGATTGCGCCGTCCGCGGCTCGCTGCTTCGGAACCATTTCGGCGAGGAAAACATCGGTCTCAGTAGACATGACCAACTCCATTACAGTGAGACTGTTTTGAATACTGTTAGAATGCATCCAATGGGCGCAAAAATCAAGAGGCCGTACGATTCCACCCGCCGCCAGCAGCAGGCTGCGGAGACTCGGCGAAGCATCATCACGGCGGCGAACGAGCTGTTTATCTCGCAGGGATACGGGCAGACCACTATGAAGCAGGTGGCTGAACGGGCGGGCGTCGCCGTCGAAACCGTCTATGCGGCGTTTCGCACTAAAGCTGCGCTGCTCAGGCACGTTTGGTACGTCGATTTCCGCGGCGACGAGGCCGACGTGACCCTATACGACAGGGCGGAGATGCAAGCCATCCTGACCGAGCCGGACCTGCCCGCCAGGATCCGACGCCACGCCGCATTCGTGGCAGCGAGCAATCGGCGGATTGCCCCACTCCTTGAGGCCCTCACGGGAGCAGCGGCGAGCGAGCCCGACGCCGTCGCAATGCTCACCGAATGGGCCGACCGCCGCTTGGATGTGGCGACGCGTTACGCACACGCTGCGGCCGCCACCGGGCAGCTTGGCGTTGCGGAAGAGGAATGCCGCGACGTCCTGTTCGCGACCATGGACGGCACGCTCTGGAGCCGGTTCGTAGGGCAGCGCGGCTGGACCGATGAACGGTTCGCGGACTGGCTTGCTGCGATGTGGATCAGCATGCTCGTCCGGGAGTAGCAACTAATCCCTCAGGTGTTCTACTTCGTGGCGTTCGGAGCGGCGCAGTGGGCGAGGGACTGCTTCCTTCCCCGGCGTCACTCGCTGGCTCGGGGATCGTCGACGGCTTCGGACTCGTCCAGCCAGTCAAGCTGGTCATCGGGCGTGTATCCGGAAGCGACAGCCTCAGCCGTTGACCTCCACTCAGCCAGAACGACGAACAACCTTTCAAAGCTCGAAATAGCAGCACAGGCGCGAGCTACTTCCACAATTTCAGTTGCAAATTGCTCTCGCTGGCTATGCGGCAGGAAACCCAGCCAAGGGAACGGAACGAGGAGCCTTTCAGCGAAACTCAAAGCGCCAGGGGCAAGGGATGCGGCAACGAGGCTCGCTGCCAAGCGCAGCGCCTCATGTTCCCGTTCCACTGCTACTTGAGCCCCGCCCCAGAAAGAAGTTCCGTGGCGCCCAGGGAGTCGGCAACGAACGCGTAGTCCCAAGCCCGCTCCCGCCACTGAACGTACCGGCCAGATGCTCCGCCGTGGCCGCCGTCCATCTCAATCTTCATGACGATCGGTTCCGAGCCAGTGGATGCCGAGCGCAGTGCCTGCACCCACTTGGCCGGTTCCACGTACAGCACGCGGGTGTCGTTGAAGGACGTCACCGCGGCGATCTTGGGGTAGGGCACGCTCCGCACGTTCTCGTACGGTGCATAGGACTTCATGTAGGCATAGGCTTCGGGATCGGTAATCGGGTTGCCCCACTCCTCCCATTCCAAGGCGGACAGGGGAAGCTCTGGATCCAGGATGCTGGTCAGTGGGTCCACGAAGGGAACCTGGGCCACCACTGCCGCATACTTTTCCGGAGCCATGTTGGCAATGGCACCCATGAGCAGGCCGCCAGCAGAACCACCCATGGCAGCAATCCGGGAAGGATCCACCCAGACCGAGCCAGCAAGCCAGTCGGTGGCCGCGATGAAGTCGGTGAAGGTGTTCTTCTTGGTGAGCTTCTTCCCATCCTCGTACCAATGGCGACCCAGCTCCCCGCCACCCCGAATGTGCGCAATGACCATGACGATGCCGCGGTCCAGCAGCGACAACCGCGCAACCCCGAAGCTCGGGTCCATGCTCAACTCGTACGAGCCATAGCCGTACACCAAGCCAGCGGCCGTGCCGTCCTGCTGTACCGAAGCGTGGCGCAGCACCGACAGCGGAATCCTGGTGCCGTCGTCGGCGGTTGCCCACTCACGGGCCGCCACATAATCTTGCGCGGAGTAGCCGCCCAGGACCGGGCTTTCCTTGCGCAGCAACAGCTGGCCTGCGGGCTGCCCGGCGGTGGGCAGAACGAAGTCGTAGACGCGGGACGGTGTGAAGTAGGAGGTGTAGCCCATGCGAATCACGGGGGCTTCGTAGTCGGAACTAGAAACGCCGGCGGTGTAGAGCTCTTCGTCGAAGGCCGGCTCCACCGGCGCCTGCTGCTCCGGCGTGCCCAGGCCCGCGAGCGGCAGCACTTGAACACGCTCGATGGTGTCCTTCCGGATGGACAGCACCAGGTGCGTGGAAGTGACACCTGCGCCATTGACCCTCACGTCGTCGGAATGCTCGACGACGGTCCGCCACTGCTGCTCTGCCAGCGGCTTTGTGAGCTCGGACGGGTCGACCAGGCTCACCATTGAATTGATGGCGTCCTTGTTGTGGGTCAGGAGCAGGGTTTCCTGGCCATCCAGGAGGAAAGGCTCGGCCTCGTAAAGAATGTGCTCCTCGCGAGGAATGACTGTGCTGAGACCGGCGGCGTAATCGTCAAAGCGGAGCAGCCGGGTCTCGCTGAACTCCGAGCAGCCGATGCTGAGCACAAGGTGCCGGCGGTCCGAGGCGAGATCGAAGCCCAGCCACATGGCGACGTCGTCCTCCTGGTAAAGAACCTCATCCTCGGCAACCGGCGTGCCTAATACGTGGGCCTTGACCTGGTAAGGGCGCCAGGAATCGTCCACCACGGTGTAGAAGAGGCGGGTGCCGTCCGGGGAGAACGCCACGCCATAGAAGATGTTCTCGATGACGTCCGGCAGCAGTTCGCCCGTCCGGAGGTCCTTGATGCGCAGGGTAAAGCGTTCGTCGCCGGAGTTATCGACCGCGTATGCGTAGAGGTTGCCGTCGATGGTCACGGCAGCGCCACCGACGCTGAAGAACGGCTGGCCCTCGGCTTCCACGTTTCCGTCCAGAAGCACCTGCTCACCCGGGATCTCCACGCCCGGCTCAACGGAAGGCGGAGTCCAGTCGGCTACGGGGTCACCCGTATTCTGTGCCACCACGCGGCAGTGGATGCTGTATTCCTTGCCCTCCACCGAACGGCTGTAATACCACCAGCCATCCTTGCGGTTGGGTACTGACAGGTCGGTTTCCTGGGTGCGGCCCTTGATCTCCTGGAAGATTGCTTCACGGAGCGGTTCCTGGTGAGCCGTCACAGCTTCCTGGTAGGCGTTCTCTGCCTTGAGGTGATCCACTACCTCTGCGGATTCCTTGTCCCGGAGCCACTCGTAGTTGTCCACGAAGACATCGCCGTGGTGTTCGCGGCGGCTGGGGACATGTTTGGCAACAGGCGGCCGGGGTGCTGAACCGTTGGCAGGGGCAGCGGCAGGCGCGGAGGAAGTGTGGCTCATATGGCAACTCTATAGACGGGCTCTGACACGGAACCAGCGATTTCGCTCAGAGCGCCCAGACGCTCAGTCCACGCCCTGCGAAAGCGTGCTGGCCAGCGTCACACGGTTCCGGCCTGAAGCCTTTGCCGCGTACAGGGCCAGGTCCGCTTCGCGCAGCAACTGCTCCGTCCCCGCGCGGTGCCCCTCAGCAAAAGCCGAGACGCCCGCGCTGATCGTGAGTATCCCATCGGGGTCGCCCGAGTGCTCGATCTGCAGCGCATGCACAGCTGCCCGGACCCGTTCCATGACAACTTCGGCCCCGGCAGCTGTTTGCTCCCGAAGGACCAGGAGGAACTCCTCGCCACCGAACCTGTACACGCCGTCGGACTGACGGACCTCACCGGCAAGGGTCGAGGCGATGGCCACCAAGGCGGCGTCTCCCGCCTGATGGCCGTAAATGTCGTTGTACCTCTTGAAGTTGTCCACATCCACCATCGCCAGACAGTAATCCCGCGAGTAGCGGTCACTCCTGCTGTGCAGCTGGCCCAGATCTTCCGTCAGCTTAAGCCTGTTGTGCAGCTTGGTCAGGGGATCTGTGCGAGCCTGTTTGGTCAGCGCTGTCCGGTACTTTGCGAGGTCAGCGTGCAGCGAAGTGATGCGTTGCGCGGCAAGCAATCGGATGTGCAGGTTGAAGGGGTCCAACGGTTTAGTGACGTAATCGTCCGCGCCGGCCTCCATGCCCGCCAGGACGTCCTTTCGCGAACCGTGGGAGGTCACCAGGATGACGTACGTATAGGTGTCCTGCTCGCGCTCGCGGATGGCCCGGCAAAGATCCAAGCCGTTCAGGCCCGGCATCATCAGGTCCGTCACCACCGCTGCGGGGGCATGTTCCTGGTATAGATCCCAGGCCGAATCGCCATCCACTGCCACGATGCAATCATGACCGGATTGCTCGACGGCGGCCTTGGTGATCATGCGTGAGATCTGGTCGTCGTCGGCGATGAGTACTTTCATGGGGCTCCCATTAATGTGCGCTCGAGTGCCCCATCCACCCGTGCGAGTTCCGAATTTAGTTGATCGAGTACCTGCGTTCCATGCGCTGCAACACCTGGGCCCGCCTCACGGCCCAGCCGTTCCAAGTCCCTGGCCAGGGCTGCGGCACCTGTAGCGCCGATATTGGCTGCGGCGCCCGCCAGCTTGTGCGCGGCCGCCTCCAGCGCGTTGGCCTGTCCGCTCTCCAGGGCCGAACGCAGCTTCTCCTGGGCGCGCTGGGCTTCCTCGCGGAACGCCCTGACGGCGTCAGGCAACAGGCCCATACCGTCCGCCGGTCCAAGGTCGCGCAGGATCTGCAGCCTGTCCTCATCGAGGACGGTTGCGTCAGGGTCAGCAGCGTCAGCGTTGCCGGGGCCGGCAGCGGCCAGAACAACAACGTTCGACGGCGGTGCTTCCGCCCGCTGCTCCTGGGGCACCCACCGAGCCAGGATGTCACGGAGCTTGTCCAGATCCACGGGCTTGCTGATGTAGTCGTCCATGCCAGCTGCGAAACAACGCTCGCGGTCCTCGTTCAGGGCCCCGGCCGTCATGGCAATGATGGGGATCCTCACGGTTTTGGAGTCACGCAATCGAATGATTTTCGTCGCCTCAAAACCGTCCATCACAGGCATGTGGCAGTCCATAAGAACGGCAGCATAGTTTCCGGTGAGTGTCGCGGCAACGGCTTGCGCGCCGTCGTCGACGATGTCTACTTCGTAGCCGAGCCTGTTCGCCATCCCGCGCGCCACCAGCTGGTTGACTTCATTGTCTTCAGCCACCAGAAGCTTGCCCAACAGGAGTTCCGGGTCCCGGGGCGGCAGCTCGGGCTGGGTTCCAAGGGGCGTTGGCTTACCCATCGTTTTTGTTGCCACGAGCCGTAGGAGCCGGTTGTAGAACTCGGAGCTCCGCACGGGCTTGGTGAGGTATTCGCGGATTCCTGCGGAGGTGAGATCGGCCTTGTCCACTTGCATGGTGGAGGTCAGGAGAATGATCCCCGGGCCGCCCGAGCCGTTGCTCTCTTCCTTGATTTGGCGGGCCAATTCCAAGCCGTCGACGTCGGGCATGCACATGTCCACCACAGCGATGTCGTAGGGGTGGCGCTCCGAAACGGCCAAACGGTACTCGTCCATTGCAGTGTGCGCATCTGCGACTGCCACGGGCTGCATTCCCCAGCTTGCAAGCTGGGTCTCCAGTACCAAACGGTTGGTGGCGTTGTCGTCCACCACGAGTACTTTGCGGCCGGCGAGGGAGGCGGGCAGGATTCCGGTGTCCGTGGCTGGTGGGGCGACGGGTAGTTCCAGGACAAACCAGAATTTGCTGCCCACTCCCACTTCGCTGTCGAGTCCGATCTCGCCGCCCATGACTTCGGTCAGGCGCCGCGAGATAGCCAGGCCGAGGCCTGTTCCGCCGTAACGGCGTGTGGTGGAAGCGTCTGCCTGGGCGAAGGATTCGAACAACCTGTGGTGGTCTTCGGCGCTAATGCCGATGCCCGTGTCACGGACTTCAAAGCGCAAGGAAGCATTGTTCGAATCCTGGCTGACCACTGAAACCTGTATTTCCACCTCGCCGGCTGGAGTGAACTTGACCGCGTTGGATGACAGGTTCAGCAGGATCTGGCGAATCCGCCCGGAATCTCCCATGAGCCGTTCCGGCACATTCGGGTGGCAGTAGGAGATCAGCTCCAGTTCCTTGCTTTGGGCTTGCTCAGCAACCAGTCCAGCTACCTCTTCCACGAGCACCCGGGGATCGAAGGCTGTAATGTCCAGGTCCACTTTCCCGGCTTCCAGCTTGGAGAAGTCCAGGATGTCGTTGATGAGCGTCAGGAGGACCTCGCCGGCGCCCTTGACTCCCTGGGCGTACTGCCGCTGGACATCGTTCAGGCGTGTGTCCATCATGAGCGACGTCAGGCCGATCACGGCATTGAGAGGGGTCCGGATCTCGTGGCTCATGGTCGCCAGGAACTCGGACTTGAGCCTACTTGATTCCAGCGCTGCTTCCCGGGCAGCCAGGAGTTCGGCCTCAGACGCTTTGCGTTCGGTGATGTCCCGGGAAATCGTGGCCACGCCCCTGATGCCTGATTCGCCCCGGACGGGGGAAAGCGTTACGGAAACCGGAATGATGGTGCCGTCTCCACGTTGGCGAAGGGTCTCAAAGTTCTGTATGGCACCACTTTCGGCCGTCGTTCTGAGAGCCTCGTGTTCGTCCTCCCGAAACTCCTCGGGGATAAAGAAGTCGCTGTTCCTGCCTATGGCCTCCGCCGCCGTGAAGCCAAAAATCCGTTCCGCCCCCGGATTCCAACTGAGGATCTCTCCCTCAGGCGTCTTGCCAATGATTGCGTCGCCCGAGGAGTTGACGATTGCGCCCAAGCCCTCCAGCTCCACCGTGCGGGCGGCCACCTTGGACTCGAGGTTCCGCGTAAGCGTCACATTCTCGACGACGATCAGCACCTGCCGCACGATCACGAAGACCAGGACAGTCAGGCCCGTGACCAGCAGGATCGGGTCTGTCATGTTGATGGCTCGGCTGCGGTTGAACAGGACTGCGCCGAAGACGGGAACGTATGGAAGGAGCTCCAGTGCGGCAGCATACGTGCGTCCGTCCTTCTTGCTGCTGCTGGTCTCGGGAGCCAGAGGGCTGAATCCGACGAGGAGGAAGGCTGCTACCCAGCCGAGAGCCAAGGGGGAGCCCGTCACACCTGTGACGCCTTCGGTGGTGAGCCGCACGTACGTGAGGTCGGTCAAAGCGAGCACCAGGAAGCCCAAGCCAAGGCACAACCAGGGAAGGCGCCTGCCCCGGGCGGCCCGCATTGTCAGGACGATGAGCAGGGAGACCATCACCACGTCCACGAACGGGTAAGCCAACGTGGTCAGGAAGGCAAGGGCGTCCTCGTTGCCCGCCTCGATCACCGGCCCCAAGACTGCGCCCCATGCGATGAAGAGAACGGCGCTGGCCACCGTTCCGACGTCCAGGATGGTCCGGATGACTGATATGCGGACACTGCCGCCCTTGGAGAGCAGGACAAGCCCGACGGCGACTGGCAGCGCATAACCGACGAACCCAATGTCGGAAGCCGATGGGAAGGGGTAGGCGTGGTCCAGCACTATGCCGTTGAAGGTCCAAAATGCTTGGCCACAGGACCAAAGAGCCAACCCAGCAACAACGAACCATCGGGCGGTTGTGTTTCCGTGGCCCCGCAAAGCCGCGCTGGTGTGTGTCATCAGCGCAGTCAGTGCGGCGGTAAGTATCGCCAAGTCGCCGGCCAGCTGAGCTGTGGGTGTCCCGATCCCGCTGCCGAGCCCTGCGGCCAAAAGGACCGCGCACACTCCGACTGCTACGAGGAAAAGCGGCATTCCCTGCCTTGACCATGAGCGCACCGGAAGAACCTCGTGCTTCACTCCTGCCACTGAACCCCTGCCTTCAAAAGTGGCCCCACCAAAAGCGAACAACGCATCTTGCCTTTGCGCTGAGGAGAGCATACGCCGAAAGCGGGCTTAAGTGACCGGCAACACACAAAGGTGACGTCCCGTGAAACCCCATCTGATTGGCAGTAGTGGTTGTTCTGAGGGCTTCGAACAACCACTACTGCGAGCTGGTTGGGCTCAGCGCTCCGGGGTGAGGGTCTTTGAGAACAGCACAGCTCCGTTGGCGTTGCGCAGGCTCGCGGTGAAGGTGCCGTCTACGGCGAGGTCCACGTGCCCGAAATATTGGTTCTCGCCATCCCTCGGGGACTCACCCGGGAAGCGCCCGGCCTTTGAGAACACGACTTCGGGTCCAAACGTTCCGTCCATGTCATTCGGACCGAACGAGCCCGCGTTGATAGGGCCAGCCACGAACTCCCAGAAGGGATCGAAATCAGTGAAGGATGCACGTTCGGGGGAGTAGTTATGGGCTGCGCAGTAGTGCACGTCCGCCGTTAGCCACACCGTGTTCTTCACGCCGTACCGTTTGAAGGCACTCAATACGCCCGCGATTTCCAGTTCGCGGCCGAGGGGAGCACCGTTGTCCCGGTTGGAGAGGCTCTCTTGGTTCACAGGCCCATCCGGAACGATGATGCCCAGCGGCAGATCGGCTGCGATCACCTTCCACGTTGCCTTGGATTGGCGTACTTCCTTGATGAGCCAGTCCACCTGTTCCTGGCCCAGGATGTTGGTGGCGTACGGCTCCTTGCCGTCTGTGTTGGGGGACTTGTAGGTCCTCATGTCCAGGCAGAAGATATCCAGCTGCGGGCCGCGCGCAATCTTCCGGTAGATGCGCGCAGGTTGGTACTGCCCGGCGTCGAACGTTCCTGGGCGCCATAGCGCCGCGGAGTCTGCGATCGGCATGTTCTCCTGCCAGGCCTGGCGCCCGCGGGCGGCCAGGACGTTCACGTTGCGTTCGGTGTAACGGGAGTCGTCCAGGATCTGGCCGGGGTACCAGTTGTTGTGTGTCTCGTGGTCATCCCACTGGGCGATCACGGGAACCTCGGCGAACATGCTGCGCATATTCACGTCCAGTGAGTTGTAACGGTGACGACCCCGGTATTCCGTGAGTGTCTCGGCGACCTTGGAGACTTCCTCGGTGACGATGTTCCCCCACACTTGGCCGTCTTTCTCCGTGACCGTGGCGGCAATGGGGCCGTCGGCGTAGATGGTGTCGCCGGAGTGGATGAAGAAATCCGGGCGCGTTGCGTGCATTGCCTGGTAGCCACGCATGCCGCCGATCTCCTCGTTGATGCCCCAGCCCTGCCCTGCAGTGTCGCCGGTCCACACGAAGGACTGGGAGGCCGACGATGGCCTGCCGCCCCCGCGCGGGTCTTCGGGGCCGCCGTTCCCGGATGAGTCCGGCGCCGTAGTGAACGTTCCCTTGACTGAGTCGCCGAGGCCGTTCTCGTCCTCGAAGTTCAGTTCCAGGGCGAAGCGGGTCCCCGCAGGAAGTCCTTTGGCGTGGATCTTGGCGGTGAAGTCGCTGGCTTCGGTAGCGAGGGGGCCTTGGATGGTGCGGCTGAATCCGTAGCGTCCACGGAGGATTTCGCCCGCGCTATCCACTGCCTGCAGCCGGGCGCTCAAGCGGCCCGGGCCCGAAGCACGTGACCAGAGGACAGCGGAATCGGTGGTGACATCCCCGGTGGCGATTCCAGTCGGGAGTGTGAGGCGGTTGCGGACCAAGGGGATAGCAGCGGGGGCAGGCGCGGCGGTACCGGTCGCCAGGCCAGCCAATGCCAAGCCGGTTAAGGATGTTTTGACGAGGGTGCGGCGTGAGAGATCAGTCATGGCTCCACTGTTAACGGCTGCCGTGAACAGAGTGTGAGCCTCAGGTGAAGGAAACGGAACGAGTACCGGTGCTCGCCTAAACAAGTGGCTTATCCCGGAAAATTGCGTACTACCTAGTGCTAATTCAGGACATCAAAGAAAAAGACGAGTATCTGCTACTCGTGCGGTGCCAATGGCCGATTCTTAGCATTAAGTTCCCTAGGGTTTCTGAAATTCTGTTCCGCCGGCTCAGCGGTGGTTCGCCCCCTCGCACGTGACGAGTGGGGCTCCCATCACACTTCTGTGCTATCGCATACGCCCCTCCCTTGGGACTTCTGCGTGCTCAGACAACAGCCACGGATCTGGGACATCTAATGAACATTTACAATGACGAGCTTCAAACTACTCTGTCAAAGAACGCGCCCCGCGGTACCTTGCTGCCGGGGTCCCGCAAAAATAAAGTCCTGCTGATCGCAATTGCCATCATTGTTGTTATAGGACTAATTCCGTTGATTTTTGGGGTTCTTTCACAGGCAAACAACCCCGCAGCCGATGCGGGCCAGAATGTGTCCAGTGAACAACTGGCGACCCCCCAGGCCTCAGACTCCAGCCCGGCCACGCCCGCTGCGAGTGAAGCAGCAGCGACACCCGCAACCGAAGCCAAGGTTCCCGCCGTCGAACCGGCCGTGGCCGCGGCGCCGGCTGCAGAACCTGCACCGGCCGCACCCGCGCCGCCAGCGGTGGATACCAACCTCTATACGGTTGTCGCCGGAGATACCGTGGGCTCCATAGCTGCCCGGTTCGGGGTGAACATGAACGAGATGTTGGCTGCCAATGGATTGAGCGGCTACTCCGTCATCGTGCCCGGCCAAGTCCTGAAGCTTACTGGACCAGCGGTTCCACTGATCGAGCCGGCACCGGCGCCCGCTGCCGCCCCAGCCCAGGCCGCCGCGCAGGCCGCTCCGGCGCAAGCCCCTGCTCCCGTAGCCGCGGGCTGGACGATCTACGTGGCTGGATCGGGAGGCCAGAGCCTGGTGGACGCATGCATAGGGCCCATCCATTACACTCCCACGGACGCCTACGCACTGTTCATCACCGAGCACGACTTCTGTGGAGGTTGGGCACGCTTCTCCGGTATCGGTGTGGGACAGACGGTGAACATCCCGGGCTACGGCACGTACACAGTGACCGGAAGGGGCCAAGTCCCCAACCCTGGAACCACCAACAATGTGGCGGCTGTCTTCGGCGGCTTCCCCGCGGTTGTCCTGCAGACGTGCATCCCCGGCACGAGCCAGATGTTGGTGATCGGACTTAATTAGTAATGCAGCCAACTAGGCCGGCGCCGTAAGGCGTGCGAAGCGGAGGATGCCTAGGATGGCCGGGGCCAACTCATCCTCCATCTGGTGGTAGACCTCTTCCGCTCGGCGGTAGGGGTCTACCACGTCGTTGTCGGCAGGATCGGCGGCGAGAGCAAGATGACGGACGGAAGCGGCACGGGCGGGAAGAGCCCGCCAGAATTCCACGATGTCGCCCTCCGGAACAACATCACCACGCGTCTCCAGGACGGCAAGCATCCTCGCAAATTCACGGATGGTGAACGTTCGCTTCAACAAGGAGGCATCGAGCTGAAGGACTTCGCCCCGGTGCCTGGACGTCATTGCCAGCACAAGGTCGGTTTCCCGGAGGATCTTCTGGTTGAGCTGCCTGGCCGCGAAGTTGTCGGGGCTGCCACGGAAGGTGCTGATCATCTTGGCCGACAGGGGTTGAATCGGCTCTCCGACCATGGCGCGTGTGCCGGCGCTGCGAACCTCGAATGATCCTGGGCTTGCGTGGTTGAGGCCCGCCTGAAGCAGCCGTTCCGCCACAGGGGAACGGCAGATGTTCCCTGTGCAGACGGTGAGGATCCTAAAGGGCTGGGGCGATTCCACGTGTGGCTCTTTTCTTGCGTTGGCTTGGGACGGCTCAGGTCCCATCCCAAGTTAACACGGGCAGCAAAGACCGCCTTGTCACAACGCCCAGCTGCACCCATGCCCTCGTCATCAGCCCTTGATGTCTCACTGAACGCTTGACTGAAAACGTCCGCTCCGCATATTCTGAACGAACGGTCGGTAATTTATTAGGAGCAACCATGGCATCGCAGAATCTGCAATCAGTGCCCGCTGAGCTGTCCCCGGAAGAGCAGGAGCGGGAGGCAGCCGGGAAAGCGTACTTTGATCGCATCATTTCGGAAGACTCGCGCATCGAACCGCGCGACTGGATGCCGGAGGCTTACCGCAAGACTTTGCTGCGTCAGATCTCGCAGCACGCGCACTCGGAAATCATCGGCATGCAGCCGGAAGCCAACTGGATCACCCGCGCTCCCAGCCTGAAGCGCAAGTCCATCCTTATGGCCAAGGTCCAGGACGAGGCAGGCCACGGCCTGTATCTCTACTCGGCAGCTGAGACCCTGGGCCAGACCCGGGACAAGATGATGGAAGACCTCATTGCCGGCAAGGCCCGGTACTCGTCGATCTTCAACTACCCGGCGATTTCCTGGGCGGACATGGGAGCCATCGGTTGGCTCGTGGATGGCGCGGCGATCTGCAACCAGGTACCGCTGTGCCGGGCCTCGTTCGGTCCTTATGGACGCGCGATGGTGCGCATCTGCAAGGAAGAGTCCTTCCACCAGCGCCAGGGTTTCGAGATCCTGCTGGAACTGTCCAACGGCACGCCTGAGCAGAAGCAGATGGCCCAGGAAGCCGTAAACCGCTGGTACGCGCCGTCGCTGATGATGTTTGGCCCGCCGGATGATGACTCACCCAACTCCAAGCAATCCATGGCCTGGAACATCAAGAGGTTCAGCAACGATGAACTGCGCAGCCGGTTCGTCGGCATGATGGTTGAGCAGGTCAAGGTCCTCGGCCTGACCCTGCCTGACAAGGACATTCGTTTCAACGAAGAAACCAAGAAGTGGGAGCACGGACCCCTGGACTGGAACGAGTTCAAGGAAGTCCTGGCCGGCCGCGGCCCCTGCAACTCGCAGCGCATCGAGCGCCGCCGTGAGGCACACGAAAACGGTGCCTGGGTTCGCGAAGCCGCCGTTGCCTACGCCCGCAAGCAAGCACAGAAGGAACACGCAGCATGAGTCCTCACGGTAACCCGGAAGAACCGGCAAGCTCGGCCAGCGAGATCAAGCGCGAGGCCCCCAAGGTCGCGGCGACTACGCCGGCGGAACAGCAGCACCACGAGGCCCCGTGGTCCTTGTGGGAGGTCTTCGTGCGTTCCAGCCGTGGCCTGTCCCACGTGCACGCCGGGTCCTTGCACGCTCCTGACGCCGCGATGGCCCTCAGGAATGCCCGCGACCTTTACACGCGTCGTAATGAAGGCGTCTCTATCTGGGTTGTCCCGGCCGAGGCTATCTCCTCCAGCGATCCCGATTCCAAGGGCTCCTTCTTCGAGTCCCCCCAGGGCAAGGACTACCGCCACGCAACGTACTACACCAAGAGCGAAGGCGTGAAGCACCTGTGATGACTGACAAAGACACTGACTTCGCCATTGAAGGCCACGGCGACATCTCCGTGGGCGTCCAGGGAGCCGGAGCTTCCGGTGACGGTTCAGCCAGCGCTACCCGCATCACGCCGGGCAATGCCCTCCGCCCGGAGGACATCGCCCTCGAAGTACGGCGTGGACAGGTCAAGCCAAGCGAGGACGTGGCGGAATTTGCCCTGAGGATCGGCGACGACGGACTGATCCTGGCGCAGCGCCTGGGCCACTGGATTTCCCGTGCTCCTGAGCTTGAGGAAGACATCGCGCTCGGCAACATCGCGCTGGACCAGTTGGGCCACGCGCGCTCGTTCCTGACCTATGCGGGTGCCGCGTGGGACAGGTCCGAGGACGATCTGGCCTATTTCCGCCGTGAGCACGAGTTCCGTTCTGCGCACCTGTTCGAGCAGCCCAACGGGGACTTCGCGGTGACCATCGCCCGCCAGTTCATCGTGAGCTACTACCAGTACGAGCTCTACACGGCCCTCACCGCATCCAAGGACGCCACCCTGGCAGCCATCTCCGCGAAGGCCGTGAAGGAAGTGGATTACCACCGCGACCACAGTGCCCAGTGGGTACTGCGCCTGGCTGGCGGCACGGACGAATCCCGCGCCCGCATCATCCAAGGCTTCAAGCTCGTATGGCCGTACGTGGACGAACTCTTCGAAGACGATGAGCTCACCACCCGCCTGGCAGAGGCCGGCGTTACTGTCCAGCCCTCAAGCCTTCGCGCTGGGTTTGACCGGCTCATCGGCCAGATCATGGCCGAAGCCGAACTGGACATCCCTGCCGTTCCGCAAGCACTGGGAGGCGGCCGTCGCGGCAAGCATTCCGAATTCCTGGGTTACATCCTTGCTGAGATGCAGGTCCTGGCCCGCGAGCACCCCGGCGCGAGCTGGTGACCATCATGGCAACCATTGGCCACGCCGAAGAAACGGCAAGGACACAAGAGCAGCGGGCCTGGGACATTGCGTCCACGGTCTGCGATCCGGAGATCCCGGTCCTCACCATCGAGGACCTCGGCATCCTCCGCGGCGTTCACGTCGTCGAGGCGACGGACGCGCAGCAGCTCACGGACAAAGCGGACGACGGCGGCACCTCACGTACCGCCGTCGAGGTCACCATCACGCCCACGTACTCGGGTTGCCCGGCCATGGACGCCATTGGCGATGACCTGCGCAAGGCATTCGAAAAGGAAGGCTACGCCAGCGTCCAGATCAACCTCGTGCTCTCCCCGGCATGGACCACCGACTGGATGACGGAGTCCGGCAAGGCCAAGCTGCAGGAATACGGGATCGCGCCTCCCACGGGCCGTGCTGCTGCCGGTGGCCACTCCGGTCCCGTTCGTTTGAACCTGGCCGTGAAATGCCCGCAGTGTTCTTCGCTGAACACCAAGGAGCTCACCCGCTTTGGTTCCACGTCCTGCAAGGCGTTGTTCGTCTGCCAGGACTGCAAGGAACCGTTCGACTACTTCAAAGTCCTCTAAGGAATTCCATGACCACCGAAACCCAGACGGCCAGCCGCCGTCGTGCGTCTTTCCATACCCTGACCGTCTCGGACGTCCGGCGCCTTACGGACGACGCAATCGAGGTGACGTTCGCTGTTCCTGCCGAGCTGGCCGGTCAGTATGACTACCTTCCTGGCCAGTACGTCGCGCTGCGCACCACACTGCCCGATGAGCAAGGCCAGCCGCACGAGGTCCGCCGCAGCTACTCGATCTGCGCAGAGCCGCGCACGTTCGCGGATGGCAGCAGCGAGATCCGGGTGGCCGTCAAGAAGGACCTTGGCGGTGTCTTCTCCACGTGGGCCAATGCCGAGCTGAAGGCCGGCGACGTCCTGGACGTCATGAGCCCGCAGGGCGCGTTTATTTCACGGCACGGCAAGGACGGCTCGTCAGTCCAGCACAACGTCATGAACTCCATGAACCACCCGGAGGAGTTGGCGGGAGAGCCTGGGAACTTCGTTGCGATCGCCGCGGGTTCAGGCATCACGCCCGTGATGGCGATTGCCCGGACGCTGCTGGCCGCCAATCCGGAGACCACGTTTGACCTGATCTACGCCAACAAGGCCGCCATGGACGTCATGTTCCTTGAGGAGCTCGCGGACCTGAAGGACAAATACCCGTCGCGCCTGGCGCTGCACCACGTTTTGTCCCGCGAGCAGCGGATCGCCCCGCTGATGACCGGCCGCATCGATTCGGAGAAGCTGCAGGCTTTGCTGAGCAGCGCCATCCATGCCGAGGACGTGGACGAATGGTTCCTCTGTGGACCGTTCGAGCTGGTCCAACTGTGCCGCGACACGCTCGCAGCCCGTGGTGTGAAGCCTGAGCACGTGCGCTTCGAGCTGTTCACTACTGGTCGTCCGGACCGCCCTGAGGGTAATGCCGGCCGTCCCGTTGTGGAGGACGAGTCGAAGGAAACCTACAAGATCACGTTCAAGCTGGATGGTTTGACCGGCGATGTCGCCAGTCCCACGCACGCCCGCGAGTCCATCCTCAACGCTGCGCTGCGTGTCCGCCCAGATGTTCCGTTCGCATGTGCAGGCGGGGTCTGCGGCACCTGCCGCGCCAAGCTTGTGACCGGTACGGTTTCCATGGATGAGAACTACGCCCTTGAGCAGGACGAGCTGGACAAGGGCTACGTCCTCACCTGCCAGTCCCACCCCACCAGCGAAGAAGTTACCGTCGACTTCGACGTCTAAGGAGTCCCATGATCGAGCTCTCCATTGCCAACGGCATTGCCGAAATTGTCCTCAATGCCCCCGAAAAGCTGAACTCGCTCAACGAGGACGCGCTTGCCGAACTGGATAAGGCGTACGACGACGCTGCTGCCGCCGCCTCGCGCGGTGAGGTGCGGGCGCTGCTGCTTCGCGGAGAGGGACGGGCCTTTTGCGCCGGCCGCGACATTGCTGGCGTTACCCCCGAAACCGACGACGCGCAGGCCTATCTCGGCGGGCTGGTGGAACCGTTGTTGAAGAAGATGGCCGCGTTCCCGGCACCTACTTTTGCTGCCGCACATGGAGCTTGCCTGGGTGTTGGTTTAGGGCTCTTGCTGGCCACTGACGTGGTGTACGTGGCGGAGAATGCCAAGTTCGGTTCGCCCTTTGCCAAGCTCGGCGCCACCTTGGATTCCGGCGGGCACTGGTACTTCACCGAGCGTCTGGGCATGCACCGGACACTGGACCTGATCTATACGGCCGATCTAATCTCTGGTTCGGAGGCTGTGGAGCGGGGAATGTTCAGCCGGGCGATGCCGGATGATTCGTTGCTTGCCATGACCCGGTCGATCGTCGAACGCGTGGCTACCGGTGCCACGGGTGCTTTCGTTGCCTCCAAGGAACTTGTGGCACACATCCGCGATCAGCGCCTGGGCCTGTGGGCATCAATGGCTGAGGAAAACACTGAGCAGGCCCGCCTCTGCAAGACCGACGACTACGCCGAGGGCTTCCGGGCTTTCCAGGAGAAGCGGGCGCCGGTTTTCAAGGGGTAATCGCGAGACCATGCCAAGGATCCCGCTCTTGTTCGCCCTACTCAGCGTTGTACGGGGAGTAGGGCGAACAAGGGCATCATCGGTCAGCCCCGTATCCTTGAATGATGAGCGAAATTGCGCATCCCACCGTCGCGCTTGAGGGCTATTTCGCCCGGGACTTCCCGGAGATGGCTATTCCTTGGCGGGCGGAGGAGGCTCCTGAGCCGCAGCTTTTGGCACTCAACGAGCCCCTCGCCGTCGAACTCGGTTTTGACCTTGGTTTTCTCCGCAGCCCGGAGGGCGTTCGGTTGCTGATCGGTAATGCCCTCCCGGAAGAGGCAACCCCGGTGGCCCAGGCATATTCGGGCCACCAGTTCGGCTGGTACTCACCCCGTTTGGGGGATGGCCGTGCCCTTTTGCTGGGGGAGATCGCCGGCGCTGACGGGACGCTCCGCGACGTCCACCTTAAGGGCTCGGGGCGGACGCCCTTTGCCCGCAACGGTGACGGCCAGGCAGTGGTGGGTCCCATGCTTCGCGAGTACATCGTGAGCGAAGCGATGCATGCGTTGAACATTCCCACCACAAGGTCCCTGGCAGTCGTCCCGACGGGCCGTCCGGTTCAGCGTGAGACTCTCCTGCCGGGCGCCGTTCTGACCCGGGTTGCCAGCAGTCACCTGCGAGTGGGCAGTTTCCAATACGCCAGGGCCACCAATGACATGGATCTGTTGCGCCGTCTTGCCGATCACGCGATCGAACGCCACCACCCGTCCGCGGCGGAGGACGTCAACCGCTACCTCGGGCTTCTAAAAGGCGTCATTGCCGTCCAAGCGAAACTGGTGGCCCAGTGGATGCTCGTCGGTTTCGTGCATGGTGTCATGAATACCGACAACATGACCGTGTCTGGCGAAACCATCGATTACGGGCCGTGCGCCTTCATGGACGGCTTCGATCCGGGAGCGGTATACAGCTCCATCGATGAAACCGGACGCTACGCCTATCGCAACCAGCCGCTGGTTGCCGAGTGGAACCTTGCCCGTTTCGCCGAATCACTCGCCCCTCTTATCCATGAGGATGAAGAGCAGGCGGTGGCGCTTGCCGTCGAGGCACTCAACGGGTTCCGGCAGCAGTACAGCGCTACCTGGTTCAACTGCATGAAGGCCAAACTTGGGCTACCCGAGGGAATCGACGACGACGTTGCCTCACCTTTGGTGGATGACCTGCTTGAGCTGGTTCAAGAGTCACGTGCGGATTACTCCTCGTTTTTCCGGAGCCTCGGCAAGGCAGCCCGTGGGGAGGTTGAACCCGCGCGCGGCCAGATCCTGGACCTGGCAGCGTTCGATGCCTGGCTGGAACGCTGGCGCGCTGTGACGCCGGAAGCTGACGCCATGGACCGGGTCAACCCGATTTACATCCCTCGCAACCACTTGGTGGAAGAAGCTCTTTCGGCCGCCACGCAGGGGGATATAGGGCCAGTCGAGCGTTTGCTTGAAGCACTGGGTTCTCCGTACTGCGAAAGGCCGGGGCTGGAACTCTATGCATCGCCGGCACCGGAGAGCTTCGGGCCCTACCGGACGTTCTGCGGCACTTAGTTCTGCATTCATCTCCTACTAACCGGACGTGTCAGTGACGGATGGTTTTTAGGGCCGTTGACCACGCAAGGACTTGCTCAATGAGGACGTCCAGGTCTTCTTCCGCCGTTGCACTCGGGGTGAACGTCGTGAAACCTTCAAATTCTGTTGCAAAGGGCAGCGCCACCTGTGCCCGGACGTCTGCCATTTGGAGTTCGCCGGATATCAGGCGGAGGTTTTCCACCGCGCGCACGCCACCGGCACTTCCGTAGGAGACAAAGCCGGCCGCCTTGTTGTTCCATTCGGCGTAGAGGAAGTCGAGTGCATTCTTCAATGCCCCGGGAACGGAGTGGTTGTATTCGGCCGTGACAAAGATATAGCCATCGAATTCGGCTACGGCCCGTGCCCACGTCTTGGTGTGCTCGTGTTGATAATTCCCCATTGATGGAGGCATTGGCTCATCAAGCAGCGGCAGTTTGTAATCGGCCACGTCAAGCAGTTCGTATTCGGCACCGCCTTTGGCCGCCGCACGTTCAAGCACCCAATCGGCCACCTGCTTACTTCGCCGCCCCGGACGGGTGCTCCCAACAACAACCGCGATCTTGACCATTTCGATCACATCCTTCAAAAAGGTACTTTGAATGGACTTTTAAGTTCTCAACAATGGGGCAGGCCTCTTTCATCCACCGGAGCCGCAGTTGTAAACCTGTTCCGGAATGAACTGAAAATTGTGCCGAAGAAGGGACTTCTGCCTGCGCGCAGCGGGCCTCGTCGGGTCCTTGCCCCGTGAATAGGTCGAGGTTTAGCCTAAAAGCGGGAGCACGGTCCAGAGGTGGGCAGCAGCCTCCCTTTCTCGAGGAAACAGTCGATGTCGATCATCTCTGATCCCTACCTTCCCGGCGATTTTCCATCGCCCGGACGAAGTCCATCCGACTATCCTCAGGTGCTCCACTTTCCGGAGATCACAGCCATTCTGAACCGACGCGTACTTCAGCGCGCCTCGGATGCCTACCGCTGTCCGCTGTTTGCGGGCCGCCCCAACAATAGGAGGAAAAATGGAAACCGTTGAAGAAACCATTGATGTCGCTGTCCCAGTGCACACTGCCTATAACCAATGGACCCAGTTTGAGTCCTTTCCCCAGTTCATGTCCGGTGTGGAGGCCGTGACCCAGCTGAGTGACACCACCAATCACTGGGTCACCAAAATCGCTGGCGTAGAGCGCGAATTCGATACCGAAATCGTGGATCAGGAGCCAGATGACCGGATCGCGTGGCGCAGTACCGACGGGAAGTCCCATGCCGGCGTCGTGCGGTTCATCCGGATGGATGATAACCACACCAAAGTCAACGTCCATTTCGAGTGGGCACCGGAAACGTTCACCGAGAAGGCAGGTGCGGCCCTGAAGATCGACGAGATGCAGGTCAAAGCCGATCTGCGGAAATTCAAGGACTTTATCGAGTCCCGGGGAACAGAAACAGGTGCTTGGCGCGGTGAAGTGGAGGATAGCGGTCCGGGCGGGCAGCTTTAGAGATCACCTTCCAACGTCCACCGGAAGGCAGTATCTGATGCGAAGAGTTCCAGCGCTCGCAGTATTTGCTGTTGCCACAGTGGCTTTGGCGGGGTGTAGCGGTGGCGGGGGCAGTGCAGCAAGCCCTTCATCTGCCACTACCTCGTCGGCCTCCGCCTCGACGCCGGCCCAGGAAAAGGTCTACAGCGAGGATCAGTTGCGCGAGCTAATCTCCGGTATGAGGGATGGGGATGGCAACGAGTTCAAGCTCTATTCCAAGGCGCAGGTAGACCAGGGTGGCAAGATCGCAGACCTCCTTTTGAGCACGGCCAGCGTGGATCCCGGCGATTGCAAGGACATCGCCACGGCGGGGCTGGTAGACAAGGTTGAACACGGAGATGTTGCTTTGGCCCTGTCTGACAGTGACCAGCCGAGGTCCCTGTCGGCGCAATCCGGTAGCGAAGGTCCAGACGCAGAGAAAGTTCTCAAGGACATCAGCGGCAAAATGGACAAATGCGCAAAGTTCACTGTGAAAGCCGTGGGCCAGGCATATGAAGTCTCCAGTGAGAAATTGGACGCGAAGACGAAGGCAAACGAAACGTTCGGAACAATCAGCACCCGTTCCGGTGAGAGCCAGAAGAAGCTCATGCAGGTCTCCGCGGCCGAGGGGAGGTTGCTGGTTGTCGCCACTAAGAGTGGGGCAAGCTTGGGCGATCCCGACCAGAAGGAACTCGAAGACTTGATCAACAAGGTGCTTGAGAAAGCCGAGGGTGGTAGCGAAACTCCCAGTGAAATGATGACCGGTTCGTCCAGCAGCATGACCAGTACGGCCACTTCGTCCACCAGCATGACGGGTTCGCCGTCGACATCGACACCCACCATGAACACCTCGGAGGGCAGCGTTACTTCCTCATCGTCGCCAAGCACATCTCGTTAGACCGTCCAGTTAAGATCGCGTTCGCAAGCGCTTGCGTTAATCTTGCGTGGCGTCTACCGTCGTTCACATGTCGTCAACAGTGGATGCGGTTGCGCAACGCGCAAATGTGTCGGTATCAACAGTCTCGCGTGCCCTGCGGGATATGCCAGGTGTTTCGCAAGAGACGCGCAAGCGCGTGCAACGAATTGCCCAAGAGCTGGGTTATGTTCCCTCGCTGGCTGGTTCCCGCTTGGCAACTGGCCGCACAGGAGCCATCGCGATTGTCACTCCCAACCTCTCCAAATGGTTCTTTGGGCAGGTGCTGGCATCAGCGGGGCGGGTGCTTCGCCAAGCAGGCTTTGACGTCCTGTTGTACGAACTCGCGGACACTGCCGCGCGGGAGCGCTTCTTCGCCGGGTCGAGCCTTGCCGGGCGAGCCGATGGCGTGTTGATCTTTGCCTTGCAGCCAACTCCGGAGGAGCTGGCTACCCTTGAAGCCCAGAACTTGCCGATCGCGTTTTTGGGATCGGGAACTCCTGGCAGGTCTGGTGTCCGGGTAGACGACCACGCCGCGGGACGGGCAGCAGCCCGGCACCTTATCAATCTGGGGCACGAACGCATCGCCTTCATCGGAATTCGCGAGGCTGCGGACAGCACCTTGGGTGGCGTCCCGCCAGCAAACCGTTTGAAGGGCTACCGCGAGGCCCTGGCTGAAGCTGGGCTGGAGCCCGGCCAGGAGCTTGAGGTCCACGAGGAGAATTCAATGGCTGGCGGCTCAAGGGCCATGTCCCGGTTGTTGTGTGCGGAAGTCGCCCCTACCGCGGTCTTCGTAGCGTCCGACGAAATGGCCTTTGGCGTGCTGCGCACTCTCAAAGCAGGAGGAATCGATGTTCCGGGCGACATGTCTGTCATTGGCTTCGATAACCACGAACTCTCCGAGATTCTCGACCTGACCACCATGGACCACTCCGTCGCCCTGCAGGGGTCCGAAACCGCGCGTCGCTTGCTGGCTTTGATAACGCCCGACGCCGGTGCGGAGCCGGATTTGGTGCTGTCCGCCCAACTGATTGTTCGCGGCACTACAGCGCCGCCATTTCCCTTGCGAGGCCGGCGCACTGCCACACCACCTGCCTAAATCACACCACAATCACACTTTTTGAAAGGGACCTACCCCATGGAATATCGCAAGCTCGGCGCCTCCGGCATGTACATCAGCGAACTGGCCTACGGCAACTGGGTCACCCACGGCGAACAGATCGACCAGGAAGCGGCAACATCCTGCGTACGGCAGGCACTGGATCTTGGCATCACCACGTTCGATACTGCGGACGCTTACGCGGGAACCCGTGCAGAATCGGCCTTGGGCGAAGCCCTGAAGGGGGTCCGCCGTGAAGGCTTGGAGATCTTCACCAAGGTCTACTTTCCCACTGGTGAGGGAAAGAACGATCGTGGGCTCTCGCGTAAACACATGATGGAGTCAATCAACGGCTCGTTGCGCAGGCTCGGTACGGATTACGTTGACCTCTACCAAGCCCACCGCTACGACTATGAAACACCGCTTGAGGAGACGATGCAGGCATTTGCTGACATCGTCCGGGCCGGCAAAGCACTTTACATCGGAGTCTCCGAATGGACTCCGGACGAGATCCGGGCCGGCGCCAGACTCGCGAAAGAGCTTGGTATCGGCCTGATCTCGAATCAACCCCAGTACTCAATGCTGTGGCGGGTTATCGAGGAGGAAGTGGTTCCCACCAGCGAGGAGCTGGGCTTGGGACAGATTTGCTGGTCCCCATTGGCCCAGGGCGTCCTTACAGGCAAGTACATTCCCGGCAAGGGTGCGCCCACCGACTCGCGCTTCACCTCCGAGGACGGGACCCTGAAAGACGACCACAAATTCATGCGTCCGGAAGTGTTGGAGAAGGTCCAGGAATTGCAACCCATTGCCAAGGAAGCAGGACTATCCATGGCAGCCTTGGCCGTGGCCTGGGTATTGCAGAACAACAACGTCGCCGCGGCGATCGTCGGGGCATCCAAGCCAGAGCAATTGGTGGACAATGTCACGGCGGTGGGCGTGAAGCTTGATGCTGAACTGCTTCACAGGATTGACCAGGTTTTGGAGCCGGTGATCGAGCGGAACCCGGGCAAAGTCGAATCGTTCCTGACCCGGCCCTAAACTACATGCCATTCAGCTTCTCTTGAATCGCCGTTCGGAGCGATTCCAGATCCGGCAAGCTTCGGGGGCCGTCGGGGGTTGGATAGATCCGGCAGCTCAGCGCGGGCTCGCCGAGGACCGGAAAGAGGTCCTGATCGTCGATCTGGAACGTGGGGGAGCCGTGGAAACCGAGCAAGGCTGCTTCCTCCTCGGAGTCCACCACTAAGTGCACCATGCCGGGAATCCCGGCCAACCTCAGTGCCCGCTCGAAGAGCTGCTGAGCGGCCGCAGCATGCGGACATTCAGGAATTGTCAGCAACTCAGCGCCCATACTCGATTATCCAACGCGCGGTCTGCACTGGAGCCTGCGGATCAGGAGCAAGTCTGCAGCTAGCGCGGAACTGTGACCGTCACGGTGGTGCCGGCCCCTGGCCGGCTGTTCAACCCGATCGTTCCACCGTGGGCTTCGATGATTGCCTTGCTGAGGGGCAACCCCAGGCCGGCCCCGGGTATTGCTGATTCCATTGCCTGATCGGCCCTGAAAAACTTGGTGAAGGCCTCGTCTTGTTCTTCTTCGGTCATGCCGATTCCGTGATCCATGACAGAGAGTTCTACCTCGCCGTTATTTCCCCGCAGACCGATGACCACCTGGGTGCCTTCGGGAGAGAACTTGATGGCGTTGGATAGCAATTGGTCAATGGCTTTGGAGAACTGGCCAGGGTCAACATCTGCCGCTACGTTTCCGTGGATTCTCATAGCAATGGTGATGCCCCTTGCAGCAGCCGCTGGCTTGGCGTTCCTCACCGCCTCCTGAAGCAATTCGGAAACGTTGGTGGGCCGGCGACGCAGTTCGAGGTCTTCGGAGGCGACAAGCAGCAGATCGTTGACAAGTGTTAATAGGCGTTCCGCGTTCCGTTCGATGATGCCCATGAACGCAGGATTTGGCTGACTGTCGAGCATTTCCAGGTAACCAAGGATGGACGTTAGTGGCGTTCGAAGTTCATGGGACACCGTGGCAACGAACTTATCGCGGGCCGTTTGCGCCTTTAGCAGGGCTGTGACGTCAGTGAAAGCGATGATGGAACCCTTCAACTGGCCCGCTTCCCCGAGCAGGGGACGTGCGGCGGCCGAAAAAGTCCGTTGCTTCTCCCCATCGCCTACCCGGACAAGTCTGTTGGTGAAGCTGGCCCCTCGAACGGCCAGATCCGCAGGATTGTTCCGTTCTTCGTCGGACGGCTCAGTCACTACAGTGAACGGGTTCGCGGCGTTCGTCGACTCTTGAACCCACGAACGGTCGGCCCGAAGGCGACGGTTGGTAAGAATGTCGGCACCATTTGCGTCCATGGCCCAGACACCAACGTTGACCGTTTCCAGGACTGTATCCAGGAGTTGGGCGTGTTCTTTGGTAGCACCATGGAGACGCACCAGTTCGCGATCCTTACGGTCCAGCCTCTCGCCATGTTTGATCAGCCCGCGGGCAACAGCATGCCCGGAGAGGGCCAGACCGGCCATGATGGCGGGGAAGATAATCATGCGGATCAGCTCTGACCGTTCAACCTCGTGCCCCAGCACGAATGGTGAAGCAACGGTCGCGCAAAGGGGTGCCAGGATAGCCACGGCCACGCGGATCTTGCTGGCACTGACTGACAGCCAGATCACAGGGAAAGCCATGGCAAGCCCCACCACGCTGAGCACGGGACCGCCGACCTCGCGCAGGAGGCCCACCGCGAGACAATCCAGCACCGGGATGAAAACGAAGCTCCACATGGGAAGACGGTTCCATGGAAGAACGACGCATGCCCCCAGGATCACGACCTGCAGGAGAAGGACCGGGAAGAAGGCCGGGTGTAAGAGGCTTGCGGGATTAAAGAGAACCGCCAGAAAAACAATGAAGGCCACCGTGGCCACCAATGGCAGCTGGCATAAGACAATCGCCTTGCGCGCTCCGATTCTGCTGAAATAATCCTCCAGCGGTAAGAAAACGCTATCCCCCATAGCCAAGCACCTTCCATCCCCCGGGATCTGAAAAAACAAGCCCTGCTGCCAGCATAGTGATTTACAGATGAGCTGAGACAAGGCGGCGGCACGTAAGCACAGGAATTTGTGGAAAGTCCTGCCCTCCAAGACCAAGTACCCGGCAAGCAACCGAGTAGTCGGGCCTGCCGGAAACGAGTACTCACTACTCGTGACGGGTACCTCCTGCAGCCGATTCAATGGAGCACAGAGGATCTGAAATGACGTTTTGTTGGAGGGGATTACGTTGAGTACAGGAATGGAATCGGCAGCAATGTTCGCAGGGTCGCTGCCCGGGCTTCTCCTCATGTCCGTGGGACAAATAATGGTAGTGGTGTGCCTGTGCTTCGATATGGTGCGTGCGCTTTCCATACCCAGTTCACGCCCCCGGTACGTGGCGAACACGATTTTCAGGACCTTGGCGGTGCCTTCCATCATGGTCATGGGAATCTGCGCGCTCGCTCAAGCCGTGAGCTGGTCTTGGATTCAGGTGGCCATGAGCATGGCCGTGCTGGTGATGATCATCTTCCGCTGGCACTACAACAAAGACGAAGATAACTGGTGGAAGGGCAAGGGCAAGAAGTTGGCCCGTTGGGCGCGTAAGCAGCTCTCACCACCACCCGTGGTTGCGCCTGCAATGGGCTGACGAAAACTCAACAATGAGGCCGTGCCGATGGTGGCGCGGCCTTATTTTTGTGTGGGCAAAGCCCGGGAATTCCTAGGATTAGCGCAGGAAATGCGCAGGTTCCAGAGGCTTTCCACAGGAAGTCCCAAGGACTCCGCAATGGGCTATTTTCCGTTGCTACGTTGTTAGGGAGCTGGTATCGGGCCAGCCCAAATCCCCAACTCGCTCAGGAGTTTGAAATGCTTGTTTACCTCTCCAACATCGCATCCCGTGGCCGTCGTGACGAGACCGGCGCCACCGCCGTCGAATACGGCATCATGGTTGCCCTCATCGCAGTGGTCATCATCGTAGCGGTCAGCCTGCTCGGTACCACCCTCGTTGACACGTTCAACAGCACGGCTTGTAGCGTCAGCGGCGGTACCTGGGACGCGACCGCCAAGTCTTGCACGCCCTAGCTGGTTCGCAGGAGGCATCGGGTGGGTGGGCGGGAAAAACTCCCACCCACCCGATCTCCTTACCTTCAGGTTTCCTTTCCTGATTCCAATTAATCTTCCGCGAATGTGCAAAACGAAAGGAACATCCATGGAAAGGGCTTCAGAACGGGGGGCTGTAGCAGTGGAATTCGCGGTGTTGGCACCCGTGCTGGTGCTCCTTGTCCTCGGAATCATGGAATTCGGGAGGGCCTACAACGCTCAGGTCTCGCTATCAAATGCAGCCCGCGAAGGCGTGCGCGTGATGGCAATCTCGAATGACGTATCGGCGGCCAGGACTGCGGCCAAGAACGCAGCCGTTTCCCTGAACCCCAAGCTGCTTGATTCGAACTTCACCTTCAGCACAACCAGCTGCACCTCCGGCGCCCAGATGTCAGTAACCATCAAGTACACGCTCAGCACCCTCACGGGGATCGCCGGGCCGTTCTCGATGAAGGGCGTAGGAGCCATGGTATGTGGCGGATAAAAGCTCGCGACAACGATGAACCCCGCGACAACGGTGAACGCGGTGCCGTCGCGGTCGTCATCGCCCTGATACTGGTGGTGCTGCTCGGATTTGCCGCCCTTGCTGTGGATGCGGGAATGCTGTATTCCGAACGGGCACAAGAACAGAACGCATCCGATGCTGCGGCGCTGGCAGTTGCACAAAAATGCGCAATCAGCACTAGTGACCCGAATTGCTCGGGAACGTCCGCGATCGCCAAGGACCTGGCTAACAAGAATGCAGTGGACGGTCAAGGCAACATCAACTCAGTCAACCTGGACCTGCCTAATCGGAAGGTGACTGTGTCTGCCGGGGCCAAGCAAACCGGGGGAGGTTCGAACTCGGTCTCGCTCTTCTTCGCTCGCGCCCTCGGCATCAGTACGGCGAAGGTTTTGACCTCGTCGACTGTTCAGTGGGGTAGCCCCCTCACCGGTACTACGCCGTTCCCTCTCACGTTTTCCATATGCCAGGTGAAGGGACAGGTGGGCGGCAGCCCGCAGCTTCTGCAGGCTCACGGCACCGGTGCCAACCCCAGCTGCAACTACGGGCCTTCAGGTGCGGCAGTAGAGGGCGGATTCGGGTGGACCGTCCAAAATCCAGGGTCTTGCGGCGGCTACATCGATCTCTCGGTCAACGAGGGCGGCAGTGCACCGGGTAATAGCGTCCCCAATAACTGTGCAACCACACTCCAAAAGTGGGCTAGCACGATCAACGCCGGCAAGGACATTATTGTTCTCCTTCCTATTTTCGACGCCGTAACCGGCACAGGAAGCGGGGCCATTTACCACCTGATCTCATTCGCGGCCTTCAAAGTCATCGGGTGGAAGTTCACCGGCAACACAAGCCTGCCGGACACGTTCCGCAACGCCAGTCCCTACGTGTCTTCAGCGCTTTCCTGTACAGGAAACTGTCGCGGAATCATCGGGACTTTCGTCAAGTATGTATCGCTGGCCGACGGCTACACGTTGGGACCGGTTAGCCCCTACGGGGCCACCATCGTTCGACTGACCAACTAGCACTTTCCATTCATCAGCACAGGAGTAAGAAGTGAAATCACGCCTATTGGCAGGATCGGCAGCAGCCCTGCTGGCCGTCGTCGGGGTGATCCTTGTCTTCACTTACGCTCAGGGCGCCGATAAGAGGGCCGTTCAAAATCTTGCGCCCGTTGATGTTTTGCTCGTCAAGGCGCCGATTCCTGCGGGCACGCCTGTCGAAGCTATGACGAGCTCCGTGGCCGTACAGCAGGTTCCGGCGTCGGCTGTCCCTGCGTCTGCGCTCCACACGCTGGGCGATTCTGCAGGCAAAGTCGCCGCAGTGGACCTGGTTCCTGGAGAACAATTGGTGGCCGAACGCTTGGTTGCGCCGGAGGATTTGAAAACCACTGGAGACGTAAAAGTGCCTGCCGGCCTTCAAGAGGTCTCTTTCCAGCTGGAGCCCCAACGAGTAGTGGGTGGCCGGTTGGTCCCCGGTGAGCACGTTGGAATCTTCATTTCCATGACCACGGGCGGAATCGAGGCAAAGCCGGACAAGGAAACCACCGAGTTGACCGTCCACAAAGCCCTCGTGACTGCTGTTCAACGTGCTCCGGAAGCGGCGGCCGAGAAGCAGCCGAACCCAAGTCCCAGCCCCGGTTCGCCTGAAGCTGATCCCAAGGACACCGCCCTTCCCACCGGATCCCTGCTGCTGACGGTGGCTGTGAGCGATGTGGATGCGGCCAAGATCGTGTTCGCATCGGAGTTCGCCAAGATTTGGCTGAGCAAGGAGCCTACGGAAGCCCAGGAGAACGGCCCCAGGATCATCCAAAGGAGCGAGGTCTACAAGTGAGCCGATTCGTTCTCATCACTCCGAGCGCCGAATTCGACCAGCGGCTGCGTCAAGCCGTTGCCGGCGGACTCCCCGGCAGCGTGCAGACTTTCTTTACGAACATTCTGCCGGCAGACCCGGCTGAGCTGTTCGGCGCACTCAACCAGGAACCCCTGGAGGTGCTCATTCTGGGACCGGACGTACCTGTGGAGGACGCGCTGCGCTTGACCACGGTACTAAATGTGCAGGTGCCGGAATTGAGCGTCCTCCTTGTTACCGATCCGGGGCCGGACTTCATCCTCCAGGCCATGCGGTCCGGGATCCGGGACATTCTGAGCCCAACCGCGGATGTGGCCGACATCCGGGTGACCCTGGAGCGTGCGTGCCAGTCTTTCGCGACCCGTCAGCGAACCGTGGAACCTAAACCAGCCGGCGCACCCAGAGGCATGGTGATCGGCGTCTTTTCTCCCAAGGGTGGCGTGGGTAAAACGACAATTGCCACAAACATCGCAGTTGGACTCGGGAAGATTGCACCGATGGGCGTAGTGATCGTCGACCTGGATCTCCAGTTCGGCGATGTCGCCTCCGGACTGTACCTCAATCCGGAGCACACCGTCACGGACGCCGTTACTCCGTCTGCCAGCCAGGATTCGCTGGTTCTCAAGGCCTTCCTCACCGTCCATCCGGCCAGCATCTATGCTTTGTGCGCACCCAGGAATCCCGAAGAGGCGGATGAAATTACTCCGGACCAGGTAGCCCGGCTCTTGGATCAGCTCGCCGAAGAATTTCAGTACGTGGTGGTGGACACCGCTCCTGGTCTTCCTGAAATTGGCCTCGCAGCGCTGGAACACTGTACCGATGCAGTGTGGGTGACCGGCATGGACGTTCCAGGCGTTCGAGGCCTTCGCTCTGGTTTGGATATCCTGCGTAGGCTGAACCTGCTTCCGGAAGCGCGCCACGTGGTGATCAACATGGCCGATTCCAAGTCCGGGTTGTCCGTCCAGGACGTTGAATCAACAGTCGGGGCCCCCGTCGATATCAGCATTCCCCGCTCGAAAGCCGTAGCGCTCTCCACCAATCGGGGGATACCTGTACTTCAGGAGGCGGCGAAGGATCCGGCAGTCAAGGCCTTCAATCATCTTGTCCAGCGCTTCAACCCCGCGTGGCGGAACACGACCCAGCGGAAACTCCACAGGAGGGTGGTAGTCCAGTGAAGCTGTCTGAGCGTTTGCACGACGCCGAGGAAATGGCCCAGCCATCGGGTCCAGAAGTGCAGGCAGTCGTTGCCGGGTCAAAACCGACTTTTACCCAAGCCGTGCTGCAGGCCAAGCCAAATCTGCAGGCCAAAGCATCGGTTGCGGCAAACCACACTTCAGCCAAACTCAACGATCTTCCGGACTCGCCAAGGCTCCGGACCCAGCAGCCGGTGGATGCCTTCGCTGCGCTCAAACGACGGGCCGCGACGGCGTTGTTCGAGCGGCTGGGCGCGAGGTTCAATGACTCATCGTTGAGTGAGCAGGAGCTGCGGACTGCTGCCCGCGAAGAGCTCATCAAGATCATCGACGCTGAGCAGGTACCGCTCTCTCCTGAGGAGCGCAGCCGTCTGGTGGCGGACGTGGCTGACGACGTCCTGGGCTATGGCCCACTTCAACGCCTTCTGGATGACCCGGATATCACTGAAATCATGGTCAACAGAATGGACCAGATTTACGTCGAACGGCGAGGCAAACTGACCCTTACCGAATCCGCCTTCAGTTCGGAGGACCATCTCAGAAGAGTCATCGAACGCATCGTTTCCAGGGTGGGGCGTCGCATCGACGAATCATCCCCGCTCGTGGACGCGCGACTGGAAGACGGCTCACGTGTCAATGCCGTGATTCCACCCCTTGCTGTTGGTGGTTCATCGCTGACAATCCGTAAATTCAGCAAAGTGCCCTTGACCATCAGGAATCTGATCGATTTCGGCACGCTCACCCCTGAAATAGCCGAACTCCTTAATGCGTGTGTCAAAGCGAAATTGAACATCATTGTTTCCGGAGGTACTGGAACCGGTAAAACCACGCTTTTGAATGTCCTATCTTCCTTCATTCCCGAGGACAACCGAATTGTGACCATTGAGGATGCCGTAGAACTGCAGATCCAACAGCAACACGTGGTCAGGCTGGAGAGCCGGCCACCCAACACAGAGGGCAAAGGCGAAGTCACCATCCGGGAGTTGCTCAGGAATTCACTGCGTATGCGCCCGGACAGGATCGTAGTTGGTGAGGTCCGCGGTGGAGAGTCGCTGGACATGCTGCAAGCGATGAATACCGGCCACGACGGCTCGCTCTCCACCGTCCACTCGAATTCTCCCAGGGACGCCGTAGCCCGTCTGGAGACGCTGGTTCTCATGGCCGGGATGGACCTGCCGCTGCGCGCCATCCGTGAGCAGATTGCCTCCGCAGTGAATCTCATTATCCAAATTTCACGACTTCGCGACGGTACGCGACGGATTACTCACGTGACCGAGGTCCAAGGCATGGAAGGCGACGTCGTCACCCTCCAGGACGCCTTTATCTTCGATTATTCCGCGGGGGTCGACGCGCATGGCATGTTCCTCGGCCGGCCTGTGGCTACGGGCATCCGTCCACGATTCATCGATCGCTTCGAAGACGTGGGAATCCGTGTCCCTCCAGAGCTTTTCTCCGCTCCACTGACATCCACCCCGAGGACTTGAGTAAGCCATGATGCTGTTTGCCGGGTTGACCTTGATGTTGTCAGCAATTGTTGCCTTCGGGATAGCAGTGATCTTGCCAAAAGCCCCCGAGGTTCCGCTGGACCGGAGGCGGCCCTACCAAGTAGCCGCCGGCTCGGGACTGGCTCGCTTTACGGGGTCCGCGACCGATGTAATTCACGCCTTCCTGACGCGTCGCAATGTCCGGCTGTTCAACCGCGAAGCACTTGAGAATGCCGGCATCCGGATGAGCCAAGCGGATTTCGTCATCATGGTCATTGCCGGCGCGTTCGTGGGCGCTCTCATCGGACTAATTGTTGGTGGCGTCATCGTGGCGATTCTCTTCAGCGTCATGGCGCCGTTCGTGGCTCACCTTGTTATCAAGTTCCGCGCAGGCAAGAGACGTGACAAATTCGAAGACCAGCTTGGGGATACCCTCCAGCTTCTTTCCGGAGGCTTGCGGGCCGGCCACAGCATACTTCGCGCCATTGATGCTGCTGCGGCGGAGTCCGTGAGCCCGACGTCGGAGGAAATGCGCCGAATCATCACCGAGACAAGTTTGGGCCGCGACCTTCAGGCCTCCTTAAATGACACTGCCGAGAGAATGCGGAGCGAGGATTTCGTGTGGATAGCCCAAGCGATCCAGATTAACCGGGAGGTGGGTGGAAACCTCGCAGAAGTGCTTGACCAGGTCAACGAGACTATTCGCGAACGCGGGGAGATCAAGGGCCACATCAAGTCCTTGGCAGCCGAGGGGAAGTTCTCGGCCTACATCCTCATGGCGCTTCCTGTGGGCATCGTCCTCATGCTGATGGTTGTCAACCCCGGCTACATGAACGTGATGTTCACGCATCCGATCGGCTGGGGTCTGATCGTGCTATCAGCCATCCTCATGACCATCGGCGGTCTGTGGATGCGCAAGATCATCGACTTGAAGTTTTGAGGTGAATCTTGAACCCCCTTCTGCTCATGTCCCTGCTTTTGGTCCCGCTACCGAGTGCCTACTTCGCGTGGTCAATCCTCGCAGCCGACCGTAAGACGCCCCGGGCCGTCCGGGAGCTCCTCACGCGCGGTCAGATTGCTACCGAAGTGGAGGAGCAAAGGCGAACCGGATTGTTGGAGCGCCTTGGCTATAGGCTTACTCCCGGGAGCTACGTCCAGAAGCTGGACAGGTTGCTGTCCTTGGCAGGGCGGCCCCCGTCGCTTCCTTTGGGACGTGTCCTCGCGGCCAAGCCTGCGCTTGGACTCTTGGGTGCGCTTTTCGGTTTGTTCATCACCACCAGCAGCCCAAGTGGACTCATCAGGCTTGTGGGAATCTTTGTGGTCCTGCTGGGCTACTTCATTCCGGATCTGATGCTCTACAGCAAAGGACAGGAAAGGCAGAAAGCCCTCCAGTTGGAACTCGCCAACACCATGGACCAAATGCTGATTTCGGTCGAGGCCGGCCTGGGCTTCGAAGGGGCAATGGCCCGCGCTGGAGAAAACGGCAAGGGCCCGCTGGCGGAGGAGATCGTTCGAACGCTCCAGGACATGCAGATGGGACGGAGCCGCAGGGAGTCCTATCTGGCCTTGGCTCAACGAACCAACGTTCCTGAACTCCGCAGCTTTGTACAGGCCGTGATTCAGGCTGATACGTATGGTATTGCCATCAGCCGGGTGTTGAGGGTTCAGGCAAAGGTTATGAGGGTGAAGCGGCGTCAACGAGCCGAAGAGAAGGCGATGAAGCTGCCAGTGACAATTCTCTTTCCCCTGCTGTTCTTCATCTTTCCCGTCCTGTTCATCGCCATCCTGGGGCCAGCTGCGATCAACGCAATAATGACCCTTAGTGGTTGATTAGTGAAATTAGCATTTGCCGTAATAAATAAAGGATCAGAAAATCAGGTGGGTGTTAGGATTTGCTCAAGATCAGCGCAAGATCGGTATAAGTCCAAATTCAGGAAGTACCATCGAGTTATGTTCAGTTCAGATTTCAGCGATATCAACGACGCCGCGGACCCCGGCCACGCCAGGCTGCCGGTCGAGCCCGGCCGGGCGGACAGCGCGCGGCTCGCTGGGCATCCGATACTGGACCTCGCAGAATTCCAGGTTTTTGAGGATCAGCTGGACAATCCCCGGATTGCACGTTCCTTCGCCAGCGACTTCGCGAAACTCTGGCGGGTTAGGTACCAGACTCTCGCGACCGCCGTCGAACGCGGTGACGTGGCTGCGGCCCTGGACGCCATCCTGAGCCTGAGGACATCGTCCTCCATGCTGGGCGGCACTCGCCTCGCGGTTCTTGCAGCGCGAGTGGAAGAGCACGTAAACAATGGAGACCTGCGCAGTGCACAGCCGCTCCTGAACGACCTCTCGGAATGCGGTGAACTCACCGTGCAGGAACTGAAGGCAAGCTACGTACTCAGGAATGCAAGTCCAGAGCCGGATCCATCTGTCTAATCCGGTCTTTTCGGAGCCAGCATATAGCCGACGCCCCGAACGGTCTGCAGGAAGCGTGGAACCTGCGAATCCTCGCGAAGCTTTCGACGGAGATTACCAATGTGGGTCTCAACGGCCCGCTCGTCGGCTTCGCTGATATAGGTGTCGTCGTCGTAGTAATCACCGCGGGCAGCACGAACAAGGTCAGCCCGCGTCCGCACCTCTCCAGGGTTGCGTAACAAATCGAGGAGGATATCGAATTCGCTTCTCGTCAAAGTCAGGGGAGAACCACTGAGCGAAACGGCGCGGGACTTGTAGTTCAGTGTCAATCCATTGTGTTCGATCACGGCGTCATTCCGCCGCGGCTCAACCGAATCTACGCTGGAGACGGACTCAGGCAACGACAGCCCGACGCCGACACGGGGCCGCCGCATCATCGCAGTAACCCTTGCCCTTAGCTCGCGTGGCAGGAACGGCTTTTTCACGTAGTCGTCCGCACCCGTCAGGAAAGCGGTCAGAGTGTCCGGTTCGTCTTTGCGCGCGGTGAGCATGACAACGTAGGCATCGCTGAATTGTCTGATTCGCCGCAAAACCTCGTGACCGTCCATGTCTGGAAGCCCGACGTCCAGTGTCACCGCCACGGCGTGATGATGTCGGACAACTTCGACGCCTTCGCGTCCAGTGGCGGCGGAATGGACCACAAAACCCGCCTCTTTTAGGATGGCGCCCACCAAGTTCCGGACGTCTTCGTCATCCTCAATGACTACAGCAACCCCAGGCTCGCTCATTGATTCCCTCGAGTCGGCGCACATCCCCGCAAGCCCAGCGCAAAGCGGGAAGCGTCACCCAATACGTACGATACAAGCATTCATGTTTTATAGCACCTAATATGTGCAATATGCGCCGTCCCAACGTTCCGGTTTTACGCTCCGCCCCCCGCTCTTCCCGGAATCGGCGCGAAACGATATTTGGTCCGTGTCCCCCAAACGAAGGATTCTGCCTTGACTGAGCAGCCTTTGCTTCGCACAGCCGCCCGCATCTTTAGAAAACTTACGCCCAGGGCTCGGGTAGCCGTCTGCGAATTGCCTTTGACTCTGGTAGTCGGAGGATTGTTCGTCTCTGCCCCTGCCCTTTGGCCAAATCTCATGCAGAACGGGTTGTTTGTCACCGGAATCATCATGCACGGGATCCTTTTCGTGAGCTGCTTCCTGGTACCGTGGGAGCGCCTTGCGCCAAGCGCAAGCCTGGCCATTCCGGTCCTGGACCTGGTTGCCCTCGCATTCACGCGAAGCGGTGCCTATGGCTCGCTGCCAGGCCTCGTGGTTCTCGCACTTTTTCCTGTGATCTGGTTATCCGCCTCAGGTCTGCGAACCAGGTCCAGCCTTATCATCAGCTTCCTGGGTCCCCTCATAATTGCCCTCCCTCCCTTCATTTCGCACTTGCCAAAGCCCCCATCGTCGGACATGTTCTCGGTTATCGTCTTGCCCCTGGTGATGTTTGCTGTTGCACTCACCATTCGGCTCTCCGGCTCGAATGCAAGGATCCAGCAACAGCGTGTCAGGCAGCGTGACCAAGCTTTGCGGCAATTGCTGGCGGCGAGCAGGGATCGCGAAATGTTGCTTGGAACGATCCTGGACACAATCGACGTCGGAATTGTCGCCGTCGATTCCAAGGGCGAGACGCTTTTGACCAACAACCAACAAAAAGAATTCCATCGCGTGGCAACTCCAGCCCTGTCCGGAGCAGCCCACACCCGGGACGAGCTTTTGATCTTTGGCCAGGATCGGCTGACACCGCTTCCGCCCGAAAAGAGCCCCACTCAAAGGGCAGCGCAGGGGGAGACGTATTCGGATTACCTTGTGTGGTTCGGTACAGGGGCAGAACAGCGGGCCATTTCCACAGCCGCACGCAGCATGAAATATGGCGTCGACGAAGGGTTCGGCGGAGCTGTGATCGTGTTTCGCGACGTGACCGACGTTGTCCAGGCCCTCGCGGCCAAGGATGAACTGGTTGCCAACGTTTCGCACGAATTCGGATCCCCACTAACCTCGATCCTGGGCAACCTGGATTTGGTGCTCCGCGGGGATGAAGAGCTCTCGGATAGGGCGAGGACCCGCTTGGAAGTCGCCGAGCGCAATGCGGAGCGGCTCCGCGTTCTGGTGGACGATCTGCTTATGTCAGCCGCCGCAGTGGAGAGTATTCACCTGCGGCGTACAGACGTCGCCGGCCTGGTTGAAAACAGCTTGGTTTCAGCCCATGCACAGGCCGATTTTGCCAATGTGGGCCTCGTGGCCGATGTACCTTCACCGCTGTGGGCCGATGCAGATCCTCTGAGGTTGGGACAGGCCCTGGATAACCTCGTGTCCAATGCCATCAAGTACTCCCCGGGTGGCGGACGGGTGACCGTGAGGGCCGCCCGGAACGACGGGTGGATCCAGCTGGAAGTTCAAGATACCGGCATGGGTATGACCACCGAGGAGACGTCGAAGATTTTCACGCGGTTCTTCCGGACAGGTGCTGCTCGGCAGGCTGCCATTCCAGGCGTAGGCCTGGGTCTGTCCATCACCAAGTCCATCGTGGAACGGCATGGCGGCAGCATCACCTGCACAAGCAAACCGGGCAGAGGCAGCACCTTTACGGTGTCGCTTCCGGCTACGCCATCCGAGGAGAACATGAAGGCATAGGCCCGATCAGTGCATGAAGCCGCTACCGTCCCAGTCGCGGTCGTACTTACCGCACCGAGTGCATCTTCTATAACGGCCGCTGCCATCTTCTGCCGATTCCACGTGCCAGGCGTGACTCAAGTTCAGTTTGCACATGAGCATCTTGAGCATGGCGCTCTCCGTTCCTAAGCACGGGCAACCTCGCAAACCGTGATTGCTTGGTGTCCCCTCAGTTTAGGCGGCGCGCCTTTTCCATCGGTAGGCCAAATTGCGTTCAGGCGTGCCCGGAAGATGTCCTGAAAAGCCCATGATGTTCGGGCCCGGTGTCGTAGTGTAATGCGTAGCCGGGCCAGTTGCTGAAGAACGCGCGATGCCGGTTACTTTCACGTGGGGGAATCAATGACGAATGACACGGATGGTCCGGCATACGGTCAGGCGGACGTGCCGGAGATACCGGTACAGCAGGCGCAGCCGTTTGCGCCTCCGGGCGGGCCTCCATACGGGTCGCCGCGGCCCTTTGCAGCACCAGCCGCAGTGCCTGCGCCACACCAGTACCAGCAGCCACCATTCCAGCAGCTACCTTTGCCGTACCAGCCCTACTATCAGCAGCAGCCATTCCAACATCCGGGCTTCGGACCTCCACCTTTCCCGCAGAACCCTCCGCGGGAGAATTGGTCCAGCGGTTCCACGAAGCGCTTCAGCCCATCGTTTTGGATCGTGGGCGCATTGCTTGCCCTACTTGCCCTGGCCAATGCTGTAACGGGGAATGGCGAATCGATCCTGATCTTCATCGGCCTGGGAGCTTCGCTCACTGGTCTCTATTCGCTCATTTTCAAGAGGCCCTCTTGGGCTGCGCTACCAAGCAAACGGGCCGCGATAGTGGTTGCCGTCGCGGGAGCGGTATCACTTTTCCTGGGCGTGGTTGCGGCCGGGACTGAAGCCGCTCGTGATGCGGCCATTGCCGCTGCTCGACAAGCTCCGAGCACCATTCAAGGCGGAAGCATCCAAGACGGGACCGTCCAAGACGGGACGTGGATTGTTGGGAAGGATATCGCCCCGGGAACGTACCGAACCACGCATGAAGTCTCACGCTCCTGCTCCTGGCAAATCACGCGCCCGGGCAGCATTGACAGCTCCGAGGGAGCTGTCACTAGCGGATTCCCAGTGGTGAAACTGGTTCGGGGCCAGAGGTTCATCACCGAAGGCTGCGGAGGCTGGGCGAAGCAATAGGCTCTGCCCAGCAACGGCTTGTCCGCGGACTACTCAACCCCGAGGGCTGCTATCCGTCCGCCTCGAGCCGTTCCTTGAGCCGCTTGTGGCTCGCTGGGGCACCCCGTGCCGCGAGCTGACGTACGGCGGGCACGAGGGCCTTGCCGAGGCCGTGCCCCTCGAAATCGAGCTCGAACGTCACCCGGGACCGTGCGCCGTCGTCAAGCGGTTCGACGTCGATGCTCGCGTGAGGGCGAATCGGGCCGTCAACCCCATGTGCGGCGAACCGATGGGGCGGCTGGTCCTCCGTGATCTCCTGCGTCATCGTGCGCTTGTTGGGTCCGATCCGGCGGGTGGTGGTGAACCGCGATCCGACCTTCCTGCCGCCCGCGCCCTCGAAGTGCACCTCCAGGACGTCGCCCTGCCACTCCGGGAAACGCAGCGGGTCGCTCGCGTACGCAAAAACCTCATCTGGTGGGCGGTCGATTTCTATGGTGTGCGTGAGTGCTGACATGGCTCCTCCTTCCTCCATCGTCTCTCAGCCCAACCGAATTCGATCCGGCGAATATCACTCAACTCTTATGGACTTGCCCAAGAAAGACCACGTGATCAAGCTGCAATCAGCTGCGCTTTTTCGCAGCCATCTCTTCCGGCCCGGGCAGCGCCTTGGTGGTGCGCCACGTGTCCAAGGCAATGACTGCGGCCAGCACAATCAATGACAAAGAGACGGAAGCGAGGACATCCGTCAGCCAGTGGTAGCCGAGGTAGAGCCTGCTGACGGCTTGGGTGGCGATCCCCGCGACGGCGGCGCTGAAGCCCGCAATGACGGCACCTATCTTCCGGCGGCGCGAAAAGACGAGGAATGCTCCGACAAGAAGGAAGTCGGATGCGCCGAGTACGTGGCCCGACGGAAAAGAGTAGGTGCTGTCAGCGCCAAGTACCATCAGATCCACAGGCGGTCTTGGCCGTTCGACCAACCGTGTAATGACCTGGGCGAGGATCACGCCGGTCAGCATGGCCCCGGCAAGCAAGAGGGGTCGCCAGAGCTTACGCGCCCTGAGTATCCAAATTCCGGTCACGGCCGCCACGATGATGGGCATGACTATTGGCCCAAAAATGGTGGCAAGGACACCCATCACGGTTGTCGCCGTCGGTGAGCGTTGGCTCACGAACCACGAGCTGACTGAGCTATCCACCGTGGCCAGATCTATTTTTTGCTGTACTTCGGCGAGGATGAGGAAAAAGGTTCCGGCGCCAACCACCGCGAGGACAACCGCGATGACGTAGAGGACCTTTTGACTCCGCGGTGCAACGTATCGTTCCGGGATGGTGAGCTTGTCGTGAAGGACCCCGGATGTGTCTCCAGGGTCTCCGGGTGCGTTCGACGGCGGTGTGTCCGGGATGGGCATAACAAAGGATATCCGTTGCAGCGGCCAAGGGATGGTCTCGCTGGGGATCCAGTGACGGCCTTAGAGGTAATCCCCAACGTGGTCCCGGGCGATTTCCAACAGTGTTGTGTGGAATGCGACCTCGGCCGGGGCGTAGACCTTGTCCTGGCGCTGGGCCAGGAGAACCCGCCGCAGCGGGGCAGCAGCGCCGAGGCTAAGCACCCTGACGTCCGGATGTTGAAGAGCGACGGCGGTTTTGGGCACCATGGCGACGCCCATTCCGACGCTGACCATTGCCTGCGCTTCCTGGTAGTCGTTGGCCAGGAATCCGATGGTCGGCTCGAAGCCGGCTTCGTTGGCGGAGCGCCGGAGCACTTCCACCACGGGATGAGCATCCGCACGGACGATCCAGGATTCCTTTTTCAGGTCCTCCATCTTTACTTCGTCGAGGTCGGCGAGGTGGTGTCCCTTGGCCACGAGGATGACCGTGCTTTCCTGGAAGACTTCGGTTGTCCGGATGGCGTCGTCATGGAAGCGATTCCAGGGGTAGTCCCAGAGCAGGCAGAGGCCGGTCTCCCCGGATTCGAGGTCTGATACCAGTTCCTCAAAGCGCGCGCTTCGGACTGAGAGGCTGATGGCCGGGTACCGCTTTTTGAAGGCACGGATCACGAGCGGCAAGAACGATCCGGCGAGGGTGGGAAACGTGCCCACCGTCAGGGAGCCGCGGCGGAGCCCAGCGATCTGATCGAGGTCGTTCCGGGCGGCGCGCATCTGCCCCACCATCTTGCGGGCGTGCCCGGCAAGCACTTGGCCGGCTTCTGTCGGCACCACACCGCGGGAGCGGCGGGTAAGAAGGGGCTGCCCTACTTCCTGTTCGAGCTTCCGCAATTGTTGGGAGACCGCCGATGGCGTGTACAGCATCAGATCGGCCGCAGCGGTGATGGATCCCTGCTCCACCACCTCAACCAGCAGAGCCAACCGCCGAATGTCGAATAATTCCTGGCCGTGATCATTAAGCATCAGTTAACTCTCCTCTGACTTTGGTTCATTCTATGCAATCTTGCGCGATTTCCCCTATCTATCGCTCAAGCCAAAACCAAAATCGCGAGACTAGACAAGACCCAGCCGCGATAACCACAGTAAATGAAGCATCTCTACATCCCCCATCAAATATCCAACATTGTCTTCATTTGTGATCCCGATCATTCTTCTTATAGGCCCCTGAAACCCAGCGCGGCATGAGGAGATGGACGGATTGCCATGAAGATTGAAGCGGAATGGATGCGTGGAGGCACCAGCAAGTGCTGGGTCTTCGAAGGTGAACACCTGGACGAAACCCACAAGGACCTGGACTCTTTGCTGCCCCGGCTTTTCGGAAGCCCGGACCACCGCCAGATCGACGGCGTCGGAGGATCAACCTCCACCACCAGCAAGGCCATGATTCTGCGCCGTCCGGCCGACCCGGATGTCGACGTCGAGTTCACCTTCGCTCAGGTCGGCATCGAGGAAGCGGCCGTGGACTGGGGGAGTAACTGCGGAAACTGCTCTGCGGTTGTTGGCCTTTACGCGATCGAGAAGGGCTGGGTGACTCCCAACGGCGACAACACCCGGATCGTCACGCGCAACACCAACACCGGCCAGATCATTATCCAGCGCGTTGGTACCCCAGCGGGCGCTTTGCCGATCGTTCCGGATGCGCAGATGCCCGGCGTCGTATTTCCCGGCTACCGGGTGGGCCTGGGCTTCATGGATCCCGCCGGAAAGACGACCGGGAAGTTGCTGCCCACCGGTGAACCAACGGACACGATAAGTGCCGGCGGTACGCGCTGGACAGTTTCAATGGTCGACGCCGGAGCTCCAGTTGTGATCGTCAAGGCTGAGGAACTGGGCCTGGACACTGCCCGCTTCGGAAGCTGGCAGGCCGGAGTGATGCTGCAGTTGGACACCCTGGACCAGATCCGGCGGCAGTCCGCAGTCCGCATGGGCCTGGCGTCAACGGTCCAAGATGCTGCCCGTGCAATCCCCAAGCTCGCAATTGTCGGAGCCCCCGCAGCCGGGGACACCAGTACAGGGGACGCCGGTACAGGGGACTCCGCCGATGTCAACGTCATGATGCTCTCCATGGGCAAGCCCCACCCGGCCCTGGCAATTACCGGAAGCATCGCCCTGACGCTTGCAGCAAGCACCCCAGGAACTGTCATCAACAGCATCACAGGCAGCGAACCGCGATCCATCCTGCGGCTTCGAACCCCTGCGGGCGTGATCGAGACCTGGAGCGAAGAGCGCCACGGGTCCCTGTTGGTCGGGGTGGACCGGACGGCACGCACCATCGCCACCACCACCCTGCATCTCCCGGAACTCCTCGGCAGCGCCGTCGAGCCTTCCTTTGCATCAGCAGCCCAGTGACATCAGCCCACTCAACGAGGAGTAAAGATCATGACTAAGACCGATTTCCAAGCCCCCTCCACAACAGTGGATGATGTCCAGGAGGCTGGTTCCAAACGTCCTAACCGCAGCCGCCGTATCCTGCTGATAACAGCAGCCGTGATTGCTGTCCTGGGTCTGGTCGCTCTGATGTTCGGAGGCGCCGTCTTCAACCCGGCGGCCACCTCGGGAACGGAGTCGACCTTGACCGCTACCCAGATCATTCCCTTGGTCGTCCTCGTGCTCATGTTCGTTGTCGCTACCAAGTGGCCCCTGAACATCGGTGTGATGGGGCTGGTAGCCTCGTTCGGCGTCGGGTATTTCATGCTTGGAATGTCCGATAAGGAGATCCTGGAGGACTTCCCGGCCAGCATCGTCCTGACGATCATCGGCGTGACGTACTTCTTCAGCATGGCCAACCGCAATGGAACCATCGACATCATCGTGCAGAATTGCGTGCGCCTCGTCAGGGGTAAGACGATGTTGCTGCCATGGGTTTTCTTCCTCATCGCAGCCGCGCTGACCTCGCTGGGCACGTTCTCGCCTGCCGCTGTCGCACTTCTGGCACCCGCCGCCATGGGGTTCGCTTACGAGTCGCGTATCCACCCTGTCCTCATGGGCGCCTTCGTCATCAACGGCGCACACGCAGGTGGGTTCTCGCCGCTGTCCGTTGCCGGCGTCCTGGTCCACAACATCGCCCACGACAATGGTTTCCCCATTTCCCAGGGCGGACTCTTTGCGGCAAGTTTCGCCATCAACCTGCTTCTCTCGGCGCTATCCTTGGCTTTGTTCGCAGTCTTCGGAAAGCTGAAGGACGGCGCAGGGGTCCAGAACGTGGACCTCGAAACTCCCCGTATCACGCGGCCTCACGGCCAGCAGATCCTGACGCTCGTACTGATCGCTGTAATGCTCGTCTGCACCCTGGGCTTCCGGATGCCGATTGGCTTTGTTGCTCTTTCCGCTGGCCTGCTGCTGGCGCTGATCAACATCAAGGAACACCGGACCTTCATCGGCGGCGTTTCGTGGTCCACTGTCCTCCTGGTGGCCGGCATGATCACCTACGTATCCCTGCTGCAGCACGTGGGCGTTATCGACACCCTTGCAGAGATGGCGTTGGCTCTCGGCGCACCGCTGCTGATCGCGCTGGTTCTCTGCTACGTCATCGGCGTCGGTTCGGCATTTGCCTCGTCCACCGCGCTGCTGACCGCGTTCATCCCGCTCGCCGGGCCGCTGCTGGCCTCCAGCACGTTGAGCGCATCAGGAACGGTCGCAGCTCTTGCAATCGCAGCAACTGTGGTGGATGTTTCGCCCTTCTCCACCGACGGCGCACTGATCGTGGCCAACGCACAGGAATCAGACCGTCAGCGCGTCTACAAGCAGCTGATGATGTACGCCGGTGGAGTGGTCCTGGTGGCGCCTGCCATGGCTTGGGCCCTCGTGGTTCCGACAGGCATCCTCTAAACCGCAACTTTCACATGACTGCCGGCAACTCCCAGGTCGGCATGCGAAGGGACCCACCCTGCATACCAACGCAACAGGTAACCCGAAAGACGGGCGCAGGACTGGATAATCCCAACGCACCAGAGGCGGGGCCACCTAACAGGGTGGCTCCGCCTCTGCCATGTCGTCAAAGCGTACGACGGCGGAGCTGCCGCCGCTGCGTGTGGGAGGTGGGGCTTTGATGTTTCGCGCGGAGATTCAGTACACGATTGCGTGAATACATCGTCCGCTGTACTTTAATGGTATGGAAACCCTCACCCACGCTCCGGTGCTTGCCCGGTTCGGCTATGCGATCTCAGACGCCACCAGGGCACGCGTACTCCTGGCATTAGCTGATGCGCCGGCTTTCCCCTCGGAGCTTGCAGATTCCTTGGGTGTTTCCCGCCAGAGCATGTCCAACCATTTGACCTGCCTGCGCGGGTGCGGCCTGGTGGTCGGGCTTCCCGATGGGCGCAGGACCCGCTACGAACTGGCCGATGCACGCCTGGGTCACGCCATCGAGGACTTGATCGGTGTGGTCTTGGCTGTGGATCCCAACTGCTGTGCTCCTGACGGGACATGCGTGGCATGAGCACCGCCCTGCTGGAAGCGTCGGAACGCCGAGCCGTCCTGACACGTCGGATAAGACTTTTCGCTGCTGCCACCATCAGCTACAACGTGATCGAGGCGGCAGCGGCGCTCTGGGCTGGCGGCGCGGCGGATTCCTCGGCTTTGATTGGCTTTGGGCTGGATTCGGTAATCGAGGTAGCCTCCGCTGTGGCATTATCCTGGCAGTTCTCCGCAAAGGACCCGGAGCGCCGCGAGCACTTAACCCTCCGGATTATCGCGATTTCCTTCTTCGCCTTGGCCGCCTTCGTCACGTTCGATGCCATCAGGTCCCTTACCGGTGGGGGAGCGGCCCAGCACTCGACGCAAGGCATCGTCATAGCGGCCCTCAGCCTGGCGATCATGCCCGTCTTGTCTTGGGCCCAGCGCCGAGCCGGACGTGAACTCGGTTCCAAGACGGCCGTAGCTGACTCCAAGCAGACTCTGTTGTGTACGTATCTCTCTGCTGTGCTGCTCATAGGTCTGGTCCTGAACAGCACGTTGGGTTGGTGGTGGGCCGATGCCGGCGCAGCTCTGGTGATTGCCGCCGTCGCTGTGCGCGAAGGAATCAACGCGTGGCGTGGCGACGTTTGTTGTGCTGTGCCCCCTGCGGCCGTCATTGATGAATCCTCCGAAGACTCGGGATGCTGCGCGGAATGCCAGACGGCAACGGATTCGGTCAGGACGGTCGTGCAGTAGCCAGCGCGGGCGTACGCTGGCCGTATGGAGTCCGAGGTTAGGACCGTCGCTTTGCGTACAGGGATCAGCGTGCCCTGTTTTGTGCAGGGTCACCTTGGTGAAGCGAACGACGACGGCGCCACGCCCTTGGTCTTGTTGCACGCGTGGGTTGAATCCTGGCGGAGTTTTGAGCGGCTCATTGCCTCGCTGCCATCCTTTACTTTGGTGGCGCCGGACCTACGTGGCCATGGCGGGGCCGACAAGCCTGAAGATGGTTACTCTCTGACAGCGGTTGCGGAAGATGTTGCCGCCATGTTGGATGCCTTGGGTATAGCGCGGGCTCACGTATTGGGTTCATCCAGCGGCGGATACGTCGCCCAACAACTGGCCGTGACTCATCCGGAGCTCTTGGCATCGCTGATTCTGGTGGGATCTCCCTTGAGTCTGCTGGGGAAACCACCCTTTGCGAGCGACGTGGAGGCGCTCACTGACCCGATTTCCGAGGACTGGGTTCGGGAGTCCTTGTCCTGGTACCGCATGTTGCACGCCGTGCCCGCTGCGTATATCGAGGGTAGGGTGCGGGACGGTTTGGCCATGCCCGCATCCGTTTGGAAAGCGTCCTTGCGCGGCTACTACGAGGCTGTCCCGCCAACGGAAGGCGGAACCATCTCGGCCCCGACGCTTATCCTTTGGGGCGCTCATGACCACCTGATCCCGCGGCACCATCAAGCAACCCTTGCCAGCCGTATGCCGGGAGCTCAGCTGAAGATCTACGAGAAGACGGGTCACTTGGTGTTGTGGGAGTGCCCGGAAAGGGTTGCTGAGGATGTGGACATTTTTCTGTCTGGGTCTACGCGGTAGGGTGTAGCCGCTTTTGCTGGGCCAGCAACAACGGGGGACCAGCTCATGGTCTGGCCCGCGCACTGCCGACAGACGACACTGCCCGCCGACGGACTGTATTGATACTCAGGCGCAGATTGGCTGGTCAAAGACTGTACAACCTTACTGACGGACACTCTCACGCCGTTGTCATTTCCCACAAGTCCGCTGTCAAAAATAGTCGATAAACCGGGTAGTCAGTGACTTCGTGCGTGCAAGTCGGCCGGATAGACGGCAGGTTAACCCTGTGTAACTACTGCGAAGTAGCCCTGCTGTGAGCAAGCCGCGAATGATATCGTCGTCCCTTGGATAGACATTTGGGATTTCGGAACGCTATTCCATGGGGGATCTGCATCCGCAACATCACACGAATTTCGTAATTAGTCTCAGGGGGGACAATTGAAGAAGTCTATTGCAGCGCTTGCACTTGCAGGCATAATCGCACTGACCGGGACGGCTCCGGCCGTGGCATCGACCTACCCGGCGCCGGGCAACGAGCAGGGGACCGTTTCCGACGGCACCATAGCTGCCGGCGAATCCATCACTTTCGCCGGCGCTGGCTACATCGGCGGCGAAACCATCAATGTTACGTTCGAAAGGACCGGCGGCAAGAAGGATTCTGAAGGCGAGCGGCCCGCTCCGTCCACCTTCAGTGTCATTGCTGACGGCGCCGGCGCTTTCTCCACCTCCATTACCTTCACGGATAGTGGTAGGTACACGATCAGCGCCGTCGGCGCCACGTCCGGCAACACTCGCTGGGCAGCCGTCACCGTTAACGCCGGCAAGGGCGGAGGCAACGGTGGCGGCGGCAAGGGCAGTTCCGGATTCACTGGTGCTTCCAGCGTTACCGCCGTTGGCGCAAACGGCCAGGCCGACACCGCTGCTGATTCCAGCCTGGTCCTGTGGTCGCTTGTTGGCGGAGGCGCCCTCGCTGCCAGCGCAGCATCGGCAGCGCTGATTCGTCGCGCTAAGGCAAAGGCCTAGGCTTCAGCAAGTAATACGTCTTTACAGGAGGGCAGGTGCTTCCCGGGAACCCGGAAAGCACCTGCCCTAACTTGACCAAAGTTGAAGCGGCTTCCGAACCAAAAAGGGTGGACGCGCCGTAAGCCCTTAACTAATATACGTATATCAAATTTCGTAATTCCCGCAAGGGTTTATAGGGTTTGCTCATGACTACATGGGGGAATATTGTGCGCAAGGCTGTAATTCCGGCTGCTGGACTGGGTACGCGTTTTTTGCCCGCCACCAAGGCAATGCCAAAGGAGATGTTGCCCGTTGTTGATGCCCCGGCCATCCAATACGTAGTGGAGGAAGCCGTCAATGCGGGCCTGAGCGACATCCTCATGATTACGGGCCAAAGCAAGCGGGCCCTGGAAGATCACTTTGACCGGACACCGGCGCTGGAACGGTCATTGGAGCTGAAGGGCGATCAAGCACGCCTGGATGCCGTCCAGCATGCCTCAGGGCTAGGGCCGATCCATTACGTTCGCCAGGGTGAACCGAAGGGGCTGGGACACGCTGTACTTTGCGGTCGCCAGCACGTGGGCGATGAACCTTTTGCGGTTCTTTTGGGAGACGACCTCATCGATGAGCGCGACGAACTCCTAACCACAATGATGGAAGTTCAGAAGAAGACCGGCGGCTCGGTGATCGCTCTGATTGAGGTGGAGCCGGCACAGATCAGCGCCTACGGCTGTGCCAACGTCTCCGCTGTTGATGGGGAAGTGTACGTCCGAGTGAATAACTTGGTGGAGAAACCCAAGGCGGAAGATGCGCCGTCGAACTTGGCCATTATTGGCCGCTATGTCCTCCACCCGGCTGTATTTGAGGTTCTGGAAAACACCGAACCTGGCCGTGGCGGAGAAATCCAACTCACGGATGCGCTCCAGACACTCGCGGTAGGGGAGGGCGACGGCACAGGTGTCTACGGAGTGGTCTTCCGCGGTCGACGCTACGACACTGGAGATAAGCTCAGCTACCTGAAAGCCGTGATCACATTGGCCTCCGAGCGCCCCGAATTCGGCGAGGATCTGAAGACTTGGATGAAGGGCTTCATTGGTTAGGAAGTGCCTTGCGGACTGGCGAACTTTGTACGCCTCCTCCGGGCAAGCAGCTGCATCGCTGCGACGCCAATGACAGTCCCCAGGGTGTTCATGACAACATCAACCACGTTTGAAAAGCGGGCTGTAATAAACAGTAATTGACCAAGCTCCATACATGTGGAAACCAGGATTCCAAGCCCAGTGAGGACCCACCAAGCTCGTGTTGGGAAGGCCATAGCTGCAAAGATTCCGAGGGGAATGAACATCCCTACGTTTGCCGAGGATTCCACCACATGGTAGTCAAGCCAACGCGGTACGCCGTACCGGTGCAGGAAATTCAGCAGCGTTGCGAGGGTTTCATGGATAGGTTGGTCCACCGGAGTAGGCCAAAAACCAATAACACCCAGGCTCCCCAAATATGCGACTAAAGCTACCCGCCAGGGGAGTGTGTTTTTCAATTGCACCTCAGGAAGTTCGGATAAGTGCCCAAGCGCTGACGCTGGCGGCGGCAACTGCCAGCAGTGCCAGGAGAACGTATTGGGAAAATTCCTGGGGCAGCGTCGGTAAGCGGTATGAGGGCAAACGTAGCTCGAAATGCCTCCGTCGCCTACGCCAATGTCGCCCCATAATCATATGAATATCACAGAAGCTCTTGGATCAGGAACGCGAAAACAGAAAAGGGTGGCTTATCGACGAAACATCTTCGTCGACAAGCCACCCGAGGTTTGAAGCGTCGTGCTTTAGGCCGAAGCGCCAGAGTTCTTTGCGCGGCGGCGGGCTACCACTACGGATGCGGTACCGGCTGCCAGTGCCCCTGCGCCCACGATGGACCAGAGGATCAGGCTGGAGTCGGCGCCAGTGTTCGCCAGCGGAACCCCACCGGTGTTGGCCAGGCTTGTACCCGTACCTGTGCCTGCATTTCCGCCTGTGTTGGAAAGGGCAGTACCACCCACTACGACGGTGACAGGACCAACAGTGTGGCCTGACGAGTTGCCCCTAGCAGTCAGGGCGTATGTCCCCGGAGTGTCGATTGCGACGGGAGCTGCGAAAGCCCCGTTTGCGTCAGCTACAGCACCCAAAGTTGAAGGTGCCAGCGGAATGCGACCTGAGACGGACAGGCTACCGGCAGAAACGCTACCGCCGCTAGCTGCAGGCGTGCCGATCGGTGTGACGGTGATGGTAATTCCTTCAAACGGAGTAAAACCTGTGCCGCTAAAGATAAATGTTTCACCCGGTGCAACGGATGCGTCGGAAACTGCAACGCTGGAGTTGGGTGCTGGGTAGTTGGTCGCGACGGCCGGAACTGCGCCGACAAGTGCAATGGAACCTGCGAGCGTAAGCGCTGCAAGAGATTTCTTCATTTGTGTCCCCCTGAGACCCGATTTGGTTACCACGTGTGATGTTGGAGATTTCCGAGGCCCTGAGTGACCTTATGGTGAAATCTCATGTGTTGCCCATGTAGAACTTACCATTTCAGGGGTACTCTCAGCAAAGAAAATCCAAACCCGTTACAAAAGATTAACGAGCTGGTCTTGTTCTATTCACAGGATGCGGCTGGTGCGGCCTTGATGACTTCCTTGACCGGCTGTGTTGTTGGCGTGACAACTATTTCGGGTTCAGCATGCTGGACGATGTGGCCAAAATTGAAGTCAACGTTAGTGCTTTGCCCGGGGGCAAGCTGAATCGTCGCTGTACCGACAGCTCGTTGGCCATGACGCTGCGCAGCGAATGGAATCTTTTCACCGTCTTTGACAACGGTGTCAATATTTGACTGTGCCGGTCCGTATGCGACAACGTTGGTTTGCACCGAGCCAGCGGGGACACCATATACCCCGCCGCCCGTTACATACCTGGGCAGAGAGCTCGCAGCATCGATCGGTGCGGTGTTTGTGTTCGTAACCCGGACAGTCACTTCACGGTATCCGTCTCGGGTACAGTCTTTGACAACTTGAACGGTCCGTTTGACCCAGTAGTCCATTTTCGCGCCCGTGCCGTCATTGAAGTAGATGCCGAATTGTGTAGGGGATACGGCAGTACCGGAGACCATTCCCCCGAGTGGATACTGCCCAATTTTGGCTTGCTCTTCGTCGTTGGCGGACCACAGGAGAATACGCCGTTCGCCCACGCCTCTGGAGATTGCGTCCATCAGCTTCTTAGGGTCGCTATTGCCAGTCGAGAGCGCAGCGAAGATCTCCTTAGCTGCCCCAGCAAAGTACACGTCCTGTAAGTCTGGGTTCTCGATCTTCGCATAGACATCAGACAGGAGGGTCTGAACGACATTCTTGCTAGTCAACTGCGTTGGAAGTTTACTTCCAACGCGCTGAACTACCGGATCGGTGATTTGTACTGGTCCAGTGGCCTCAAGGATGAAGCTCAGGGCGACTGGGTCGACGGATAGCACACCGTCAAGGCGTACACCGGTGTGTTTCTCCCACATGGCACGTGCGGTCACCGCTGTAGTCGTGAAGTCCGGTGTGAGATTGACATCTTGCATGTACTTCCCGACACGAGCTGAATAGATAGCCTGTTCTTCGAGGTCTATGGTTACAGGTGGAACAAAAGCGCCTAGCGCCGTAGCGCTAGTTTGCGACTCAAGCTGAAGGTTTCCTTTGGTCACGTTGAGAACAGCCAAGGCGCCCGGAATGCCACCCGTTGCACGGGACTCCGCATTGTTCTGCATAAGGAGGAGATAGCGGCGCGGAGAGTCGGCCCCAAGCATTGCTGGCGCCAGGATGGAGGCGTTAGACGCGGAGTCAAGGTCCCTACTGAGACCGGCAAGTTGCTCACGAGCTTTTACAAGCGGCTCGCCGATCTGCGGAAGAAGAGTCTCAGCTTCGATGTTATTCAAACGCTGCGTTGACTCACGGACGGCATGAGCCGCAGCCTGAATTCGGGGTGTTGCCGACCTCAAAGGTTCCAAATCCATTCCGGAAGGCGTGGGAGTTAGTGCCCCCCAGTCCAGGGACTGAAAAGCATTGACCAATGGCACAGCGCCCAACCGCGCAACGTCGTCAGCTGTCATCGCGACTTCGCCCGCTGCCTGTAAGTTCGGGCCAATCCAAGGTAAAGCCGAAGCGGCTTTCCATAGCGGGTCGGAGGCTGCTTCACGTGCGGCACTGGTGTGTTCTACGAGTGACTTGACGCTGGCCGTCGCCGCTACGGCGTCGTTGCCCGCGATCTCCTTCTTCAAATCCGGCAGTAACTGTGTGGCGGTCGCCAGTTCATTCCTGACGATTGTTGCTTTGTAGCCGATCCACGCGGCGGACGCTATAAGTATCACTGAGATGCCGGCAACCCAAATTCCAACTACCATCCGGCGCCGCCGGATCATGGCTTTGGACCGCGAGGTCTTTGTGCGTTCCCGGCTTGGGAGCTTTCCCTTTGTTTCTCGTTTCATGGACTACGGCCTTCCAAGTCCGCGGTATTGCCATCCCGCCGCTCGCCATTTTTCCGGGTCCAGAACGTTCCGCCCGTCGAGTATTCGTGGGGTAGACACGCTTTGCCTGAGCTGGTGTGGGTCCAGTTCTCGATACTGTTGCCATTCCGTCAGCAACAGAATTACGTCTGCGCTCTGGACGGCGGTGTCGAGGTCCGTTACGTAGTGAAGCTCGGGGAATCGTCGGGCAGCATTAGAAAGTGCCTTCGGATCGGTAACCGTCACCACAGAACCCTGAAGCTGCAATTGGGCTGCGATACTCAGAGCCGGTGAATCGCGGACATCGTCGCTCTCAGGTTTGAAGGCAGCACCCAGAACAGTGATGCGCTTTCCAAGTAGTCCATCCCCGCAAAGCTCACGTGTGAGCTCCACCACTCGCGTGCGGCGCCGCATGTTGATGGCGTCTACTTCACGAAGGAACGTCAACGCCTGGTCGGCGCCGAGCTCTCCCGCCCGCGCCATAAAGGCACGGATGTCCTTGGGCAGGCAACCACCGCCGAAGCCGATGCCTGCATTGAGGAATTTACGGCCAATGCGATCGTCCATGCCGATGGCGTCGGCGAGACGCGTCACGTCCGCACCAGCAGCTTCGCAGAGTTCTGCCATGGCATTAATGAAGGAAATTTTCGTTGCAAGGAAAGAATTTGCAGCAGTCTTCACTAACTCGGCAGTCGGTAAGTCTGTGACCAGTCTTGGTGTACCTGCTGCGAGAGAAGCTGCATATACCTCGTCCAGAACAGCAATAGATGGGTGATCCTCGGAGCCGTCCGAAACCCCATAAACAAATCGATCCGGCTGTAGCGTATCGGACACTGCGTGGCCCTCGCGGAGGAACTCCGGGTTCCAAACCAGATGCGCTTCGGATTCGTGCTCGGTTACCAAATCTGCCAGGCGGGCAGCGGTTCCAACCGGAACAGTCGACTTGCCCACTATGACTTGGCCGGGCGCGAGATATGGAACAAGTCCCCGAACTGCGGCATCGACGTAGGTGAGATCGGCGCCATTCTCACCCTTCTTCTGCGGTGTGCCGACGCAAATGAAGTGGACATCGCTTCCGGCCGATGCCGCCAAGTCGGTGGTGAAGACAAGCCTGCCCGTTTCCTGGACATCCTTGAGGAGTGCGTCCAGCCCAGGTTCGTAAAAGGGCGCGTTAGCGGATGACAGTTCCGCAATCTTCCGTTCGTCAACGTCTATACCGATGACGTCGTGGCCGAGTTTTGCCATGCAAGCGGCATGCACAGCACCCAGATAACCGCAGCCGATAACTGAAATACGCATGTGAATTAGTTCCTTTCGCAGTGACTGCGTTGTGCGGGAGAGATTAATAGGCGCCAGTACTACGGAATACGGCGCGGACTGTGCGGAGAATGATCACCAAGTCTCCGGCAAGGGACCAATTTTCGACGTAGTAAAGATCGAGACGAATTGAATCTTGCCAAGACAAATTGGATCTGCCACTGACTTGCCAGAGCCCTGTTAGCCCTGGTTTAACTAGGAGGCGTCGACGCACGTCGTGCTCGTAGGCTTCCACTTCGCGAGGCAAAGGTGGACGAGGTCCTACCAAGCTCATGGACCCGCCAAGTATGTTGAACAACTGCGGTAGCTCATCCAAACTGTACCGACGGAGAAAGCGTCCAACTCGGGTGATCCGGGGGTCGTCCTTGATTTTAAAAAGCAGACCGCTACCCTCATTCTGATCCTGGAGCTCCGCAAGGCGTGCCTCTGCATCAACGATCATTGATCGGAATTTCAGCATTTGGAACTGAGCACCTTCCATGCCCACGCGGTCCTGCCTGAACAGGACAGGACCCTTGCTACTGATCTTCACTAGCAATGTGATTACGAGCATGAGTGGAGACGCCAGAACGATGAGCATTCCGGAGACCACAATGTCGAATAGTCGTTTAGCTACCTGCTGCCCGCCTTCAAGCGTTGGGGTCGTAACGTGTATCAGAGGCAGTCCGGCGACTTGCTGGGTGTGGATGCGGGGCCCTGCGATATCGGTGAGAGCTGGAGCCATGATGAGTCCGATGTTCCTGGATGCCAATTCCCATCCAAGGTGCCTAAGCGATTGGGGATTTAGCTGAACGCCCGCGGACACGGCGACTGCGTCGGCCTTGCAAGATTCGATTGCCTTCAGAATGAGTTCTGGATCGGGCTTAGTGCCCAGAATTGGCAATCCCGACGATGCCTCGTGGGTTTGTAGCTCAACCGTGCCCGGGGAATATGCTGCCACAGGAAGGTAGCCGGCGTGCTTCGACTTCATGAGCGAGGCCGCAAGGTGAGCAACAGCGCCCTGCCCGCCGACCAGCAAAAGGCGGTTCATGCTGTTGCCGCGTTGACGGTCCAAGTGTAAATGCTGGCGAACGAGCCAACGGGCCACTAGCAGTCCACCGAGACCGACAGGGAGGGCCACACCTACGTACCCTCTGGCGGTATCAATCCCGAAAGCGTATGAAAATATGGCAATGGCACCAAAGAGCCAAAGTGAGGCGGCTGCAACACGCTTGTATTCCTCAGCGCCGGATCCTAGAACCCGATGATGGCGGCTCGTCCATGCTCCTAACATCACCCACCAAGCGACTGCCAGAACCGCAGAAATCCAGACATAGGCTGCGTCGTTGCCCGAAGTGCTCAAACCGTTGTCGATTCCGAAGCGAAGAACAAAAGCTCCGGTAACAGCCCAAGCTACGACAACCGCATCTACGACGGCGAGAACGCGCGAGGCCCTGCCCCGCCAGTCCGTGTCTTGACTCGATGTCATCTAGTCCCCAATAGTCTTTGGCCAAGGTCGCGGTTTTCAGCTCGGGCTCTCTAGGTGAACACGTTGCTTTAGCATCCTCGACGGCAAACTGCCATACAAAGCGGAGCCCTGGCTACAAGTAAGCAGGCTCTTGGGGTAATAATCGCTGATCTATGCCAACGTGTGCAAATAAGTCCGGGGCGGTTCCTGCCAGGGCGTGACCTTGTGAACAACATGTGTCGGTCATGTGACAACAAAGTCATTCAATGTTCCTTGGCTGTACAGTGGTCTAAAAGTTATGTGGATGCTCTATATTGGTGATATGGGGCTGGGGACAAAGATTGAATCGATCGGTGACGCACGCGTGCGCCCAGTAGTGCATGTGACAGAAAGTTTCGGCGGGGGTGTGGCGGCTGCCATACGGGACTACTGCCGCAATTATCCTTTTGCTGAGCACCACCTGGTGTATGCACCTCGGACAGATGCGCCGATTGAGGCATCGGATATTAGTGAATTTGCATCGGTGACCCGGCTAGTGTCAGGTCATCTTCGGAGGATCGCGGACTTGCGGCGTTTCCTGCGGAATCACCCAGATGCTGTAGTTCATGCTCACTCAAGTTTCGCCGGCGCTTACGTTCGCGCGGCAATAGCAAAGAGTCCTCGACGCCCCATCGTGTACACGCCCCATTGCTACGGCTTTGAGCGGCGCGACACTGGCATCGTTCAAAGATCTGCTTTCTGGGCGCTGGAGTGGATGTTTGCATTCAATACGACGGCATTTGCGGCTTGCTCGCAGCGCGAGGAAGAGCTTTCAAACTGGCCCTTGACATCGGCAAAGACCGTACACGTACCCAATGTCGTTTCCAGCGATATCCCCGTCCGCGACGTGCACATTCCGTCGGGCCGGATCATGCGCGTGGTTGGCGCTGGACGCTTGGGACCTCAGAAAGATCCCATGTTCTTCCGCGACTGTGTTGTTGCCCTCAGAGATGCGGGTTACGACGTTGAGGCGACCTGGATTGGCGGTGGCGAGCCTGATATGGAGCTCATGCTTGCGACTGCAGGAATCGCCACGACAGGATGGCTGACACGGAGCGGCGTCTTGGACAATTTTAAAGTTGCAGACGTTTACATTCATTCAGCAAAGTGGGAGGGCTTCCCGATCGCTGTGTTGGAGGCCTCTACCATGGGTGTACCGATTGTGGCTCGGGACATTTCTGCTTTCACGGGTGTCGACATCCCGTTGCTTATTAATTCGCCCGACGATCTAGTCAGGGCTTGGCCGGAACTGCAGTCGGCGTCAGTTCGCCATGCAATGGTCCGTTCTGTTGCGTCAGCTTTGGAGCATTGCAATGATGTTGAGCAAGCGAAAGCACTACGCGGCCTTTACGACTCAAGGGTTCCCGTAACGACGTAGAGTCCGGAGTCTTTGACCGATCAAATTAATGTGGCCAAGTAAGCACCCCATCGATTGGTCATGGTCAACGCTTGTTGGAGGTCTTTGACTATGAGGCATATGATCCGACTCGTTAGGAGCACAAGACGTCCGATCCGAGTATTGAAATGGGATCAGTGCCGCTCGCGTTCCCCCGCAAAGTGTTCAAGTGTAGCCAACGGTGCTAAATGTGCATGGAATGGAGTCGGCGTGCATAAGGGCGTAACTCACCGGTGAAACGCTGCTGTTACGTATCGGAACTTGGCGTGTCATCTATATCGCCTATCATAAGGGCATGACTATGGGGGATGTCGCGCTGGAGCGCACGCTAATCTATGACGCCGACTGTGGCTTCTGTACCCGCTCAGCCAAATGGCTGGCAGGCGAGGGTAAAGTCAGCATCAAGTCATGGCAGAGTATCCGAGATCTTGAAGCCCTCGGGCTTACCGAGGAGATGGTGGAAGCAGCCGCCTACTGGGCGGACGATGGTGTCGTGACGGCCGGGGCTGAGTCGGCCATCGCCCAAGCACTTATTACCAAGGGCTCCGGCTGGCAACTGGCAGGTCGATTTATTCTGCTCCCGGGCGTGCATTTTGTTGCTGCTCGCGTGTACAAGGTCATTGCAAAGAACCGTCACGCAATGCCAGGGGGGACGGATGCATGCCGGCTCCCGAACTAGCCAAAAGAAAACTGACCGCACTCGCAGTCTTCTGCACGCTGCTGGTGGCCCAGGGAGCCTACTCCTTCGCCATTGAGCCGGAACCATATCCGGCCGTTCGGATGCCTTCGTTTGGTGCTGCACCCTCACGATCTGGCCTATTTCCGAGCCAGATGGTCCATATCACGGTGACTTATAAGGACGGTACAATTCGCACCCCCAAAGTCTCCGAGATCATGGACGGTGTCCGGTTCTCAGCTACACGCCCGTCCCTCACTTTTGCATTCAAGCCAGGTAAGCCCATCGATGAGGTCACCCGTGGATGGCTACGTGACAACGCTAAAGCCATTGGAACGGGGAGGGAACCTGCGTTCGTCGAGATTTGCTGGCAAGATGCCTCCGTTGATGTTCGTAATGCGGAAGTAGTCAACGCTAAGCCCTGCGTGACAACCGTGGTGTCATTTTGAGTAGGGTCACAGACTTCGCGGCCAAATGGGTGAACCGGAGCGCAGAGTCCTACCGCGCCCAGCCGCTCTACCTAGGCATCATCCGCATACTGTTCGCGCTGCACGTGCTGATCTTCCCTGTGAACTACACGTGGACGGCGGAGGTTCCAGCGGCATTGTTCCAGCCTCGGCCCGGGCTGTTCTCCTGGATGACGGCAGCGCCCGACCTATGGTTCATGGTCGCTCTAGAGGTTGCACGGGCCGTTCTCGCTGCGGTCGTCCTGCTCGGCTTCAAAACGTTCCCAGCCTCCATCGCCCTAACCATAGTGATGGTTGTGGGCGCGGGGGTGACGCACTCCTTCGGGAAGCTAGACCACTTCATCTTGTATGAGCTCTTCCCGGTGTTCATGGCTTTCGCTGGCTGGGGGGCCGCGCTTTCGCTCGACGCCAGAAGGGGGCGGGCTCGAGACTCCCAAGGATTCCCCATGTTACTGTGGGCAGTCACTGTGGCGTACGCGCTGTTCACGGCGGCGCTCCCAAAGGCTGTTGCCGGTTGGCTTGATCCGGCCAAAGAAGCTAGCCGTGGATTCATCGCTCGAGACCTGGCTGAGGGCGAAAAATTGGGACCGATGGTAGACGTTGTCTTCGCGTTTGACAGTCATGTCTTCTGGAAATTCATGGACTATGCGACGATCCTCGCGGAGGGCTGGCTCATTGTCGCAGTGCTGTTTCCGACGCTTTTCCGTCTCGGACTCGTGGCGCTGCTTGCATTCCATATGGGCGTTTATCTCTCCCTTGGAATTGATTTCAGCCAGTACGTGCTTCTGTATCTGGTGTTCTTCTCGCCTGTTGTTGTTTGGCTGAAGAAGAGGCGCCAGTCAGCGCGACGCAGAGCGCCCAAAACGCGTAAACAGAAAGAGCAGGAGCTCCCCAATGTTACGTAGGGCCCTGCGCTTCTTGCTGGCTAAACAATCCCGAACTCCGCTGCCAGAATGTCTGTTATTGCGGCCCGTATGGATCGTACGCCCAGGTAAAACTCTGCTGTGAAGGCCCCCGCATGGATCACCGGCATTTCCTCCAATTGTTTCTTTGATATTCGCAGGGTTCTGGGGCACCAAGGGCGCTCATCGTGAATGCCTTGCGCGCCGTTCAGGATGAGTTTCCGATCGACGGATGTCCATGGGTTTCTTCGTGTGGTGAGGAACGGGAAACTCGAATCAACTCGCGAGAGACCTGTGAGCTTCGATCCAGTGCCGAGCTTCGCAAAGTGCCGCCAACGGTCTGCCGTCAGGCTCCGGTCCCGGCAAAACGGCCTCTACGGATCCGTGCTTGCTGGTTGAGGCGGTTGTCATTCGTTGTTGCTGGTATGGCAGCCCTGCCGTTGTAGTACGAAGCCACAAAGGCCAGGATCAGAGGGATCCAATATTGCTGCTGATCGAAGAAAGCCGATCCCAGGGCATATACGATGACGGCTGCCATAATGGCTGATTCTGGCCCCTTAGCGCCGGTCATCATTGTTCGAACCACCCGCCCGATGACAAGCAGTGTCACTCCGGCCATGGCCAAGAGCAACGCGAGGCCGCCTTGATACCACGCATGCAAAACGTAGTTGTGCACCACCGTCACACCGTTGAATGTGCCCTGATTGGTAGAGTCCATTCCTACGCCCACTAGCGGGTCGTTCTGGATGTATTCCCACGCAAAAGCATACGTCTGCTGGCGTATGCCGAGAGATGCTACTCCCACGGATTCGCCAGTAACGACGTCGATGCGGTGATTCACAGGAGCCAAGACCGCCGTCGGATCGAAGCCGGCCGCCATGAGCACAACGGCGGTGCCCGCCAGGACTATGACGCCCAAAACGATGCTTCGGATGGCAGCGCGATACACAACAATCAGCACCACGGTCGCCGCTGCGAGCGACAACAAGGAGCTGAGGCTTCCGGTGGCTACCAGCGCTCCAGCATTGACCATTGCCGCGAGAATAACAGCCGCTCTGAGCGTTCCTTGCGTCGATCGAAACATTGCCACCAATAGCACTAATGCAATGACGCACATTAGTCCCTGAACATTTGGATGTCCGGCAAGTCCGTTTGCCCGTCCACTATTTGCCGCAGCGCCAAATACGCTTAGTCCTGCAACTTGAGCGAGGGCTGCAACCGCAGATACGGATTGAACGCACAAGAAGGCGTTCGCGATGCGCGGGCCAAAGGACCGGGACGACTGAAAGTAGTAATTCAGCACGAAAGGGGCTACGCCGACCAAGACGGCTAAGCCGACGGCGGCGCGAAGGCTGGCGGAAAGGTCGCTGGAAGTTCCTGAAATAGCACCTGCCGCTAGAATGGCGACGGCGCAAGCCACCCACGCAATCGTGTGAGGTAACGCGCGGACTCGACCAACCAAAAGAAGAAGCAGAAGAAGCAGGATAATTGCCTGTGGAAGCCAGCTAAAGCCGGCCTCCGCGACGAACCGATAGACGGGGATAATCCCGCCGATGGCAATCCAGACCACACTGCCCAGCGAACTTCTAGCTTTGCTGGGTGCTTCGCCTTTGCCGACCTTGGCAATCCCGAACGTGTTAGTGCTACGGCGTACATACGTTGAGTGGCTATAGCCCGGATGAGGCGTGTTTCTTCCTGATTTCATCGACGAGCCTTTCTTGCGACCATTCGTCCGGATTGGGCGACGGCCCGCACGAAAGGAAACACGAGATATGCGAGTGATCCGTACAGAATCATTCCGAGCACGCCCACGGTGAGTGCGAGCCAAGGGCTCTGGATGAATGCTGAGCTCAGGATGCCGATGACGGTTATCGGTGCGACGCAAATCGAAATGGACTTGAGGCCGTTTCTTAGAAGGGGTCCCATCTCTGTGTCAGTCACTCTCCCGCACCACCAGAGCGATATTATCCAGTTGAAGAAGTACCCTATCGAATGACCAATTGCCACTCCCAAGGCGCCCCATGGCATGCCTCCAAGCATGAAGGCGATGATGATCGGCTGCGAGACGAGGAAGAACCGAAACTGAGCTCCAGTCTTGTCCTTCGCAAGGAAGATCCAAAAAGTTATTTGATTCAGTCCGCGGAAGACGCCACCCACCGCCAGAGCCTGGAGGATCGGAACCATTCCCATCCAATTTTCGCCGAAAACGAGAAACACGAGCGGAAAAGCCAACCCGCAAGCAATGCCATAGATGATTCCTAAGCCGACTCCGCCGACCAGCTGTCCTTCGAGGAGGAATCGATTGAACCGGACCCTGTCATTTGCCACGCGAGTCAGCACCGGGACGGCCACCCGTGTGAGTGGAGCAGCCAGTTGGCTCAGTGGCAACATAAGCAACTGATACGCCCGCCCATAGACACCCAGAACACTGGGTCCCCAGAAATAGCCCAGTGACAAGTTGTCGACATTCTTTGTTACGTACGCCACTGCTTGCGAACCGAAAACTCCGAGTCCGAAACTGAGTACATCGCGGATTGAGGTTCGACGTGACGGCCATCCTGGCCACCACCCCGAGAGAGCTACAGCGAGCAGCATGCCAACGACACCAACGACGAGCTGCTGGACGACGAGGACCCAGTAGTCCGGAGTGAAAAGCAGTGCATATACGATCGCGCCCATGAGGCCCGCCAAAGCTGGAGCCGTGTCGACAATCGCGAGCCGCTTAAACCTTAATTTCTGGTTGATGCGTGCGCGAAATTGCGTCGAGAATCCTGAGAATACGAACGTAAACGACAGCCCGATGACGATGTTCTTTAGTTCGGGTTGTGAAAAAAGCAGCGCGATCGGCCCTGATAGAAGGTATGCAGCCACCGCCAAAAGTAAGCCGAAGACTGTATTGATCCAGAAGAGGTTGGACATCTGACGGTGCGTTAGGCGTGCAGTCCGTGCCGCAGCCATGGAGAGACCGAAGTCCCGGAAGAGCTCTCCCAGCGCCACTAGGCTCATCACAATGGCTACGAGGCCAAAGTCGGCGGGTGAGAGAAGCCGGGCAAGTATGACCGTGGAGGCGAGTAGGACAACGAGGCGAACGAGCTGCCCCGCGATGGTCGCGGACGCCCCTCGGACGGCCTGCTGCCCGAGTTGCTGGTTGCGTCTCGAGTTGCGCGATGCTATTTCGTCGGTTGTCATTTGGTCGGTCCTGTCTCCGGCAAACCCCTGTGTCAAATTTTGCTGGACGCTCTAGTGTTCGCCGGAAGGGTCTGCCGAATACCATTTGAAGTTTCCGCCAGATTTTCGCGTGCAGTTTGCACTGCGCCCGCGAGCTGCTTGGCGAGACGGTCTAGTTCCTCCAGGGTAGGAATAGGTAGCGCTGCAGCCGGGACGCCCTCGTGCTCTCCCACCCAGTCAAGGCCAACGACGTGAAAATGCCGGCCCACCTTTCCTTTGGAAGATTCAACCCATCCGAGGGGAACTGCGCCTTCAGTTGCCGCGACGATAAGGCCGTGGAGCCTGTCGCCAACTACCAGCCGGCACCGCGAGTAAAGGCTCCGTACGGCATCTTCTTGAGCGGCGTGATCTTCATGGTTCCAAGCCAGAACATCGGCACCTAAGAGCGCCGCGAGGTGCGCAGCCCTGGCCTCGTCTCGCTTCACTTGAACGACTAGCGTTGCATGGAGCCCCGTTGTATTGATGAGACATTGGATCCAAGCTATCCATTCGGGCGAGGGCATTTGACGATCACCACGAAGAACCACGGCCAGTTCTTTTCTGGAGTCGGGCGGCAGCCAATCTGAAATGTTGGAGCCCAGAGCGAAAGCCCAGTCGGGTGAGGTGCCCCGACTTGAAACTATCGATTCTGAGCCCTCCTCACGCCAACGAACGAAGGCGCAAGCTGATGCTGCGGCCTTGTAGGCCAGAACGAGGCCTGGCCTGCTGGACGGCACTCCGGCACCGACCCACAGGCCCCCACCGCCGCGCACGCGACAGACGAATGCCAATAGCGTCAGCGCCGAAAGCCTGGCCGCGCCCTTCCGGGAGACCGGTACCTCGCCAGCGTTCATGGCTACAAACGTGGGCTGGGAAAGTGCGCTCCCAAGGGCGGCCCGGTACCAATCTCCAAAGGACCTAAACGGTTTATCAGCGGGGATCAATCCCAACCCCGATAGAAAGCCGCTGGATGCCGGACCCGTCCACACTTGCAGAGATCCGAGTCGACGGAGCGAATCCAGATATGCGCGGCGAAGGAGCGAATCACCGATGTTGTCGTCTTGACCCGTCGCCCAGACGAAAACTTTGGCCGACGCTGTTGCTTGAGTCGTGCTCTCGGTGGGCGCCGCCATCGGACGCACACCGCTGTCCTGGCTCAGTTCCGCTTCCATGGACGTCCCTTCAGTTTCTTCAAGGCCGTGCCAGGATCTTTCAGGATCCAAGCAAGTATTGTAATTCCGGCAGAAAGCCGTTTCCCTGACGACCACTGCGCGCGCGCGACGCGGACCAGAGCGGCCATTTCTCGATCTTTGGGAGACATTTCCTGGATCTTGAGTCCTAGGTGAGACGCGTAGTGTCGACGGATGTCCTCTTTGGACTCGATGGCATCGATCGCGGACACCACAGACTTCCCGCCAGCCAAGCTATAGCGGCAGGTAGGGTCGCTCCTCACATCTATGCCGCCCACCATGGATAGCCGGATCAGCATTTCATAGTCCTCGGCGAACCGAGGCTTCAGTGCCGCGGGGAGAATTTCTTGGGACTCTTCATACGCCGATCGACGTACGACTGCGGCGCAGGGTGGCCATGGGCCGTGACCGACGGTCAGGAGGGTTTCGGTCGTCACCGGGCTAAATCGTACGGGGAACTGGCGCTCCGCGCCTTGCGTGGTTAAGCCCACGACTGTGCCGGCCGCAACAGCGAGCTGAGAGTCCTGCTCCATGGCTTCGACTGATCGGCGCACGCCGTCGGGGATAAGCTGGTCGTCCGCGTCCAAAAAGACGATGTATTTTGCCGACACGGCGCGTGCGCCTGCACTTCTAGCTTGCGCTGCACCTGAATTCTTTTGTCGAATACAAACGGCGCCCGCTTGTTCGGCTGCTACGTCCGTGCCATCGTCAGAGCCATCGTCAACAACAATTACCTCGCGGGCGCCGCTGGCGAACGCCGACGAGATCGCAGTACCTATGGTTGCCCGAGCACGGAATGCAGGGATGACCACAGCCAAGGTCCCAGACACCAACCCCTCAACGGAAGAGTCTGTATCTTCATTCGACATTTTGCCCCCTATGCTTTTGCGAGCTGTTGGATCTCACCGATTAGCCGCGAACGGGCCGCTGTAGCGCCTGAGCGCGATGCCTTAAGCCGTTTGTCGTATTCCAGTCGGCGGTCCGGATCGTGTAGCAGGCCTTCGACAAGAGACCGGACTTCATCGACATCGAATGAATTGACGTTGAACACGTAATCAGGCAAACCAAGATCGTCAAATGCGCCGAAGCCTTTACGCTCATAGGCAAGGTGCACGACCCAATGCCCTGCGTTTATTGCCATCAGGGCAGCATGAAGTCTTACTGCAATAACCACTCTGCGTTGGCCTCTTGAGCTGAGCAGCTGTTCACGTGAGAGTGTTGTTTCGGGACCGAGGGAAGACATGGCGGCTGTATCGTCGTTACCCGCGCCCCGGCTCTGAACGTAGCCGTCAAAGCTACCGATAGCTACCGCCAAGTCTTTGACAGGGTTGCTGATATTTCCACGTACAGCACGAACACTTAGGACCGGCTTTGGATTTACAGAATGATCGGCGCGATCCACGTACTCCCCGGTCATGGTCGCCAGATCCTGGATCCTCACGGCATTATCCAGTTTAAGCTCGGTGATACTGCGGTCGTCCCGAAGGTAGACTCTGTTGATTCGTCTCAGGAAGTATTGCGCCCAAGGAAGAACGCCAAAACGCAAAGGCCCGATACTTTGCGGCAGGTAGACGACGGGGACGGAGGTTCGACTGGCTTTCATCAGTTGATAGCCATGCGTAACCGCCATTTTCAATGCCTCGACCGGATGCCCGGCGCGAATGTATCCCCCGCCTACGCCAACGACAAGATCGAAGCTGGACAGTGACTTGAGTGTCCTTCGGAAGTCCCTTGAGAAGCCCTTCCAGCTTGGCGCGGCGTCGATAACCGTGACGCTTGGAAGGTCGAAAGTACCTGGATGCAGTGCCGCGACCGTAATATCGCATGCGACGAACGCTTCTCTCAACAAACCGATGGTTTCCTCGACCAGCAACCCGTCACCAGCGTTTGTCGCGCTATACGCGTGAAGCACGAGAACTTTCAATTTTGCACCAATCGTTCATAAGTTTGAAGGTGGCTGTCGATGCTTCTAGACCAAGTGAATTTTGATGCCCAGGTCCGACCTTGTGCACGGACGTCTGCCTGCCAGCTATCGTTGGACAACGCTTGAACCAGGCTGGATGCAATTCCTTCCGCGTCAAGAGAGGCTAGCTCCCATGCGGGTCCCGCCACTTCCGCCAAGGAACCTCGCCGAGACGTAGCTACTGGAGCTCCTGCTGCCATGGCTTCCAGAACAGGGAAGCCAAACCCTTCATAGAGACTTGGAAAGACAAACAAAGCGCATTTCTGCATGAGTGCAATTCTGTCCTCGTCGCTCACGAAGCCCACATAGTTAACCGCAGGCGACGACATGATGATCTGCATTGCTGAGTCGAAGTTCCAGGCAGGACGTCCCGCTATTACCAGCTGGAGCCCAAGGGCTCGGATTTCCGGGGTCTCGAAAGCCCGCACAAGCTCGATGATGTTCTTGCGGGGTTCAATATTTCCAAGGTAGAGCACAAAGCGCTCCGGAATCTTGGCGCCTGTTTCCTCAGATAGCGTGGCAGGCATACTGAATGCTGCGCTGTCAATTCCGTGGTGAATAACCTTGATCAAATCCCGGTCGACGGAGAAGACTTCAGCAATGTCGTCGGCCGAGGACTCGGAGACTGTGATCACTTCGTTTGTACACTGGATGGCCTTCTTAACCCTGTAGCGCCACTGGGCCTCTTGTCTTGGGCTTCTGGCTACAGCAGTCCACCGACTCGCAACTCCGTGCACGGTTACTACGGATGGCCCTACCGTACGTATGAGTGGTCCGGTATCCGCCGAGTAGTGGAGGACCGAGGCAGAGCGCGGGAGAACTGCCCAAACACTCTCCAACATCATGGTTGCGACAGCATGTGGTCCACTTGGAATTACGCCTGTATCAATTCCACGCTCGGCCAGACCAGTTCTCAGTTGCCGCGCGTAAGTTGTATTTCCGCCAACATGGCGATTTACGATTCTGTCTGGGAACAGAATTTTCATTGATTCCCCCGGGGTGTGAGTGAGAACGACGCCAACGTAGAGCCCCCGGTTCCTTTACTCACTTGGATCAGCGAGCAAACATGCCGTTCTGAGTCGAGGCATGTATCGCGGGCTCTGAGGGCTGAATAATGAGAAGTGGCAACTGTTAGGACTTGCCCACTTCAGACATTTCCGTGTGATCGGCTAAGAGCTGCGTTGCGAAAGTTCGTATGTTGCAGGATGCTCCTTCTGCCCGCGGCGTGTCTCCTTGGACACCGGCATGCGCTGTACGCCGTTTTCGGCATTACTGAGCACGTTTTCGTCATGAGAGTAGTAGCTGTATGCGTAGGCATCCGGCCCCTTGACGGGCAACCGGTTCAGCACGACGCCCAGAAGGTTGGCTCCCACCATCTCCAGCGCATTCAGGGACTTTGCCAGGTCGCTTCGTTGAACTTTCTGAGCTCCGACAACCAGCAATACACCACCAACGTGCTGTGAGAGGACGGCAGCATCGGTTACTGGCAGAAGTGGCGGGGCGTCGATAATGACTGTGTCGAAAGTTTCCTCCAAACGCGTCAGCACGTGACTCATTTCGGTGGAACCGAGCAACTCGCTTGGGTTGGGTGGAATTTGCCCCGATGTCAGGACATAGAGGTTGTCATCTCCCCAAGGCTGCAGCAGATCGCCAACATCGGTTTGGCCGAGCAGAGCCGTTGTGAGCCCCGCGTTTCGGTCCAGCCCCAAATATTCGCCGACCATGGGTCGCCGTAGGTCGCCATCTACAAGACATACTGACTGGCCGGCCTGCGCAAGGGCGATAGCCAAGTTGGTTGAAGTCGTTGTCTTGCCCTCGCCCGGAAGAGACGAGGTGACCAACACTGTCTTGGCCGAACCGGAAACGTTGGCAAATTGAAGATTTGTTCGGAGCTGTCGGAAAGACTCAGCCCGGGGGCTCTGGTGCCGTGCCTGAGTGAGGAGTGGTTTCTTAGTTGCGTCCTGGTCGAACGTGATGCCGCCAAGGAGAGGAACGTCCGTGATATCCCTAAAGTCCGCCTCGCCGCGGACACGATCGTCGAGCTTCGTTCGTAGAAGAGCGCCACCTAGGCCGAGTATGGCTCCGCCGAGGAGCCCTGCAATGAGATTCAGCCGCGTGTTCGGAGCTGATGGTGACGTGGGAGCCTGCGCAGGCGTAATGATAGAAAGCCCGATGGGGGAAGCTCCGCCGGTCTTTGGCTTTTCGAGTGTTTCGACGGCCTTAATGAGACTGTTTGACACCGCCTCGGCGATTGCTGCGGCTTGGACGGGGGAGGTGTCTGTTACGGAAATGGAGATAAGTACCGTGTTGAGTTCAGTCTCCGCTTCAACCTTCTTTGCCAGTTCGTCGGTTGTGAGACTGAGTCCCAAGGCATCAATTGCAGGCTGGAGAACTACAGGAGTACGAATTGTCTTGACGTACGACTGAACACGAGCCTGACTGAAGGTATTACCTTGCTGCATTTCCTGTACAGAGCCGGAGCTTTGTATTGCTACAAATAGCTGCGTATGTGCCTTATACGTAGGTTGCACCAAGATTGAAGCAGCACCACCGATTAGTAAACCGGCCATAGTCGTTGCAACGACCAAAACCCAGTTTCTCCTCAGGATGCGGAGATAGTCGTGAAGATCCAAGCCGGTTCCCCCTGTAGATGCCTGGATTCTGCTAGCGGCATGCACCAGAACGGCAATATATTCCTTTGGTTGGTCACATCATACCGTCAGACCTCGGACTGCCTTCGCTCTCTTGTTCGTAATGGAGCGACACATGCAGGTCCGTGGGCGGTGATGTCACGGTGCGTTCCGGTCGAGCGAACCCAAGTGACGCACGCAGCTCTCCGCTACTACTACGGTGCTGTTTGGTTGAGAAGCGGTCATTTGCTCTGTAAATGTTGTCACATGGGGTGTCGCAACGCCGCACGTTTCGCAGAACGTGGTGTGTAGTTTGATCACCATGTATGGATACTAAGCCTCGAAGTATTTCATCTGCATGAACAGAACTCATCGAGTTGGTGTGATCCCAACGCGCATCCACGGTCAGGTGCGCCGCTGTTTGAGCTTCGGCATCGAATCAAGATCAGGTTGCTCGCCACGACTGAAGTAACGCGAAGGAAGCTTCGTGCTCAATGTGCAGGTGGTTGCCAGCGCGAAAAACGCCGACCGATCCGTTTCGGGGGACTCTAGTGAGATTTATGAAACGAACAATTTTCGTTCTCGTAACGTCGGCGGTGCCGTTACGACCACTCGCATAACACTGATGAACGTAGTCTTGCCGCTATGAGCAAAGGTCACATAGTTGGAGACGCCAGAGAGTTGCGGCAAGACGCCTTCCAGCGGAGACTCCGCGCCGTTGTGCTGAGTGGTTTTGTGCTGCTCACCGTGACCACAGCACTTGTCGTAACGTGGGCGATCGCACGTTAGTCGCAGCGGCTCATGTTGTCTCGCGGATGACTTTGTTTGTGAGGGGGCAAGTGCGTGCTTGGCGCCCCGGTCACAGACTTGTATGGGGGAGCCATAAGACCAATACCGGTCGTAAATCCAATGAAAACTTGTTCGACTCCCGTCCGGCGGCCGATAACAGCGGCCCGACCCCGTTGCGACAGACCCGTGAGGTGCCGGATCAGGTCGAAGCCAAACAGGGCAAGCGCGCGTAGCCACCGGGCTAACCTTAATACGAGTCCTGTCGCTATGCCAGGAGGCCCCGCGACGACGACGTCTCAGAAATCTTCCAGCGTGGTAGTGAGCCGGTGTGGAGTCTGTTATTTTCCGCTGCCGAGATTGTTAGCCGTTGCGTAGGCGCCCAATTGAACCTTCCCGATGGCCGCGCCGATCTCCGAAATCGCTGCCATGTCTGCTGGGGAGAACGGGGCTTTGCCGTTGACCTCAATCCTGCCAAGGGCGGGGGTCAACCCCTTGAAACCTTCGAAGTCCACCATTGCCACCTGATCGATGCGCTGCTGGAAGGCGACTCGATAGTTTGCACCGTCAGGGCAACTCCGCCGTAGGCCATTCGTGCGTTGATCTTGGCCTCACTCTTACCCGGGATGTTCACTCAGGGATCGCGCATGATGTAAATCACGAACACGTTCTTCCGGTCGGCAGGAATATGGGCCAGCATCAGCGTGTCCCTGCGCAGGTCAGTCGCTGCGGTGTCCTCGGTATCCAGGTCGCTGTCCGGGCTCTTGGCCTTGCCCATGACCAGGATGTTCATCGCCCCCATTGCCGTTTCGGCGGCCGGGTGGACGCATCAGGGAATGCGGACTCGATCTTGGTGGTCCCAGCTTGAACGTTTGGGCCAGATTGAAAATCTAGGCTCCGCGAATGCGGCAGGCCACGAGCACCGTTGCCCGAAGCCGAGAAGCACACTCCGTGCGGTCTTCTGCGGACCCTTCCCGCCGCGACGTGGTCGCTCGGCCGCGGTCGTTTCTTGGTCAGCGGGAAGGACATGTGTTCCTTGGATTGGCTGGCAACTGCTAGCGAGGGCTCTTTTCCACGACAGACCACGGTCCATGCCGGTCCAGAAATCCAGCAATCCGCGTCACGATCCTGCTTGAGTCCGCACTGTGTATCTGAACTACAAGTAGGCATGAGGGATCTGCGCCCAAGGGATCTTCCGTGCCATCGATTCCCTAGGACTCAAATGCCCGACTCAATCCCCCTGGTCACCATCGTCCTCGAGGCCCCCGGAGGTGTTGACCGAGAGTCCGTGATGTACCGGAGACTCATCGCCGCAAGGCTGCGGTATGAAGCGCAGTTCTTGATACTCCAGGTTGATGAACCTCTCACAACGGAGAAAATCACACGGCTTAGTGAAATTGTCGAAACCAAATACATAGTGTTCATGAGGACGTCGCATCAGCTTGCCCCCACCTACATGACCACCATGTTGGATTACCTACGTCCGCGCACGGTCTATCTCGCTGAGCCGGTCATGTACACAGGCGTGATCTCCAAAAACGTGGCAGCCACCAAAATCGATGACGCGCATCGCTACGCCCGGGACACTGACGTTTTCGGTGTTGCTTTCAACACTCGCAGGCTGGCTGACGCGTTGGAAGCAATTGGCGACGTCGACCGCTCGGCTCTGTATCTCAGTTACCGTCTGTACTGGTCCATCGGAACGGTAAAGCCTGTCGCTACAGGCTTCTCAGTTGCATCTGACACCAAATCCGCCATTGGCCTGCAAATAGCTGAGGATGTCACGCGGCTGGTCCCAGTGATTCCAACGGCTTCGAAGGAGGTCCGTCTCCATCTGGTGCGATATGTTGCGCTGTTCCTCCGCGGCATGCGTGCTGGGAAGGTGACACAGGTTGCCTTGGCCAATCTCCGTGATGTGGTTGGGTCGTACCGTCTCGTGGAGCTGCTCCGGTTCGTTGAACCGTTGCAGCCGGTGGAGGCGGCCTGGATTCGCTGGCTCTCTGACCCGGAATCCGACACCCACCTCTACAAGCAACTGAGCGCCAGTGACTCATATTTGTCTTTCAGAGAAGGCCAGCCCACGGAAGGGACGCAGCCGTCCCTCTACGAATTGCATTTCGGCGGGGACACTGTAGTCATCGAGAAGTCGTATCGCCCGCGAGATCTACGGCCTGGCTATTCACGGGCTGCCAGCTACGACTTCTACAGCCGACCTATCAGTCCCTCGTCAACCATGATCTTCTTTGATCGGCCGCTACAGGCAGACGACAATGCTGAGCACCTGTACGAATATTTCAGGGCGAACCATGGGGAGTACACAGAGGCGTACTTTGCGTTGAACCCAAAATCGCCGGACTGGGAAAGGCTGCAAGCAAAGGGCTTCAAACTGATCCCAATCTTCACTACTGAGTTCTACGAGAAGTTCCTCATCTCGGACCTGGTAGTTTCGTCCCAGATCTACAACATCCGATACCGGGGCAAGTCCTTCGCGAACTCCCGCTTTGTGTATCTACAACACGGCATCCAGTTGAACGATATGACCGACTGGATCCTCTCCAAATACTTCGACGTGTTCGTTGCCACCGGCCAACTCGAAGCCGATTATCTGCGCAAGCTTGCTCCCGTCGAAACCTTGAACTCAGGGCTGCCCCGCTTCGAGGCCCTGACCAGAACGCCACATGAGCCACAGCACCTGCTCTTCATGCCAACGTGGCGTTTCAACCTGCACCAAGTGTCCACCGAACAGTTCGCCCAATCGGAGTACTTCCGTGCAATCGACGCCGTCCTCACGGATCCAGAGCTGCTGGCATTCCTCGAAGAAACTGGCAGGACTCTCCACGTAAAACTCCATCCAAACGTGGAAAAGAGAGCCGGCCAATTCAGGTTCTCCAGGAACGTCGTCAGGACTGATTTGAGTTATCGCGAAGCTATCGCCTCGGCTGAGATGGTCTTCACGGACTACAGCTCGGCAGTCCTGGATGCGGCGTTCATTGGGACGCCGATTGCCTACTACCACTGGGACGCGGCGGACTTCTTCCATGAGCAACCCTACGAGGGCCGAGTGGACTACCGCGATGATGGCTTGGGTCCGGTCTTTGAGGAGCATGCAGAGCTTATCAACCACATCGTTCATGAGCAGTACCTCCGGCCACGCGAACTATTCAATGCCCGTCGCGAACGTTTCTTCCAGGGAGTGGACCCCCAAGGAATCAATGCCAAAATCGTTGAGAGGATGCTGAGTCTTTAGTGAGAAAGATACGAGCCATAAAACGCACCATCACCGGAATCGCCGTCGATGCTGCCTACTCGCAAGCCGGCACCGGCATCGCCCGCAAACTGATGGCATCCTCAACCAACGGACCAGCGCGGCGATTTATCAACGCAAAAGGCCTGGAGGGCAGCATCCGCAGGTTGGCGTCCGAAAACCTGCCGCAAGGAACGTACTTTGCAAAACTCACTATTGCAAAGTGGCACGTGCATAAGGGCAGGGGTTTCAGACTGCTCCAAGATGGCGAAGTGGTCTATGGGAACAAGATAGAACCCCCAGCTCGCGGATTCCCGCTTGAATATCGCAACATCATCGTCACGTCGAAGGACCCGAAGCGATTTACCTTGGACATCGACGCACCCTATGAACTGAAGATCGGTCGCGGTGCTTTCACTACTCCCCAGCAGCTGAAATACGATCACCAATACGGCGTGGAGCAGCACGGGGACACCTACTATTCGCTACGGGGCAACACCACCAACCCCAAGAAGCTCTTCATAACTTTCCCGGGATTCGGGCCGTCAACTTCACGGATCTCGTACGCCGTCAGTTACCTCAAAGCCATTACCAATGCAGACCTGAAGGACACCCTTATGGTGTGCTTTCAGGACCGCTACCTTGCCGCAGGCTCGTACATGATGGTGGACAACGCGGGCAGGCCTTTGTACGGCCGGGTTTGGCAGGCCATCGAAGATCTGCGGACCCGCTTCGCTATCGACCCAGCACAGATGCTGTTCTTCGGAGCGTCCAAAGGTGGCAGCATAGCCATCCACTATGCAAGGGACTTCCCGGCTGCCCAGCTCCTGCTGGCTGTGCCGCAAATGAATTTGCCGTATTACTTCAATAAACCGTTCTTTCGAGACAACCTGTTCCGGAACCGGGCACTCCACGACGTGCAGCAGCCCGAGGACAGCCTTCGCGAATACTTCGCCGAGGAACGAAGAATCGATTATTTCTATACGAACTCCGATGAACTCAGCAACCACTCGCTCATCGAGCTTGTTCAAGACGTTCCGAACCTCACGAAATACCGCATCGATGGTGTCCACTCTGACGTGGCAAGGGCCGCGTTGCCTGCCATGCTAGGCATTATCCGTGGGTTCCTGGGCGGCGGCCAGCAGCATCGGGACATTGATGCCGAGGAAGTACGTTCTTTCCCCCAAGAGAACGGCATTCAAGTGCAGGTTCGAGTTGATTCTGCCGGTTCCAAGATTGCCCGCGCCAACTGGTTCATTGAAGGCTGGCTGGGCCCTACCCGATTCCTGCAGTCGATGTCCGAGCATTCCTACGAATTCCTGAAGTTCACTTCCGATAAACAACAGCTCTATCCGGCCTACGACCCGATCCAGCATCTTTCAGCGGTTGTAGCGATCGACGCCAACGGAACTCAGTGGACTGGCACTCTGCCCGGTTCCTTGACGCAGGATTCGAACCAGGAAGTGCAGCGCTCAATGAGTGCATCTGCTCTGAGCCTCCATGCAAAGCACCCAGAGACGTATGTGATCCTGGACGGTGACCGTTTCGCCCGTTTTCGGTATCGCAGCTACGGCGCAGACACCGAGGGCGACACGATGGAGGTCCACTTCGTGAGCGACGCCGAAATCGATGTGACCGGCGAGACCCTTGACCGTGGCGAGCATAAGGCTTCGCATGTTGCCGTCGTGGAGCCTCTGGATGGCTGGGCCATGGCGGACCTGCTCGCCTTGAGATTCGTCATCGCTGCCAAAGCCGAACGTCTGTTGATCGTGGTTCATGCTGCCGGTTCGGCTGACGAGGCCGTGGATACCTTTGGAGCAGTGGACTGGAAGGCCTCAAGCGTTATTGCCATCGTGGATGAGGCGCTCTCCTCGCATGAGGTGCCCGTAAATGTCAGCTAGCGACTCCGTCGTTGGCTCCGGAAGAGTCGGGCAAACCCAAATTATTCGCTCTTACGAGGATGCCGCCGTCGTTCGGGACAACATGATTCACCTCAACCAGACACACGATTCGGAATTTATTGATTCCTCAGTCGAGTTTGCGGGGACTGGAAATGTGCTCTACGTAGAGGACGGAGCCAAGCTGCGTAATTCTCGGCTTCGGTTCCTGGGCAATAACGCGGTGATTCATGTCCGCACTTCGCCCCTCTATTTGCGGTTACTTGCCACTGTTTTCCATGAGTCGGTCTTCTACTTGGGCCCCGGAGCATCGTTTACTTCCGAAGCGCGGTTCCTGCCAACGGAACGCAAACACGTCATCATTGGCAGCGATGCCATGTTTTCTTCGCGGGTAGTCTTTCGGACGGCAGATCCGCATCTGATCTATTCGGCGAGTAATCACCAGCGAATCAATCCCAGCGCATCTATCTGGGTGGGGGACCACGTGTGGCTGGGCGAAGACACCCTGCTGCTCAAGGGGGCGCGTGTTGGCTCTGGGAGCATTCTGGCGGCCCGGGCTGTTGTCACCAAGAGCGTGCAGTCCAACTCAACGGCAGCCGGTGTCCCGGCCCGCATTGTGGGTAACGGCATTCTTTGGACGCGGCCCTCTGTACATGCCTACACGTCTGAGCAGACCGAGCAGAGCTTGGTGAACGCCCAGGACGACTTCATCTACACACGCGATGAGCATGTTTTGGATGTTCCCCAGCTGGAGGCCGCCTTGGATGGGGCCTCTTCAGGTTTGGAGCGCGCTGAGTGGTGCCAAGAGTTGGATCGAACTGAGCGGAAGAACCGCTTCTTCATCTGATCAGCATCCAACCTGACCAAGGGCCAAGGTGAGCAGCATTTAGGCGTCACCTTGACCCTTGAAGCAGCTGAGGAGGCTAGCTTCCCAGCCCCTTGGCCGTGACATAGGCGGCAAGTTGGTCATTACCAATGGCCGCAGCAATCTCCGAAATGGCGGCATTGTCCGCCAACACGATCGACTGCCCATCGGTCGAGGTTCCCACGCCCAGGTTGGGCAGGGTGAACATGATGGTGTCCTTCTCACGAAGGTCCTTGAACTGCAATGCCAGCCCACCGATCGTGGCGGCGTCGAAGTCCTTATCCACGCTGATGTACGGCGAGATCGCGTCCACCATGTTGTTGACCTTGACGGGGTTGGTGAGGGTATCCCGGGAGATCGTCTTGCTGATGACGGCTTTGAGGAAGAGCTGCTGGTTCTTCACGCGCGAGTAGTCAGAATCGGGGAAGGACTTGCGCTCACGGACGAAGGCCAAAGCCTTCTCTCCATCGAGCATGTTCTTACCCGCCTGGAACGTCACTTTGCCCTTGAGTACGCTGGGCGTGAATCCCTGCTTGATGTTGACTTCCACGCCACCCAACGCGTCTGTGAGTCCCTTGAATCCTTCGAAGTCCACCATCGCTACGTGGTCGATACGTTGCTGGAAGAGCGACTCCACAGTTTGCACGGTCAGGGCAACCCCGCCTTGGGCCATGGCGGCGTTGATTTTCGCCTCACCGTGCCCGGGAATGTTCACCCAGGTGTCACGCATGATCGAAACGGCGAAGACGTTCTTCCGGTCTGCGGGGATGTGGACCCAGATCAGAGTATCGGTGCGTTGGTCAGTGGGCGCGGAGTCATCCGTGTCCACCGATCGGTCCGCATTCTTGTCCTTACCCATAACCAAGATGTTCATGGCACCGGTGACGTTCTTGGTGGGTCGCGTCGCCTCATCCGGGAAGGCATTCTCGATCTTGGTGGTCCCGGAGTTGAAAGTCTGGGCCAGGTTATAGATGTACGCACCACAGACCAGGCCAATGATCACGACTGCTGCCGCGAAGCCGAGGAGGACGTTTCGAGCCGTCTTTTTGGAGCTTTTTTGACGTCGCGGACGGGAGTCCGTCGCAACGGCTTCGGTATCAATAGGGTGCGTCATGTATTCCTAGAGTTGGCAGCAGCAGAGTCGATTCTAACAAATGGACAAACACGCCAGGTCCGGCGCTAGCCTTTGGAGCCCCGGGAAGACTGCGCTGTATAGATGTGTTGCGAATAGAAAGCGTCGTTTTCCGCGCCCCATTGGTTGGTGACATTGACGGTGTAGTAACGGCCCGCAGCAAGGGTTGTTTTGCCCACATTTACGAGGATCATTTCCAGTTCCGGGTTCATGCCGCTCTGGACTCCGTACGCAGTATTTGTGCTCGTGGGCTTCACGGTTTTCGTGAGGCGTTGCCCCCCTTTCGTTGTCCACTTCACGTCGGCGTTGCCACCCGATAGATTGAAGCCAGTTATCCGCACTTGGCCGGTGGACGCGTCAAAAGTCGCGTCGGTAATAATCGGCGTTGCAACTCCAGACTCCACCTGGGCCTTGAGGGGAACGCCGGTACCAACGCAGGTGTAATACGAATCCCACATGAAGGAAATGATCTTCTGTGCGTTGGCAAGCTGTTGCAGCTGGCGGTCTATCCTCGCTTTGGAGCTCTGTCCGCGGAGACTGTCTCCACAAGGATTCGAAGCCGTGGCCGGAGCCATGCCCTCCAAGTTTGCCCACAGGACGGCGCCAGTTCCGGAAATGCCTGCAGCAGCTGCAAGGAAATAGTCCCTAATAGGTGCCACGTACTTGCTGCTCCACGACCCCTTGCCCACGATGCTCTCCGCATAGCGGTCCACCGCAGAGTTCGCTTCGTTCGACTGAAACGCGCCACCCTTGCCGGTTCCCATGCCGTCTTGAATGGCGATGTTCAGAACCAACCCGCTGGCCGTCTGGGCAATCCTTCGGATCCCGTTTCGAGCCTCCGTAAGGCTGATACCGAAGGCGCTGACCCGCGCATCAAGGTAGGGACTAATGATTGCAGCGCGCGTGGGGAAGATCCGATGGATGGCCTGGTTCTGCATCCGGTACAGATCCAGAATGGGATCGAAAGTGTGGCCATCGGTGACGGGCATTTCTGTGCTGTGATAGAAGCCAGCCAGGCCCTTCACGTTATTCGCCGCAGCCTGATACTGAAGGAAGCGCTCCGTGAAGAGGGCCAAGGTCCCCTGATAGGAAACATCGGGGAGGTATGCCTTATCAGTTCTCTTCACCGGTAGGGGCAGGCCGGCATAGAACTTCATGCCAAGTTTCGTGGCCGCCAAGGCGAGGGAAGCCGCTGGATCCATGCCAGCAGCAGTGCCACCCCCGGCGACTACCACGTCATACTTCCCGTTCGTAGACGTGCAGCCGCTGCCCTGGGCAGGGAGGACCAACACGACGAATGCCTTGCCTTGGCTGGTGATCCTGCGGTCCTGGGGGCAATTCACGGCTTGGCTGCTCCATACGCTTCCGTCGGAGTAGGTGAAATAGCGGTGGACCTCCAAAGCTCCTGCAGCAGCCTTGGCGCAATTCACTCCGTTGATGACGCACTCCTTGGGAATCGTTGCCAAGGTAGCTGGTACGAGGGGCGTTCCAAAAGTGATGACAGTGTCAGCGCCTGCTGTCTTGATTTCGCTGAGCTTCTGCGTGTTCCTGGAGCTACTAGGCGAGGCGAAAACGAAATAGCCCCCAATGGGGTAGCTTGCCGCTTTCGGCGCCCGGGCAGCCGGAGTTTGCTTCGGGGCCGCTGGGGGCTGTTGATCCTGAGACTGCCGCTCCGCCTCCGTGCTGGGGCTCGGCGCAACCAAAGCGGTTCCTCCAACTCCGGCTATGAGCACAAGTGCCGCGAGGATGACTTTGATGCGTGGACGGCTTCCGCGAATGAGCGTCATGAATTCCTTGGGGTCGGCATCAGCAGACGATCCTACGGAATCAAATGACTGTTATCCATACGCTAGACTAAACCGGGCTGCCCTCCTGCTGTTGGTGGCCTCGCCCACCCCCACTCAGGTGGACGCGCTGGAACGGACGCTGCTGGCGTTCTGTACGACATATCAACGGGGGGAAAGTTGGGCACCGCAATTAGACGTGTTCAAGCCGCACTAGTGGTCATCTTGCTGGCTATTCTCGGGTTTTTTGGTACCCAGCCGGCCATGGCCACCACGGTAACCAACCCGGACACGGACACCCAGCAGCCGGCGGACCCATCGCCGACACCCGAACCTACTTTTCCGGTCGTCATCCCACCGGTCATTCAGCCTTCTGAGCCTCCGGCCACTCTGGAACCTATTCCTACGGCACCTCCCGAGCCTTCCGAAGTGCCAGCTCCCGCGCCCGTGGTGCCGCCCGTCGTCGAGCCCGTCGCTCCGCCCGTGGAAGTGCCTGCTGTGACTCCACCCCCTACGTCGCCCGTTCCTGCTCTACCCACGGATGTTGCTATCGAGAACTTCGTTGTAGAGCCCGAGGTTGCCGCGGAGACCACCACGGCCACAGCGGAAGCAACGCCTACGCCCACACCCACTCCTACCAAAACCGCCGCCCCGCCAGTTGTCAGCGCAGACATCACCGGCCCCTTGAAGGTGGCCCTGGCCCCCGTCGCGGAGAACAACCCCCTTGTCCAAGGCTTGACGGTCTTGGTGTTGCTGCTGCTGGGCCTTGCGTACTTCCGTGCCTTGCGCTCAAAGGGGATCCGCGGACCCCGCCTCAACGGCAAGTAGTCCATGGATACCTCCCTCCCCAGGGATGCGGCTGCCGTAAATCCTGCATTCCCGTTGCGTCTAATGCTTCTGACCCACTCATATTGGCCGGAACACAGCCCTCCGCAGCGCCGTTGGCTGTCCCTGACCCGGGAATTCCGGAAAGCAGGCTGGGACGTCGACGTCGTCGCTCCCGTTGCGCACTATCCCAACGGCAAGCGGGATCTGCCCAGGCGAAAGGCCGGATTCGCTTTCGCCCACCAGGAAGGCCCGCACGGCGAAACCATCAGGCGCGTGCCGTACCTTCGGCATCTTGGCACCTCGCCACTGGCACGTTTCGTTGACCAACTCTTCTCCGCGGTGATGTCCGTTCCGATAGGTTTGGGCGGCAAGAAACCCGACGCGATTCTCGCCACGGCTCCAAGCCTCCCGACGCTGGCTACTGGGTACGCACTTTCCCGGCTTCGCAGGGTGCCCTTCATCGTCGAGATGCGGGATGCCTGGCCGGACCTGGCCCGCGACGCCCGAATCGTGCAAGGCAGTGTCAAAAGCCTGGTGGAGCGTGTGGTCGAGTTCGTGCAGCAGCGAGCCGACCTGGTTGTCACGGTTACGGACGGTTTTGCCGAAACGCTGCGGGACCGCGGCATCAAGAACGTCGTCACCGTGAGTAACGGCCTTGATTTGAACTCAATGCCTTTCCTTGAGCCCCCGGCCTTGGAACGCGACGTCTTTCATGCCGTCTACCTCGGAAATCATGGCAAGAGCCAGCGCCTGGACATCCTTATCAGGGCAAGCGCGCTGCTCGGCGAGGGATTCCACCTCACGCTCGTGGGTCACGGCACCAGCCGTCCGCAACTGGTGAAGTTGGCTCGCGAGCTCAACGCGCCTGTGACCTTCTTCCCTTCGTTGCAGGGTCAAGCAGTCATGGACAAATACCGTGAGGCGGATACGTGCATCGTCTCCCTGCGTGATGACTGGAAGTCGTTCGAGACCACTGTCCCGTCCAAGACCTACGAGGTTCTCGCCATTGGCAGGCACGTCACGGCCGTAGTGCGGGGTGAAGCGGAACGCATCATCATTGAAGCCGGCGGAGGTGACGTCGTCGCGGCGAACGCCGAGGCAGTGGCACAGCTGTGGCGGGAGCTTTCCGAGGACCGGAGCCGGCTGGCCTCAGGCACCAGCGGACGCGACTGGGTCCGGGACAACGCTGACTACGCCCAACTGGCCCTGCGATACATGGACTCGATATCCTCCTTGGTCAATCCGGAGTCAGCCGATGCCCGGGGGACTGCGTGATCCAACTCCTCAAGAACATTGCCCTGACTGCAGGAACCGTGTCAGAGCACCTCACTGAGTCGCCCTTCGTCTTGTTCCTCCAGGTCCTTCGCCGGCTACCGTCCAGGATCGTCAGGCCGGTGGCTCGTTTCGTGGCCAAGCTTGCGCCCAATTCCGCCCGTCCCCTCTTCTTGCTGTCCAGCCACGCGGCGGGGGACACCACCGGGCTGACCCGCCGGTTTGAGCATGCCGTGCGTGCCGGTCTTGATGGCGACCGCGCCCGCAAGGCCGCAGAAGTAGCCATCGCTGCCGGGCAGCCAGCGTGGGCCGATGTTTTCCTGCCCCTCGCCGCAGGGGCGACCCGGACTCCGGCGACCCTCGCCAGACGCAAGTGGTACGACGGCGACATGAGCGGCGCCGTCGTCGTCCTCGCTGGCGAGCGGGGCGGCATGGCAAAACAGCGGCAGCGGCTTGAGTCCGAAGTCCGCATCTTCCAAGGGTGGCGGCCATCGCTGACGGCATCCGCGGTAAAACCGCAACCACGCAGGGTCTTGCACCTGCTGACGAACTCCGTGCCGCATACCGGCAGCGGCTACGCTCGGCGGAGCCATTCCATCTTGACCGCCCAACAGGACGCCGGTTGGGCAGCAATGGCCGTAACGCGCCTGGGTTACCCCGTGCAAATCGGCGCGTTGACAGCGCGACAGCACGACGTTGTTGACGGCGTGCGCTACGAACGTCTCCTGCCCGCGCGCATGGAGCCGTCCATGCATGGTCGCTTACAGCAGCAGGCCGAAGGCATTTTGTCGCTCGCCCGTGACTTCCGGCCGTCGGTCGTCCATACCACCACCCACTTCGTCAACGGCCTGGTAGCCCGGGAAGTCGCAAACGCCTTGGACGTCCCGTGGGCGTACGAAGTTCGGGGACAACTGGCCGACACGTGGGCGTCAACGCGCGGCGAGGAAGCTCGCCGGAGCGAACGGTACAAGCTCTTTACCGAGCGGGAAGCCGACATCATGCAGAGCGCGGACCTTGTAGTGACGCTTGGCGAATCCATGAAAGACAACATCGTGGCCATGGGCGTCCCGGACAGCAAAATCCTGATCTGCCCGAACGCAGTGGGCGGCGCGTACCTGTCTGAACCGCTCGATCATGGCGCGGCTCGGCTCGCTTTGGGACTGGACCCCGACGGGCTCTATATAGGGACAGTAAGCAGCCTTGTGGATTATGAGGGCCTTGACGATCTGGTCACAGCATTTGCGCTGCTTGCGCCACGACTGCCACAGTTGAAGCTGGTTTTGGTCGGGGACGGCACTGCCGCGCCCGCTCTTCAGGACCAAGTCCGGCGCTTGGGACTATCGGAACGGACCATCTTCACGGGGCGTGTCCCTTCGGAACAGGCTCGCCTTTATCACTTGGCGCTGGATATTTTTGTGGTCCCACGCAAGGACCTTGCTGTTACCCGGGCCGTGACACCGCTTAAACCTGTGGAGGCCCTGGCCTCCGGCCGGCCTGTGGTGGCCAGCAATCTGGACGCCTTACGGGAGATAGTGCACGACGGCGTAAACGGCAGAGTGGCGAACGCTGAAGATCCCGGGGGACTGGCTGAGGTGTTGTACGAATTGCTTGATGATGAAGGTTTACGGAAGCGGCTTGGCGCCGCGGGCAGGCAAGAAGTATTGGCTACGAGGACGTGGCAGGCAAATGCCCAGGCATACATCCGGGCATATGAAAATTTGGGCGTCTAACAACGTAAGGAGGGTCAGCTGATGTCGGCGAAGAAAGCACTACTGCCCGAGCCAGCGCTGGTACAACCACTGGCTGTGGACATGCGCCGCCTGACGCGCGTTGGTGCGCGCCCGGGCTTTCTGGACTATCTGGTTCAGCTCTGGGACTTCCGTGAGTTCATTTTTTATGACGCCCGCGCCAGGGTGCAGAGTGGCACGCGACGAGACCGCCTGGGCAGTGCATGGTTGCTGCTCAACCCGATCTTCAATGGCCTTACGTACTACGTTATTTTCGGCATCCTGCTCCAGACCAGCGGCGGCATTGAGAATTACGTCGGTTACCTGGTGATTGGAATCTTCATCTTCCAGGGCACATCGGGCGCCATAACAAGCGGTGCCCGGTCCATCCACAGCAATAAGTCCGTGGTCCAGGCTTTCAACTTTCCGCGGGCGACTTTGCCGATCGGCATGAACATCCGGGAAATGATGTCCAACGTGCCGTTGATCCTCGCGATGCTTTTGATCATCACCCTGATCCCGCCCGTGGAGAAGATCACCTGGCTGTGGGTACTCATCATCCCGGCACTTTTGCTGCAGTCAGTCTTCAATCTTGGCGTTGGACTGATTCTGGCCCGCATCATTTCGCGCGTCCATGATGCCACGCACCTGCTGCCGTTCTTCATGCGCGCATGGATGTATGGCTCCGCGATCTTCTACTCCTATGAGAAGTTTGTGACTCACCCGGACCTTCTGGCCGTTCTAAAGATGAACCCGTTGTTCAACGTCATCGACATCCTTCGCGATTGCATCCTCTATGCGGAATCACCCACATGGCAGTCCTGGGCCACTCTGGCCGTCTGGGCGCTGGGTGCCCTTCTTGTGGGCATGGTCTTTTTCTGGCAGGGGGAGGAGTCCTATGGTCGCGGATGAGCAAGTCCTGGATGTTGAAGGCCACCCGTGCGTGGTGGTTGACCGTGCAGCGATGGAATACCGTGTGGTCACAACCGACTCTGAGGCCGTCGCGCAAGAACGCCGGGACACGAGTTTCCTGAGCCGCCTGGGCCGCCGGCCGAACACTGTGACGGTACGTGCGCTTTACGAACTGTCTTTGGTGGTGGAACGCGGCGAGTCCGTGGGCATCATTGGCCGCAACGGCTCCGGCAAGAGCACGCTGATGAAACTCATCAGCGGCCAAATGCGCCCTACCTCCGGAGCGATTTTCGCTTCAAGTACACCGATCATGCTCGGTGTAAATGCTGCGCTGATGCCTGACTTGTCCGGGCACCAAAATGTAGTCCTCGGCTGCCTCGCCATGGGTATGAGTCGGCAGGAAGTGGAGGCCAAGTTCCACAGCATCGTCGAACTCTGTGGGCTGGAGGATTCCATTTACCTGCCCATGAAGTCATATTCGTCGGGCATGGCCTCCAGGCTCCGTTTCGCCATCGCTGCGAGCATCGACCCCGAGATTCTTCTGGTGGACGAGGCACTGAACACTGGTGACGCCCAGTTCGGTGATCGAAGCAAGCGACGCATGGACCAACTCCGCGAACAGGCTGGCTGTGTCTTCCTGGTCAGCCACTCCCTGGACACCATCACCAAGATGTGCAGCCGGGTCCTCTGGCTGGACAAGGGACACCTGATCATGGACGGCGACCCTGAAGAAACTGTCCGTGCCTACCAGGACTTCACCGCTAATTTGGCCAAGGGAAACAACCTCACCGCGGCGCGAATCCGGGATGAAGCCCGTGCCAATCTGCAGATGACTGAAGTCCTGGCACGGAGCAAGATGCGCAGGAGCCGGGTCTAATGCGCTACGTATCCGATGTTCGTACGGCAGCCTGGCATTTTCGCCAAGGAGGGCTTCCCCAGCTGCGAAAGTGGTACCGGCGGCACAGGACCGCTGGAGCGAGCCCTGTTCGCAGTGCCAGCGGCACCATGCTGCGCGCCAAGGACGGGCGCTCTTTGTCCTTCAGCGCTTTTGACTACCCGGCTGTCCCTCCTCGCCGCAGCGATCTTACTGTCGCTGTCATCCTCGACGATTTTTCTGCTCGTTCGTTTTCTTACGAGTGGAACGTGCTTTTCCTCGAGAAGGACAACTGGCTTCAACAGTTGCAGGAGCAGCGCGTTGACTTCTTGTTTGTGGAGTCTGCCTGGAACGGCAACTCCGGCTCCTGGCAGTACCAGCTCACCGGCAGCAACGGCCCACGACAAGAGTTCTTGGATCTGATGCAGTGGTGCCGCAACCACGGTGTCCCTACTGTCTTCTGGAACAAGGAAGACCCTCCGCACTTTGAGGACTTTCTTCCAGCGGCGCGCGAATTCGACACCGTCTTCACGTCGGATGAGAACAAGCTTCCTGATTATCGTGCGGCCCTTGGCCACGATCGGATCGGGGTCCTTCCGTTTGCGGCCCAGCCTGCTATCCATAACCCGGTTAGGCCGGCGAACGGCAGGCATTCCCGGGACGTAGCTTTTGCGGGGATGTACTTTGCGCACAAGTACCCGGAACGCCGGGAACAGCTGCAGGTTCTTTTGGACGGCGCAATCGCGGGTTCGTCCACCTTCAAGAATGGTCTTGAGATCTTTTCCCGGCAGTTGGGCGGAGATCCCGAATATCAGTTCCCCGCACCCTATGACGCGCATGTAGTAGGTTCGCTCACATATGACCAGATGCTCACCGCGTACAAGGCGTACAAGGTCTTCCTGAACGTCAACTCCGTGGTGGATTCCCCGAGCATGTGTGCGCGTCGGATCTTTGAGATCACGGCAGCCGGCACTCCGGTGGTCACCACTCCGAGCCCTGCGCTGCCGCGGTTCTTCCCTGATGGTGAAATCCATAGTGTGGCTAACACCGAACAGGCTGCGGACGTCATCAAAGCGCTCTTGCGAAGCCCCGAGCTCAACGATCGTTCAGTGCACCTTGCGCAGCGGCAAATCTGGGCTGAGCACACCTACGCGCACAGGGCTGAGGACGTTGTACGGCTTGTGCTGCCGGCCCGTCAAAAGCCTGTTCAGCCGGAGACCGTCAGTGCCCTGGTTTCCACCATTCGCCCCCACCAACTGGAGCACATCTTCAAGACAGTCGGCTCCCAACGTGGGGTGGAGGTTGAGCTCGTGTTGTTGACCCACGGCTTCAAACCCAGTGCTTCCACCATCCAGAGGCTTAGCAAGAAGTACAACGTGACTCAACTGACGTTGCTGGAAGAGCCGGAATCGCTGAGCCTCGGAGCCTGCCTGAACAGGTGTGTTGCCGAATCCACTGGTGCGGTACTCACCAAGATGGATGACGACGACTACTACGGTCCTGACTACCTACGGGACCAAGTCAACGCACTTCAGTACTCGGGGGCGGACGTAGTGGGCAAGCTCGCCCACTTCATGTTCATTTCGAGCAGGAATGCTGCTGTGTACCGTTTTGGACACATGGAGCACAGGTTCAGCCACATGGTCATGGGACCAACCATCATGGCAAAACGCTCCGTCTTTGAAGAGCATCCATTCGAGGACAGAAGCCGCGGCGAAGACACTGCCTTCCTGAACGCAGTGACCCAAGCAGGCGGAAAGATCTATTCCTCTGACCGATACAACTACTACCAACTCAGGAGCGGATCGGGACACACCTGGAACGCCTCCGACGACGAGCTCCTCGCCTCAGGAGAAGTCCGGTTCTGGGGCAATCCCACCGAGCACGTCACGCTTTAGCCAGACTCAAGATTTGAAAATAAAAAGGGGAACATTTTGAACACCATAAAACGAGTAGCAGTCATCGGCCTGGGATACATAGGCCTCCCAACCGCCGCCATCCTGGCAACGAACGGCGTCGAGGTCATCGGCGTGGACGTAAACCAGCGCACGGTGGATGCCGTGAATGCAGGCCAGGTTCCGTTCGTCGAACCGGACCTTGGGGTCCACGTGTCCGGTGCCGTGAGCCAGGGCCACCTGAGCGCGAGTACTTCCACTCCCCAGGCCGACGCCTACATCGTTGCCGTCCCCACACCGTTCAAGGAAGACCGCTCCGCCGACTTGAGCTACATCGAAGCTGCAGCCCGGGCCATTGCGCCGCAGCTGCAGGGCGGCGAGCTTCTGATCTTGGAGTCCACGTCACCTCCCGGCGCCACCGAGCACATGGCCCAGTACATCTTGAACCTCCGCCCGGACCTTAGCCTTGATGGTTCCGACTCGAAGCCGGCCATCCTCGTGGCCCACTGCCCGGAGCGTGTCCTCCCGGGGCGCGTCATGATCGAACTCGTCACCAATGACAGGATTGTTGGCGGTATGACTGCCGAGGCCGCCGAGAAGGCGAAGCACCTCTATGCAGTGTTCTGCCAGGGTGAAATCCTTACCACGGACGCCGTCACTGCCGAGATGGCCAAGCTGGTGGAGAACTCCTACCGCGACGTCAACATTGCTTTCGCCAACGAGCTTTCGGTCATCAGTGACAAGCTGGGAATTGACGTCTGGGAACTGATCCGCCTGGCTAACCACCACCCCCGCGTCAACATCCTGCAGCCGGGCCCCGGCGTGGGTGGCCACTGCATCGCCGTGGACCCGTGGTTCATTGTTGCAGCAGCTCCCGAGGAATCCCGCCTGATCCGCACTGCGCGTGAAGTCAACGATGCCAAGCCGGAGTGGGTCTTCCAGAAGGTCGTTTCGGCTTTGGAGACGCTGCCCACCACGGCAGAGGTGTCAGTTCTCGGCCTCGCGTTCAAGGCCAACATCGACGACCTCCGCGAATCACCCGCCATCGAGATCGCAGCGCACCTCGCGGACGCCCTGCAGGACCGTCGCATCAACGTTGCTGAACCGCACGTCGAAGAACTGCCCAAGCAGCTCGCTGGACGCAGCAACGTGGAGCTTGTCTCGATTGAAGACTCCATCCAGCGTTCGGACGTAGTAGTCGTCTTGGTTGATCACGACGACGTCAAGGCCGTGGCCCCTGAGCTGCTGTCCGGCAAGATTGTCATTGACACGCGCGGCGCGCTGAACCTTGAAACCACCCCAGCGGCTGTCGCTGTCTAGGTTCCCAGATCGGTTCGAGCTGTTCATACAGCTCAGCGAGCAAAGACATGAGAGTTGAGAATGACCCGCGCAAGAAATATTGATCCCAAGGTTCATGCGATCACAGGCTATCCCTCGATTGGCGCATTCCTGGGCGCCCGCGAAATCAAGGGGGGATACCACGTGATTGATCATGGGGGGCTCCCTATTGACGTCCTGGTGCAAAACCGCGGCCACAAGACGACGGCCGTTTTTCTGCATGGCGCCGTACGTCCCGAGTACCGGCTACCCATGATTGCTGGTCTCGGCGTTTCCCGCGAAGTGGATGTCAACCGGATTTTTATTTCTGATCCCAGCTTGATCATCAGCCCTACGATGAACCTTGGCTGGTATGCGGGTAACTCAAAGCAACGACTCCAGCAGATTCTCCAAGACATCATTGCCAAGATTGTTTGGTCCTTTGGTAGCGAAAAGCTCGTCTTTTTCGGCACATCAGGCGGAGGATTTGCATCTCTTTACTATTCTTCGCAATTCCCGGGTTCACTCGCAATCGTTGCAAATCCACAGACCGACATCGCTAAATATGAGCCTATCCCCGTTGCCAACTACGCCGAGACCTGCTTTGAGGTCAGCGGAAGTGACGCCATGGAAAGACTTCCGCACAGTGTCACGACGGATCTCGTGAAGGTATACAGCAAACCAGTAGAGAACACTGTTGCCTACATGCAGAACAGCACCGATAAATTCCACATCGAACGTCACCGGAACCCGTTTGTTGAGAATTTGCACTACAGCAATGCCGTCTTTGAACTCATGGGTGATGACTGGGGTGACGGGCATGCTGCTCCCCCTAAGACACTCATAACAGATGTTCTGAACGTGGCCGCGAGTGATGATTGGACGGCAGGACTGAAGGGACTTGGCTTTGCCCCGCCGAGTTTCGATGGCATGGATGCTGCAACGCGGCGAGGACGGCGAGTTCGCGAGTAGCCCCTCCGAACTATGCCTGATAACGCCCGGTGTCTCGTTCGAGTACCTCTCTGGTATTCGAACGAGACAGCCCCAGCCGGACGGAGCGCGATGCAAAGAAAACTAAATACTTCCCAGAGAACTTCGATGCACGAAACGACTTCACGGAGCATTGCAGAATGTTAAGACTCAAAAATAACTCACCGCTGTCCAGATTCCTTCGAACACCCAGAGGTATTCTTGGGTTGACCATCGGCGCCCTAATCTTCGCTGGCGGCCTTATCTCCTATTTGGAATCCAGGAACTTAGGAATTTTCCTCGTCGTCATCGGATTGGCAGCGACCGTCCCGGTTCTCTTCGAAGGCACTTACACCGTTCGCCGTTCACTGGCGGCCGTGCGACAGAATACGCAAAAGACTACAGAGCAAACTCGCGCTATATCGAATATTGCCAGGTCGGCAGATTCGATCGACAAGAGTGTTCGCTTAAACGAAACGGATGTGGCCAAGCTTGTATCCGTTGGCAACCATGCTAAACACGTAACCAATACCGAGTCGTTTCCTTATTTGGAGCAGATCCGGGACTGGGTGGGAATGACCCGGCACGTACAAAGCCGAAACATTTCGATTGCAGCGGCAAGTGGAATATTTGAGTCGATCAGCCATCACTTGCCGGCAACGGTGGTGCATATCGGTTCCGGCATCTCAACTGCATGGGTCGCGAACTGCTTGACGCACCTCCAACCGCGGCCTTCCCTGACAGCAGGATTGGTGGGGTCCGACCAAGAGATCGCTGCCTTCCGCGCCGTTGTGGGTGCAGCCCAAGAAGCGAATGCAAGTTGCGATCTCTTGCCCGCGAGCCCTGTTCCGGCGGCTTCCCTCTCCGGAGTGACGGCACACTCGGCTGACATGGTCGTTATCGACTTCGGGGCCATTGCCTCAGGCACCGCGTTAACGGACAACATCCCGGCGTTGTATTTCAATTGGCTCCGACCTAAAACGCCTGTGGTGATCGTCGACTCGTCCGCCATCGATGTTCGGCCCGCGGTCCAGGCGTTCCTCGAGGCTCATCCTGGACTCTACGTAAAGAACATGTCGAAGTCGTACAACCGCGCAGAATTGATTGGAACGTGAAAGCGATGAACTCAAGCGACGTCCACCTTGGCTTGTTCAACCTGGTGAATAATTCGTTTGGGCTGGAGATTTCCTATGCCCTGCCTGAATCCACCCGGGACCTTCCGTCCGTTGGGGTCATCTTGGACGAATTCTCGACACAGTGTTTTGCCCCTGAAGCGCGACTCTGGCCGATCTCCACAAGGGACTATGCAGAGGCGCTGGAGCGACTTCGTCCAGATGTCCTCTTTGTTGAGTCTGCCTGGAGTGGAAATGATGGCGACTGGGCCTATCAGATTACCGGCCCCGGCGGTCCCAAGACGGCGTTCTATTCACTGATCCAAGCATGCCGACAACAAGGAATACCTACAGTCTTCTGGAACAAGGAAGACCCACCCCACTTCGAAGAATTCCTCCCTGCAGCCAAGGAATTCGACGTTATCCTCACGTCCGAAGAATCCTTGATCAAGGATTATGCGGCAGCGGCTGGTCATGACAACGTGGCAACCCTTCCCTTTGCTGCACAACCGCGTATCCACAAGCCGCTACGTGACTCACAGTCCAATGTCGGTAACGTGGCCTTCGCAGGGCAGTATTTTGCGCACAAGTTCCCGGAACGCCGTGACCAAATGAATCTGTTGTTCCCCCCGTCGGCAGAGCTTGGTTTGTCGATATACTCACGAGCCCTCGGCGGGGACGCAAATTACGCGTTTCCTGAACCTTACGCACAGTTCGTCGTCGGTTCGCTGCCGTACGCGGCAATGGTCAGGGCGTACGGCCACCACAAGGTCTTCCTCAACGTAAATTCTGTGCCGCAGTCGAAGAGCATGTGTGCGAGGCGGATTTTTGAACTGAGCAGCAGCAAGACGGCTGTTGTCAGCGTTGAATCAGAAGCTATTGCTGGTGCTTACGCGGCTGACGAAGTTTTCACGGTGCGGACGCAGTCCGAGGCTAAGGAAGTTCTCGGGCGTCTCGTGGGCGATCATGACTTCCGGGAACGCGCCACGCATAAGGCTTGGCGTCGGACCCTGCAGCAGCACACCTATGCCCAACGGATGCAGCAAATCTATTCCATGGCCGGGCTTGAGTGGAAGATTCCCCGCGATGGCGTTACGGCCGTGCTCGTTGCATCCTCTTTGTCGTCCTTGGACAGGCTCATCGCCCAGGCCAATGAACAGACGGTCGAGTTGGAAAAGGTTGTGATTGTTTGCCGCGTGGGACCTGAAGATAGTGAAATTCGAGCGGCATTGAAGCGCAGAGGCATGTCCGAATCCACAACCATCCTGCGAACCCTTCAGGACATCGAGGGTTTCCAGCTGGAATCCCCGTTTGTGGCCGTGTTCTCTGAGGCCTTTGATTACGCGCCGAACTATGTAAGCGACCTACGGCTCTACACACTTCACGACGCTGAGTCCCGTGTTACAGGCAAGGCAGTCACGTCCACTTCCAAGAAGCCGGATAGTGCCTATATTGGCGATAGCTGGCCTGAAGATACCGAAGGCTTCCGCATCCTATCCGGGGCATGGATTTCCCCGATCTCAGCTGATTGGAAGCCCCTTCTCGTGCACGAGTCTTTGACTCCTGGATCTGTCTTTGAATCTTCGGAGTTGGTGACGATTTCTGATCGGTTCAATGTACGCGAGGCATCCGCCAGTTCAGATCCGTCCTGGACGGTTTAGGGAAACATCATGAAAATTGCTTTGTTTGATGGCATAGTCGAAACGCACGTAGCTAGCTCCCTTGAGCGCGCCCTTGCGGCCGCCGGCCATACGGTTCTGAACACAGGGAAGGTCGGCCACGGGTACAAGTTTGCGACCGGCCCTGCCCAATTGCACGTCCTCAACTCAACGTTGGATAAGGTCATCGATTTTCGTCCTGACGTGATTTTCGTGTTCAGGCCGGCCAGCCTTCCGATGCCACTGCTCGAGCGGGCTAAGCGTACGGGTGCACGTCTGGTGGCTTGGCTTTCTGACGACCCCGTTCTTTGGGATCTCTCCTATGGCCCGGTTGTGGAAAGCTACGACGTAGTACTCCATTGTGGTACTGCCAGGGTCTTGGATTTTTACGAGTCCATGTTTGGGCGTCCCACTGGGATCAACTTCCCCTTCTGGACAGACCAAACTGCATTCCCTTACGTGTTTGGCTCGCAGCCACGGGAATCAGATGCAATGTTCTTGGGCAACGTTCACGACGAAGTTCGCCGGACCAGGTACTTCGACCTGGGTTCACTTACCTCAAGTGTCCGGATTCATGGCAGCGTCGGACGCGACTACTACCGAATCGGTGGTGGGTTCCTAGACAGCGACGAGGAAGTGGTCGAAGCCGGTGCCAGAACTGGACTCGCGATCAATATTCCGCAGTACTTCCGGGACCATCAAGGTCTCGAAACCTGGTTCGACGGTTTGGACAAGTTGGGTTTCTTCCAGTATCCGAGTCGCGTAATCCAGTACGCTGCAATGGGAATTCCGATCGTCTCCGTTGTCCCGGACGCCGAGGACCTGGCCTCCTTCCCTGAAATCATCTGCGTCGATTCGATCACGCAACTGGACAGCACCATTCAGTCTTTGCTTGCGTCTTCTTCGCTGGAAGAATTGAGCCGTTCAACGCACGATCGCTTCCTCAGGAACTACTCCGCGGCGGCTCGCGTCATGGCCTTGGAATCGGTGCTTTCCGATGATTCCTGGCAGGATCTGGATGCCACTGAACGCAGTCTCTGGTTCACTCAATTTGATGCTGTGGATGCCGGTCGCGAGAAAGCCGAACCAATTCGTTCCGCCGAAGCTGCCGTTCCGCAGGAGAGCATTGAGGTGAAGGGCACCACGAAGGCTCGCTCAATTGCCGTACTCGGTGTGGGATTCCGAAGAGTCACTTCCACTTCATCGGTGGCCATGAGGGCACTGCAAACGTTGGGGCATAACGTAGTAGCCCTTGACCTTGCCCAATATAAGAGTGTCCTTGTACCCGATCCCAACAATGAGTTTAAGTTTGTTGTCAACGCCGCTAAGTTCATTCAGTCCGTCAAGGAGCTTCCTGAACTGCTTGTTATTTCGGGGCTGGATTGCGGCATCACTCAGGCGGGTAGGGATGAGTTACTCGCGGCCGGCGTTCGGCTTGCGGTAATTGGTGCTGAACATGCCAAGGGCGGTGAGAAGGTTAAGCGCTTGGCTTCCAGGGTGGACTACCTCGGCGTCTTGAACGAAACTGTGGCCGCTGGACTTGTCAGCGACGGCTTCGAATCCGTGGAGCACCTGCCGCATCTGGTAGATCATTCGTTCCGGATGGCTACGGAACGGGTTCGCGAACGCGAGCAGCGCGTTGTAGTTGCCGGAAAGCGGAGACTTCATTTCAACAAGCAAGCCGCAGCCTTCCGGGACTTGGCCGACTGGCCTTCGCTGGAGCTGTTCATTGAGGAGTCACCTGCGGAATTCAACGACCTTGGGCTCCTGGCGGCTGCCTTGAAGTCCACAGTTGTTGTGGCCCCGTTTGATGCCAGCATTCCAGGTCCGCTGCCGTCCGAAGCCTTGCCGTTTGCCATGGCTTCCGGTTCTCTGGTGGTGGTGCCCCGCGGAGTCGGTACGATGAACATTTGTCCTGCCGGGATCGCCTCAGTGTCCGTTCGGGAGAGGGGCGAACTGGCTATGAAACTCGCCAGATTGGCCTCCTCGAATGCAAGTACAACGAGAATTCTGGCTGCAGCCCGTACCGTGGTCCTAGGGCCGCTCAATGCTGAAATGAGATTTGAAGGATTGCTGGAGCGCATCTTTGCCAGCGAAGCAACAAGTTCCACCGTTCAGCAAATTGTTAGCGACATCGATATTGTCGAGCCAGCGGTCAGTTGGGTGCTGGGACATGACCGGAGGTCCGTCCTGGTAACCCACGAGCGGATCAAGGGCAAGGGCACAGACCTGATAGCAACGGTGGCGCACAGCGTCAGCGAAGAGTCAGCTGGGTTGTACAAACTGACGGTCAGTGTGGGTGGATCTGTCGCCTACACAGAGGTCTTGAAGACCTCGCCGGTTACACGCAATCTGCGGGTCCACGTCCCCAAGAACCAGAAAACCCCGGAGGTGTCGTTCGCTATCCTTCCGGCTTCCAAGTCTCTGAAGGTCCGGCCCGCGTCGTTCCCCTCCGCCGAGATCAGCAACTTGGAGTGGGTTGGGTCCCTGGAAAATGTGAATTCCTTGGTGGCCGTTTCAACGTCCCCTTGGGGTGCTGGCAGCGGTATTTCCTCCCACTAGCAAATTACTTGCCGACAGAACGAGGCCTTCTGCCCAAGCCCGGGCAGAAGGCCTCGTTACTTAACTGTGGAACTCTTAGCCGCGGTCTGAGTAGAACGCATCGTTCTTTGCGCCCGCGCCATTCACGACGTCGATCATGTAGTACTTCCCAATCCCGAGCGAGGTGCTGCCTAGCTTGGCCGTGACTGACTCAAGCCGTGGATTAATGCCACGTTGCTCGCCATAATCCGGGTTGTAGTTTGCAGCGGTGACTGTCTTTTCATAGGTCCGGCCATATACGTCGGTCCACTTTACGGTCACGGTTCCGCCGCTCAGATTATGTCCCGTGACCAGAACATCTCCGTTGCCGTAGAAGATGGAATCCGTTATTACGGGCGTCATGTTGCCAGCTTTTATGCGCTCGGCGAGTGGAGACCAAGTACCGGTGCACGTGTAATAGCCGTCCCACATGAAGGAGATGACCTTCATGGGGGAGTTACCCAGCTGCTGGAGTTGCCTGTCAACCCGTGCTTTCGTGGTTTGGCCTCGCAAATTGCTGTCACATGGGTTCTGGCTTGTCGCTGGCGCCATGCCCTCGAGGTTGGCCCACAGCTGGGCTCCCGTGCCATCGACCCCTTCAGCTGCGGCCGCGAAATAGTCACGAACCGGTGCCTGGTATTTACTACCCCAGGTGCCGCTCCCCACGATGGAGGCATTGAACTGATCGACGGGGCTCCCAGCTTCGTTGCCAAAGAAGGCGCCGGACTTACCCGTTCCCATACCATCCTGAATGGCTATCGCAAGGCTGTTGTTGCCTGCCGTCTTGCCTATCTTCTCGGCACCGTCGCGGACCTGTGTAGTCGTGAGGCCAACTGTCTTCCTCCCGTCCAGATAGGGACTGACGAGTCCGCCGCGGTCCGGATGTATGCGGGCTATAGCCTGGTTCTGAATGCGGTATAGGTTCAAGATGGGGTCGAACGTCGTGCCGCTGGTTACAGGCATCTCATAAGAAAGGTAGAAACCAGCGAGACCGGCTACGTTTATGACGTTGGCTTGGTAGCGAAGGAATCGATCGGTGAACTGCGTAAAAGCAGGAAGATACGTGACATCCGGGAGATATCCGTAGTCCGTGCGGGCAACCGGTATTGGGAGCCCGGCATAGTACTTCATTCCCAATGAAGTCGCAGTCTTGGCGAGTGAAACATTAACGCCAGCCGTTCCCGCTGCCGTTGCGCCGCTAACGACTACGACGTCGTATAAGCCATTCGTCGATGTGCAACTGCTGCCTTGGTTGGGCAGTACGAAAACTGTGAAAGGTTTGCCATTTCCCGTGAGGGAAATATCGCGGGGGCAGACATGCGACGGCGCACCCCACAGGGCACTATCTGAGTAAGTGAAGTACCGGTTGACCTTTACGCCGGCTGCCGCTGCCTGCGCGCAGTTTGTCCCGTTGACTTTGCAGTCGACGGGAATGTCCGTCAGGGTGGCGGGCTTTATGCGCGACCCAAACGTTACGACAGTGTCCCCACCGACAGCTTTGATGTCGGAGAGTTTCTGCAAGTTCACGGCGTCACTGCTACTCCCAAAAATGAAGTAGCCACTTATGGGATAGACGGGAGGTGCAGCCGCTTGGGCTGTCGATGCGTGCAGGAAACCTACTACTAGGACAAATGCGGCCAGAAGGCTGGCCGTAATATGTCTGGCGTTAAAAGTAGGTGGGAGGGACGTCTCGGACCTGAACTTTGCCACGGTGGATCCTTGGGCTCGTAGGGTGAGACCTTGGACCTATGGCAAAAGAATGGCGTGCGGGCACGCCAAACTCAATGACTTGACATCAACTTTCAAGCACCAAAAAGAACTGTAATTTGTGCTAACCGTTCGTGACAGCCCTGTTGCAGGGACTGTCTTTACTAAACGGAAACTGTCACACCGAACTCGTCGATCCGCTGCCCGACACCGAGGAGCTCGGCAATGGCGGCCACTGTACGTTCTGAAGCGCGACCGTCGCCGTAGGGGTTGACGGCGTTGGCCATGGCATCGAAATGATCGGCGTCGTTCAAGAGGCGGTCAACTTGGGAGACAATTCGTTCCTCATCGGTACCAATAAGAGTAACCGTGCCGGCTTCAACGGCTTCAGGACGTTCAGTGTTTTCGCGCATCACCAGAACGGGCTTGCCGAGGCTCGGGGCTTCCTCCTGGACTCCACCGGAGTCGGTGAGGACGATGTGTGCCAGGGACAGCATTCGAGTGAACTCCCCGTAGGCCAATGGCTCCGTGACCACCACATTCGGCTTCCCCTCGAGGGCGGGCAGGACCGCTTCCCTGACAACCGGGTTCTTGTGCGCGGGCAGGACGATGACGAGGTCCGGCTCGGCGTCTGCAATGCGGGCCAACGCGCGGCCCACGCCGCGCATGGCGTCACCCTGGTTTTCGCGGCGGTGTGTGGTGACAAGGAGGATCTTGCGACCACTGGCTGCCAGTTCCTCGAGCTGCGGGTCCGTGAAGGGAATCTGCTTGTCCACTGTGGTGAAGAGTGCGTCGATCACGGAATTGCCCGTGACGACGATGTCTTCAGCAGATACGCCTTCGGCAAGGAGGTTGGCCCGGCTGGTCGTGGTGGGCGCAAGATGCAGCGTCGTGATTTGGCTGGTGATCTTGCGGTTGGCTTCCTCGGGGAACGGCGAAAGAAGGTTGCCGCTACGGAGGCCTGCCTCAACGTGCACGACGGGGATGCCATGGTAAAAAGCGGCGATTGCTCCGGCCGTCGACGTGGTGGTGTCACCCTGAACGATGACGGCGTCAGGCTTGTTGGCCGAGAAGAGCTTGTCGAGTCCGGTCATGGTGCGCGTCATGATGTCAGTAAGGGACTGGCCGGGCTGGAGGATATCGAGATCGTGGTCGGGACTAATGCCGAAAAGGTCGTTGACCTGGTCGAGCATTTCCCGGTGCTGACCCGTGACGGTTACGATGCAGTCGAACTCTTCGGATTCGTGCAAAGCGTGAACAATGGGTGCCATTTTGATGGCTTCCGGACGAGTACCGAAAATGGGCATAATGCTGGGCACGTTTTCCCCCAAGAGAGCGATCTTGCGACAGACAGAGACTTCAACATCCTATCGGAGCCGACCGCTGAGCCAGAATCGAAGCCTGGGTTGGGCTCCTGGGAGCTAGCCGGCAACGAGAAGGATAGCGAGCAATGCCGGCACGGCCACAACAACCAGAACGACAAGAACCAGCGCCACCCGACGCTTAAACTGTTGCTGCTCGGAACTCTTGGTGGGGACTATGGGGATCGGGGCTGACGAAGGCCTCGGATGGTCGGTTATGGGCGCCGATGGCGTCCGGGCGGGGACCGACGGGAGACTGAAGCGCAACCGACGGCGCCGGTAGTGACGGCCCGCTGGAAGCGGGCCGACTGGTGTTGGACTCACCTTGTGCACCTTCCATGGCCGGTCGCTCGGCGACGTGTTTTCTGACAGTTCTCCCCTCTACCTTAGTGAGAAGAACACTCCGGCTGCATCCACACGTCGATGAGGCCGCCTGTTTCGACGACGAATCGGTCCAGCCATGCTCCCGCCGAAAGGTCGGGTTGTGAGCCGACCATTTGGACCTCTGCCGACGTGCACTGGCGCATCAGGGTGCCAGCGCGAAGGAGGTGATAGTCGGACGTAACCACGGTGACGGACTTCCATCCGTTCTGCGCAATCAGCTCCGAAAGGCCTCTGGCTTCACCTCGGGTGTTCAGCGGCGAGGGCCGGAAACAGATCAGATCGGGGTCGTCGTCTTCATGGCACAAAGCATCACCCTCAACGTTGCCGGACAGGCCAGTCGTCGAGACCACCAAAATGGGGATGTCCAGGCTTTCCTGGAGTTCCTGAGCCACTGGAAGTCGTTCCTTACTTAACCCGCCCAAAACGACGATGGCGTCGGTACGGTGAGGGACTGCTCTCGGAGGGCTGTAAAAGAACTGAAAAGCGGCAATCAGCCATAGCAGCGCGATGGCCACAACCGACACAGCAAGCCGCGCAGCGGCGCGTGTGACGGAGGCGGTTTTGAGGGGCACGGGGACAGTCTATGGTGCCTGAATGTGCGTTCGGTACGAGGCTCCTGCCGCTAGGGCAGTTACCGCGTATCGACGTCCTCAAAGACCAGGAAAGTCTGGGTATCCAGGACTCCCTCCATAGACTGCAATTGGTCGAAGATCACACGGCGTAGGTGAATGTTGTCGGTGGCGCGGACCAGCAGAATGACGTCAAAGTCGCCGCCCACCAGGGCGATGTGGTGAACCTCGGGAATCGCCCGCAGGTGCTCCTTCAGTTCCCGCCAAGAATGCTGCTGGACCTTGAGGGTTACGTAGGCCGAAGATCGCAGGCCGGCTTTGATCGGGTCCACCAACGCCGTGAACTTGGTCAAAACCCCCTCGCCGGTCAGCCGGGCAATTCGTGAGTACGCATGCGCCCGGCTGATGTGCACGTTCTCGGCCACTTGTGTGATGGACATCCGGCCGTCAGTTGTGAGCTCGCGGATGATGTTCCGGTCAACATCATCCAGGGGAACGGCAGTCTGCTCCGCCTCGGTCTCGCTCACGTGGTCTCCAATTCGTCTACGGGACTGGCTCGTTACCCAGCTCACATTTGCAATTCGTCTTTCAGAATAACCACTTCCTGCATGCTCTTCCATGATTTGAATGAAAGCTGGATACGAAACAGCTCTCCGGAACATACTGGAAGCACATAGTGGCTAGAGAAGGGCGGACCAATGACGATCCACGCAGACCACACTGCGCCGGAAGCGGCAGTAGAGGACCAGGCTGCTGACGTTCAAAGAAAATTCGGCATCAGCGTAGAGGACTACATGCTGCCCGCCCGGCACCAGATTCAGATGGTGAATCCGGATGGAACCCTTCGCTCCCACGAAGAGCAGGGCACCGAACCGGGCCATGAGTACCCCACGCCAAGCGATGCTGAACTCATGGCCGCTTACGAGCAGCTCGTCGTCGGGCGTCGTGTCAATGATCAGAACTCTGCTCTGGTCCGGCAGGGCCGTATGGCTGTCTATCCGTCAAGCCACGGACAGGAAGCCTGCCAGGTGGCGGCTGCCATGTGCCTCAGCGAAGGTGACTGGCTCTTCCCGACGTATCGCGACGCCGTCGCAGTGATGACCCGTGGTGTGGATCCTGTCGAAGCGATGACGATCTTCCGCGGTGACTGGCACGGTGGGTACGACCCCTCAAAGCACCACGTCGGGATCCAGTGCACCCCGCTGACCACACAGCTGCTGCACGCCGTCGGCGTCGCGCATGCCGCCAAACTCCGCGGTGAGGACACCGTGGTGATGGCAATGTGCGGCGATGGCGCCACGAGTGAGGGTGACTTCCACGAGGCCCTGAACTTTGCTGCCGTCTTCCACCTGCCAGTCATCTTCTTCGTGCAGAACAACAAATACGCGATTTCCGTCCCGCTGAGCCACCAGTCGGTGGCACCGTCGCTGGCCCACAAGGCTGTTGGCTACGGTATGGCCGGGGAGCGAGTGGACGGCAACGACCTCGTCGCGCTCCTCGCCGTCATGGACCGGGCAGTGAAGCTGGCCCGCGAAGGCTCCGGACCCCTCCTGATCGAGGCCCACACCTACCGCATGCAGGCGCACACCAACGCCGACGATGCTACGCGCTACCGCCCGGACAGCGAGGTGGCCGAATGGCAAGCGAAGGATCCGCTGACCCGAATGAAGTCCTATCTCACCCACAAGGGACTTCTGGACGCCGCCGCCAATGATCGTATTGCCGAACATGCAGAAGCCGTCGCTACACAGTTGCGCGAAGGCCTCGGTGAAGACGTCCCCGTACAACCGCTGGACCTCTTTAAGTACGTGTTCTCCAAGCCCACCCCGCAGCTGAGAGAGCAGTCTGAACTGCTGGCTGACGAACTCGCCCGCGCTGAAAGCGCCGAAAATCACGGAACGGAGAGCGCAAAATGACCGTCACCACTACTGCCAACGGCACCACCACAGCCAACGTCAGCGCAGCCACCGCAAGCGCCGCCGCGTCCGCTGCAGCTACCGCTGAGGCGAGCGGCCCTCAGTCCATCACCATGGCCAAGGCGCTCAACACAGCAATGGCCGATGCCATGCGTGCCGATTCCTCGGTGCTGGTCTTCGGCGAGGATGTCGGGATGCTGGGCGGTGTCTTCCGCATCACCGACGGCCTCATGGCCGAGTTCGGCGAGCAGCGCTGCTTCGACACCCCGCTGGCAGAATCCGGCATCGTCGGCATGGCTGTAGGAATGGCCATCAACGGCATGCGCCCCGTCATCGAGATGCAGTTTGATGCGTTCGCCTACCCGGCGTTCGAACAGATCGTCAGCCACGTCGCCAAGATGCACAACCGAACCAAGGGCAAGCTCAAGATGCCCCTGGTCATCCGCGTTCCGTACGCCGGCGGCATCGGGGGAGTGGAACACCACTGCGACTCCTCCGAGTCCTACTACGCCCACACCGCTGGCCTGAAGGTGTACACACCAGCCACCGTTGCGGACGGTTACCGGATGCTTCGCGAGGCCATCGACTCCGATGATCCCGTCATGTTCATGGAGCCCAAGAAGCTCTACTGGTCCAAGGACCAGGTGGACCTGGAAGCCTTGCGCGCAGAGCACGACGCCGGCACCTCCACCGAGGGCCGCGCGGCTGTTGCGCGTCCGGGCACTGACGCGACCTTGATTGCGTACGGTCCCTCCGTTCCCACTGCGCTCGCAGCCGCGGCCGCTGCGGCCGAAGAGGGCCGTTCCCTCGAGGTCATTGACGTCCGAACTCTTGTCCCCTTCGACGACGAGACCGTCTGCGCGTCTGTGCGTAAGACGGGACGCGCCGTCGTGATCGCCGAGGCGCACGGCTTCGCCTCTGTGTCGTCCGAGATCGTGGCGCGTGTCCAAGAGCGTGCGTTCCACTACCTCGCCGCACCGATCCGCCGTGTGACTGGCTTCGATGTTCCGTTCCCGTCACCCAAGTTGGAGCACTACTACCTGCCAAGCGTCGATCGCATTCTCGACGCCGTCGACGACCTTCAATGGGAGGACTGACCATGAGCTCAGATATGCAGGTATTTCGTCTGCCGGACCTGGGGGAGGGCCTTACCGAGGCCGAACTCGTGAATTGGCTCGTCGCTGTGGGTGACGAAATCAAGGTCGATCAGCCGATCGCTGAAGTCGAAACAGCCAAGTCCATGGTGGAGGTGCCCTCGCCTTACGCGGGCACGGTGGCAGAGCTTCACGGTGAGGCCGGCCAAACCCTCGACGTCGGCAAGCCGCTGATCTCGATCGCTCGTTCGGGCGCCGCTCCCGCTGCGCCGGAGGCTCCATCCTCTGCCGAAGATGCAGTCTCGACCGGGATCGTGGCCTCGCCCCAGGTTGATGCGGCGGCCGAGACGTATCGCACCGAGGAGAAAGCTGGTTCCGGCAACGTACTTATCGGATACGGGACTCCTGGTGGCGTGACCGGAGGCCGCACCCGCCCGCGGAAGGCGAGCGTCGGCGTCGTCGATCGCGAAAAGGAGACCCTGGCCGAGACTCCGGTTGCTTCAGAACCGGCAGTCGCCGGAACGCGCATCCCCGGCAAACTGAGTGCGGTCATCTCGCCGCTCGTCAGGAAGATGGCCCGGGACCATGGTGTTTCCCTTGAGACTATCGAGGGTTCGGGGGCCAGTGGGCTGATCATGCGCCGGGATGTGGAAGCTGCGATCTCTACACCGGAAGCTCCTGCTGCGGCTCGTACTGCAGCGAAGGCGGATGCTCCAGCCTCGGCCGCCGTTGCCGGGGGCGACCTCGATTCCCGTACGGGACTGGCTGTCGCGGCCCGGACTCCGGTCCGCGGAGTTCGCAAGGCAGTTGCAGCCAACATGACCAAGAGCCGCACGGAGATCCCGGAGGCGACGGTCTGGGTGGACGTGGATGCGACGGCTCTCCTTGAAATGCGGGCTGAACTGAAGAAGCGTGCCCCGCATGACACGCCTGGTCTGCTGGCCTTCATCGCCCGTTTTGTCACGGCTGGGTTAAAAAGGTACCCCGCGCTGAACACGCGCTTTGAAGTGGGGCAGGACGGCTCCCAGGAGATTGTCGGTTTTGACGGAATCAACCTCGGTTTCGCAGCACAGACGGACCGCGGTCTTGTGGTCCCGTCTGTCCGGAACGCGCACCAGTTGAGCGCCCGCGAGTTGGACGCCGAGATCCGGCGCCTCACCACCGTGGCGCGTGAAGGTAAGGCCACTCCAACCGAGCTCGGCTCAGGCACCTTCACCCTGAACAACTACGGCGTATTCGGAGTGGACGGCTCGGCCGCGATCATCAACTACCCGGAGGTTGCGATGCTCGGCGTGGGTCGCATCATCGACAGGCCATGGGTAGTCAGCGGCGAGCTTGCCGTCCGCAAGGTTACCGAGTTGACCCTCGCCTTCGATCACCGTGTGTGCGATGGCGAGACCGCGGCCGGTTTCCTTCGGTACGTCGCGGACGCGATCGAGAACCCGGGCGGGGCGCTCGCGGATATGTAGACGGAGGGGGTTGGCGCCGATTGGTGCCGACCCCCTTTGTGTGCGCCTTTAGTTCGCGGCTGCCGTGACTGCGTCTCGCATCTGGTGGTAGACCGCGTCAACGTAGTGATAAGGCGCGAGGCCCCACTGATGCCCCGCTGCCGCCTTGACGACATCCTGGCCAATCGAGAGCACGTTGCAACCTTCTTGGCGGAGGTGGTCGAAGTAGCGCTGATAGACCTTGTTGTACGTTGCAGCGTAGAGGCCTCGGTAGATGAGGCCGGAATGTCCGCTATCGGATGTTTCAGCCCATTCTGGAGCCAGGACGAGCATCGGGCGTCCAGTCTCTTTGATCTTCCGCACAACGGTGGTTGCTGACTTTGACCAGAGCGCGAAGTGTTCCTCCGAGCCGAACGCAATGAGCCTGGGTTCGCTGGGCTGTTGCTGCAGAAGCTTGCTTTCGCCCAGCTCCCAGCTATTTGTGACGTATGTACCCCGCCCGAGCTCATAAGTTCCCAGCCGCTCGTCCACGAGATCCAGCAAAAATAGGTCAGTGGCGCTTGCCGACCGATCTATGGTGTCGAAAAGCGATGAGCGGATGTCATTTCGCACGCATTGCTTCTGGAACTTGGAGGTGAGTGAACTCTCACCACGAAGAACGCCGCGAGGGGAGGCTGCACTTATCATCCCTTGGCGGGCGACGTATTCGACTATGGACCAGTCTTTGTCGAGGAAAGGGTACGTGTCACGGGACACGCAGCTGCCGTAAATGAACAAGCCAGGCAAGATGAACTCCCACATTGTCGGAAGAGAATTCCCCCAGCCTAGCAAGACAGGTGTGCGCGCCGTTGACGAGCCCACATGTGGTTGACACAGGGTCCAGAGGCATGCCAGCCGGTTCGTCCGGGGCAGATCTGTTCGGGTATCTTGTCTTAGTGGGGAAAATAGAAGGCTTCGCTGAACGCCGTACTTATGCCTTCGATATGGGCTTTGGGTTCTGCGAGCTGTGTGCCGAAGCGTTCTTTCTGAACGGTCAAAATGACGGGCCCGACCACCCCTGTCCTACCAGGCCCCGAATCATTGACCCCTCAAAGCACATGGTCACAAACTACAAGGGTGTGCAAGCGTTCCTTAACGTGACCAAGATCCCGGCTGGATATCAGATCATCGTGGAAAACGGGCTTCCCATCGATGTTAATTGCCAGAACCGGGGTTTCGATACAACCGTGGTTTTCTTCCAGGGCGCCATCGACCCGTCATGGACGCTCCCCGCTTTCGGCGGCATGGGTGTCTCGTCCGATGCTCAGGTGAACCGAATCTTCATCTCGGACCCAAGCCTGGTCCTGACTGACCGACTGAACCTTGGATGGTTCGTCGGCAATTCACGCATGAACATCCAGAAGAACCTCCTCCAAATCATCAATCACATCGTGGACATGTGGGGGCAACAGCGAGTCGTCTTTTACGGCGCTTCAGGCGGCGGGTTTGCATCACTGTTCTTCTCTGCACATTTCCCCGGCTCGCTGGCCATTGTTTCGAACCCCCAGACAAACGTTGCCAAATACGAGTTGCCAGCCGTTGAGCGTTTTGCGGAAGTTTGCTATGGCGTCAAGGGTGAGGACCCTATGTCCCGGCTCCCGGACGACGTCACGACCAACCTTGTTGAACTCTATCGAGAGCCACGCGGCAACGTTGTTGCGTACATGCAGAACAGTACGGATTTCTCCCACGTCGAGGACCACATGAATCCTTTTTTGTCGGCGTCGCACCCAGACAACGAAATCCATGTCCTTCTCGGCGACTGGGGAAACGGGCACGTCGCGCCGCCCAAGCCCATTCACGTCGAGGCGCTAACGGTCGCGGCAAGCCCCGATTGGCAATCCGGACTCGCCGCCATGGGATTCGAACGGGCTCAGTTACCACCATCGGAGTAGAACGAGGCTTCGCCGGCCACGCAGCAGGACCCCGATTCAGGTGATTGGGGTCCTGCTCTTTGTGGTGCAAATCCTCGGGAAATCCTCACAAAATACTGGCGGAGAGTGCCACCAACTCTGCGTACAATTTTCTGTGGGGGTCAGCTGGTGGTCTCCAGTTGCCCGCGACCCAGCCTTACCGTGCTCAGTCGCCGTTCTAGGATGCCCAACCCATGGTAAAAAACTCCCCAATGCGATCCTTGAGGACCGTCGGCTTCGCGTTGACCACGCTCCTCATTACCGGGGGACTGGCCGTTCAGCCAGCAGCAGCCGATGACAATGACATCATCCCGAGCACCCCGCAATCACTGCGTCCGGCACTTGAAGTGGCAACGGACCAGTTTATTGTCGGGCTACGGGACAACGTCAAAGCAGCCGCGGCTGCGGCTACGGCGGAGCAGGCTGCAGATCGCGCGGCCACCAAGCTCGGAGTGGCTGCCGAAAGCGCGCACCAAAACGCAGCGGGCGGGCAGGTCATCAAACTTGGCAAGGCCCTTTCAGGGACAACTGCTGAGCAATTCCTGAAAACCCTTCGTGCGGATCCCAACGTTGCCTACGCCGAAGCTGACGACATCATGCAGGTGGCTGCTGATCCGAACGATGCCTACTATTCAACGCAGTGGGATCTCTCAGAGGATTTGGCCGGCATTCGGCCTTCCGGGGCGTGGCAATACAATCACGGTGAAGGCGTAGTCGTTGCCGTAGTCGACTCCGGGATCACGAGCCATCCGGATCTCAACGCCAATGTGTTGCCCGGCTATGACATGATGTCCGATGCCGCCGATGCAAGGGATGGGAACGGCAGGGATGCAGACCCTACAGACCCTGGCGATTGGTCTACGGCAAATGAATGCGGAGTGGGGAGCCCGCAGATAAATTCTTCCTGGCATGGAACCCACGTGGCGGGAACAATTGCAGCCATCGGAAACAACGCCACCGGAGTAACGGGCGTGGCGCCGAAGGCAAAAATTCTTCCGGTGCGGGCATTGGGTGCTTGCGGCGGCTATACGTCGGACATCGCGGATTCAATCATTTGGGCAGCAGGCGGCGTTGTTGCCGGGGCTCCAATCAACCCCAACCCGGCACGCGTCATCAACCTCAGCCTTGGTGGCATCAAGCCGTGCTCTGCCACCTATCAAAACGCGATCAATTTCGCCTATAACGCTGGCGCTGCCGTGGTAGTCGCTGCCGGGAATTCCAATCGGCCCGCGGCAGACTCCAGCCCTGCAAACTGCCAGAACGTCATCACGGTTGCCGCCAGCGACAGGACAGGAGCAAAGGCGTCGTACTCCAACTACGGGAGCGTTGTGGATGTAACTGCTCCCGGCGGCGAGATGAGTTCCTCAGCCTTGAACGGTATCTTGTCCACCTACAACTCCGGGACAACCACGCAGGGAACGCCGGGCTACGCATTCATGCAGGGTACGTCCATGGCGGCCCCTCACGTGGCGGGCCTTGCGGCTCTCCTTTATTCGGCTGAGGGCATCACCCTGACTCCGGAGCACTTGGAACAACAACTGAAGCAGACCTCGAGGCCACTTCCTGCTGGCTGTTCCGCCGGGTGTGGCGCCGGTCTGATTGATGCCACTGCAGCCCTCACAACGTTTGGTGGGCATCTTCCCGTGACGCCTGCAGCAGTCGTATTCATTGACCGGGACGGCACCTCGAACGATACCTACACGATTCCCACGTCGGCCGGCGTTGAATACTTGGTTGGCGGAAAGGTTCTTGCCGCTGGCACCTATGCCGGCAGCGGATCAGTGACTGTTACCGCCAGGGCTCTGACAGATTATTCGTTTGCTCTTGCGGCAGTGGCCGAGTGGAAGTTCACCTTCAAGACTTCCACCCAAAAAAACACTGATTTCGACGGTGACGGCAAGAGTGATGTTCTTGCCAGGGACACCGCCGGTGTTTTGTGGCTGTATCCGGGCAACGGTTCCGGTGGCTGGCTTCCAGCCCGCAAGATTGGTGCAGGCTGGAATGCCATGACGTCCATTGAGTCCCCCGGCGACTTCAACGGTGACGGCAAAATGGATGTCATCGCGCGGGATGCGAATGGTGTTTTGTGGTTGTACCCGGGCAATGGGTCCGGTGGCTGGTTTGCCGCCCGCCAGATCGGTACTGGCTGGAACGGGATGGCCGCGATCGAGGCACCCGGTGACTTCAATGGGGACGGCAAAGCCGATGTGATCGCCCGGGATGCCAATGGAGTTTTGTGGCTTTATCCCGGTAACGGTTCAGGTGGCTGGCTTGCTGCCCGCCAGATCGGTTCGGGTTGGAATGTCATGACCGCTATCGATGGTCCCGGAGATTTCGACGGGGACGGCAAAGCTGACGTTCTTGCTCGCAACTCATCCGGCGTTTTGTGGTTGTACCCCGGTAACGGGACAGGCGGTTGGCTTGCTGCCCGCCAGATTGGTTCCGGTTGGAATGTCATGACCGCGATGGAAGGCCCCGGCGACTTTGACGGTGACGGCAAGGTTGACGTCGTTGCCCGCAACGGGTCCGGGGTGTTGTGGTTGTACCCCGGTGACGGTTCTGGTGGTTGGCTTGCTGCCCGTCAGATTGGGTCCGGCTGGAACGTCATGACAGCCATCGTGTAGTTCGGCCCCCGGGTTCACCTGGCGCCGGGTCATTCCGGCTTCTCCCAGCCGGGCATGGGTAGAATCGAGGCCTGAACATCGCCGGATTGCATTGGATACGGAGAACTCATTGTCAGCTTGGCACGAACTTGGCACAGACAACTACGTCTTGGAGACCGAGGGGTCCTTACTCAACACCGGGCTCGTGGTGGGCAGTGAGCTCGCCATGGTCATCGACACCGGATGTGGCCCGCGCCAAGGCCGCGAGATCCTCGCTGCTGTCCGCGAAAAGACCCAGCTTCCGCTGGTGGTAGTCAACACGCACGCCCATTACGACCACTTCTTCGGTAACGCTGTTTTTGCCGACGACGGCGTGACAGAGTTCTGGGCGCACGCCAACTGTGCGGCAACCATCGAACGGGACGCGGACAACCAGCGTCGCTTCGTCGCCACGAACGAACCGGAGATGGCCGCGGGGGAGGGTGACGCCGTCGACATCGTTGTTCCGAACGCAATCGTTGGTGACCAGCCCGTTCTGGTGGACCTTGGCGGAATCACCGCGACGCTGTTCTATCTGGGCCGCGCCCACACCGACGGTGACCTTTTGGTGGGGACAAACTCGACCCTGTTCGTCGGGGACCTCGTCGAGCAGGGCGCCCATCCTTCGTTCGAGGACTCGTACCCCGAGGAATGGGCGGACGTCCTCCGGCACATCTCCGCTTTGCGTCACCGGTACGAGTTCCTGGTCCCAGGCCACGGCAAGCCTGCGAGCGACGAATTCGTCAAAACCATGGCCGACACCATGAGCACCGCAGTGCGGCAGGCAACACAGTCCATCCGCGACATGCCCAACGATGCAACCAAGGCCATCCCGGTGCTTCCTTATGGACCGGAGCAGTCGCGCTGGTTCATCAAGCGGCTCCAGGAGACCAACGCCCAGCACGGAAGGGCTGCTGGCGGATCCCTGGCAACCCCCGACGTTGGCCCCGGGAAGACTGGCTTCTATCCTTCTTCATAAATGAAGGTTCCTTATAAATTTGTCATCTTGATTACCGTCTCCCCATGGACTATTGGGTCAGACCAGTCCTAGGATGAAGTCGACCATCGGTTTGCGGCTACCTGGGGGGTGTCGAGATGAAGGCCATTCGCGTATTTCCGCGCGCTACTCAGATTCTCCGCTCCGTCATGATCGCTGGCGCCGGTACCGCAATTTGGATGGCATTGTCCGCGACGGCCGCCAGCGCCGATTCCGGGATCACCGATAACCACTCGCTGTTGGATGGAGTGACGTCTTCGGTGTCGTCGGCCGTTCCATCAGCCGACAGCGTAAGCAAGCAAACCAACAAGACTCTCAGTGCTGCAACGGGTGCGGTCAAGAAGGCGGCCGCGTCCGTTGCTACTTCCGTTGGGCCTAAGCCCTCCGCGCCCGTCGTCACTGTCCCGGTACCGAACTTACCCCTGCCGGCTCCCGCCAAAGCCGTGGTCCCGGCGCAACCGATAACCGTGCACGTTCCCTCTGTGACGCCGGTGGTTGAGCGCGTCGCGGACTCCGCGGACAAAGTCATAGCCACAGTCCCCGTGGTTCATCGGGTTGTTCCCAGCGATACGGTCGGCAGCGTTGTGGACACGGTAGTCAAACCTGTCATTGGCGCCGTTGACGACACCGTCGAGGCAGTTGTTCCTCCGGTAAATAATGTCCTGGAACCGGCTGGCCTCGACCCCGTGACGGACGTGAGCAACCCGGTTGTAGTCCCCATCGTTGGGGTCATCGGCACTATCCTCGCGCCTGTCGGCAACGCCTTGCCCCCGATTGTTGGACCCGGGAGCCTGCTTCCGCCGCTATTGGGGGGCGACGGAGCTATGCTCCCCACGACGCCCGGCGCTGGCGCGGTGCCGCCACCCGCCGTCGGGAGCTCAACAGGGACTTCAACGGCCGAAGGGTTGGCCACGGAATCTACTGGCGTGCCCCTCGGGACAACCCCGCCCAGCCTCAATGCCGACGTTTCACTGGCCTTTGTCCTGGCGCGAGGTTTTGCTTCTGCTTCACCCGGTGCCATAACCGGCGCCTCTGTGATCGTCGAACCTGACGCTCCATCCGAGCTGCCTGCCGACCCGGACGCGGCACCCTTTGGTGTCACGGGTACGGGCTCGGGTACCTCACAAAATGGGCCACCAAGCCCTGCCGCAGCCTTCCTGCACGGTGCGCTAATCGTCCCTGCAGACACACTTTCTGGTCCAGCAGCGGCCAGCAATGAAGATCATCCAAAGCCGGTTTCTTTCGATCCCGGCTCATCTCCTGACTAGTTCCCCAACCCAGCCGCGCCTCTACATGCGGCCGATGGTTAGCCGGACGATCCGTCATCGGACGTCTATGGGAACACGACCTTCAGGAGAAGATCACAATGAACTCGACAATTCGCAGGTGCCTGATCGGCACATGCTTTGCCGGAGGCTTAATTGCCCTCGGCGGGACCGCGGCCAACGCGGCAGATACGACCAGCGGAAAGGACGGCACCCTTTCCGGCACACAGGTGGTGGCACCGGTGACAGCGCCAGTCAACATCGGAGCGACGTCATTGGCCCTCGTGGGAGATTCTTCCTCAACCACAAAGGCGCCAGCAGCCGCTCCGGCTGCACGGACGGCGCCCGCTGCCAGCACCGACGGTTCCAACGGCGTCGGCTCCGGGACACAGGTAGTCGCGCCAGTAACAGCGCCCATAAACCTGGGCTCGTCATCAGTGGGTCTGCTGGGGGGCTCCACTGCGACGGGCCCAGCCAAACCTGCCGCTCCAACTGCAACAAGCAGTTCGACGGCGGCTGGCACCAACGGTACTGGAGGCACAGCCTCCGGTACCCAAGTAGTTGCACCGGTGACGATCCCCGTAACGGTGGGATCGACGTCGACGGGTGTCCTGGGGGACTCATCGGCAACGACATCACCAGCAGCAACATCAGGTTCTGCGCCAGCCCAAGCGCCGGCGCAGGCAACAACGTCGGGGGGAGATAGCATCGCATCCGGCGCTCAGGTAGTGGCTCCGATATTGGTCCCTGTTAACATCGGAGCCACTGCCGCGGGTGTGGCTGGAGATTCAACAGCCACGTCCGGCGCACCCTCGAATACAGGCAGCGCACCTGCTGCCGCTACACCCGGTGCTACGACCAATGGATCGGATGGGGTTGCTTCTGGGACTCAGGTGGTTGCTCCGGTTACCGCTCCCGTGACTGTTGGTTCGACGTCGGCTGGTGTGCTGGGTGATTCGTCGGCTAGCAACACCGGGACCTCAACCGGTACTTCCGGGACGGGTATGACATCAGGGTCCACCACGAACGGATCGGATGGGGTTGCTTCTGGGACTCAGGTGGTTGCTCCGGTTACCGCTCCGGTGACTGTTGGTTCGACGTCGGCTGGTGTGCTGGGCGATTCGTCGGCCAGCACTGCTGGTACGTCCGGTGGGACTGCCCCGGCGGGAACGTCGGGTGCCAGGACCAGCGGATCGGATGGCGTTGCTTCTGGGACTCAGGTGGTTGCTCCGGTTACCGCTCCCGTGACTGTTGGTTCGACGTCGGCTGGTGTGTTGGGTGATTCGTCGGCCAACACTGCCGGTACGTCCGGTGGGACGGCCCCGGCGGGAACCGCACCAAGTGGAACTACGAGTGGAAGTGACGGGATCCTTTCCGGTACGCAACTGGTTGCTCCGATCACGGCTCCCATCACTGTCGACTCCACGTCGCTTGGCATCGGTGGCGCTTCAGTTGGCTCCATCACGCCGCCGGTTGTGAATCCTCCCCTGGTCACCCCTCCGGCAGGGAATCCTCCGGTGGTGAATCCTCCGGCGGTCACGCCTCCGGTAGAGAACCCACCGGTGGTCAACCCTCCAGTGGTGAACCCTCCAGCCGTCAATCCGCCGGAAGTTAACCAGCCTGCTGGTAGTGGTGGAATTGGGTTGGGCGGTGCCAACACGGGCACCAACAACCCTGGCATCGAGATCGGTGGGGCCGGATTCGGCAATGCCGGCGTCGGGACAACCGGAATCGGAGGCGCTCAGCTGGGTAGCGGCTTGGTAACCGCAGGAGGCACTCAGGGTGTGCTGACTGCAGGCGCGGCGACAGGCGTCGGGAGTTCCAATTCTCTGGCCACTACGGGCTTGGACGGCAGCTTCACCCTCTGGGCAGTTGGCCTTCTCCTCACCGGCTTGGCACTCTCGGCAGGCGGTCATCGGAAGGCAACTGCTAACCGCATCTAATCGCCTGGACGAGGCCTAGTCTCGCGAGCAGTTGTTGCGGTTCCGGACTCCCGGAACTGCGACAACTGCGAGGCGGCTGGGCTGGAGTCCTAGGATGAAGGGGATGACAACCACCCAGGAAGATCAAAACTTCAGCCTCCGCAGCATTGCGTTACCGGCATTCGGGCCTGCGCTGTTGTTCTGTATCGGCGAGGGGGCGGTTCTTCCGGTGATCGCGCTCTCGGCGCGTGATCTTGGAGCATCCGTGGCAGTCTCGGCGTTGATCGTGACTCTAATCGGCTTGGGGTCCTGGCTATTCAATATCCCGGCATCGCTCATCACCATGAGGTTCGGCGAACGCTGGGCGATTGTTGGGGCAGGTGCCGTAGGAGCCCTCGCGCTCGGCGCGGCAGCTTTCGCTCCACAAATGGAGCACGGAATCTGGTTGCTGGCCGCGGCTATGACGTTGGTGGGTATGTCTGCGAGCGTTTTCAACCTGGCCCGGCAGAAGTACCTCACCGAGGCCGTCCCAGTGATGTTCCGCGCCCGTGCGCTGTCGACTTTGGGCGGAGTCACGAGGATCGGAATCTTTATAGGTCCGTTCATTGGTGCAGGGGTGATGCAGTTCGCCGGAATCAGCGGGGCGTACTGGGTTGGCTTTGTCGGGATGATGGCGGCCGCTGCTTTGTCGCTCACCATTCCCGACTTGGTGGCTCCCGCTACGTCCGACGGCGGACCGGTCATTCCGGCGTCAACGCTGCGCAATGTAGCTGCTTCGCATGCCGGTGTGTTCCTGTCCGTGGGCTTCGGAATTCTGTTGCTCAGCGCGCTGCGTGCTTCGCGCCAAGTGGTCATCCCACTGTGGGCCGACCACTTGGGCATGGATGCGACGCAAGCATCGCTGATTTACGGCCTCTCCGGCGCGATCGACATGCTGGTGTTCTATCCGGCTGGGAAGCTGATGGATCGCAAGGGACGGCAATGGGTGGCGGTTCCTTCCACAGTGATCATGGGCACGGCCTTGATCCTCATTCCGTTCACTGGCGGGTTCGTTCCACTGTTGCTGGCAGCTCTGCTGATTGGCTTTGGCAACGGCATTAGCTCCGGGCTCATCATGACACTGGGCGCCGACTTCTCCCCGGATAACGGAAGGAGCCACTTCCTTGGCATCTGGCGGTTCATTGCTGATTCGGGTGCCACGGGTGGGCCTGTGCTGTTGTCCGCCCTGACTGCTGCCATTTCGCTCGCCGCTGGAGTCTGGGCCACGGGCGTCCTGGGCTTCGCAGCGGCAGCCGTGTTCGCCGTCGCAATCCCCAGGTTGAAGCATCGGCGGAACTACTAGGCTCCAATTCTTGGTTGGGGTACCGGGCGACGTTGCTTCCGGACCCTGTTTGAGGCTGGTCAGGCCGCAAATCAACCCATTCAGGCTGTTTCCAAGCCGACGAAAGCTGAAAGTAGGTCAGGAAGCCGCGCGCTCCTGAGCCACGCGATCTAGGGCAACGGGAGTCTTCCACTTCCTGTCCGGACGACGTCCCGTCACCAGCGCCACGGCAACCACCAGCAGCACCAATCCCCACGTTGCATTTGCGGTATCCAATGCCGTCCGCATCACGACGAACGGCGGAATGATTGCCAGCGCCGTAGCAACTGCGATGCGCCACATTGCCGGCCTCGCAGCACCGGGCGCCAGCGCAGTGCTCGCGAGTTCCAAGCGGACCAAGGGCGTGGACACCAGCAGAACGAGCACCCAGGCTGCCACGTAGAACAGTGGCCGGCTCAGCCACCAATCCGTACTGGCAGGCTCGGGGAAGGGAAGCCGAAGCACCAAGGCGATCCCGAACATGGCGATGATCAGCGGCAGGTGCCAAAGATAGATAGTCATCGCCCGGCTACCCACCACGAACATCACTTTCTGAATCCATGCCAACTGCACAGCACGCTGAAGCAGGGGATACGCGGCCTTCACAAGCAAGACGTGCGCCAGACCTACAAGGATCAGCGGGAACATCGGCGGGTTCTGGCTGGTCAGCATGTCCACGGGATAGGGGCCGACGTGCGTGAGCGGCACCAGGGCGACATAGCAGCCGACTGCTGCCGCCACGAGCTTCCAGCGGGCAAACCGGTTAAAGAAACCATCGGCGTAGAAGAACCCGAACTGCTGCAGCAAGCCCCAGACGAACACCATGTTCACCAAGCCAATGGGGTTCGAGTCGAAACCCCACGGGTTATGTTCCAGCCCCAGTCGCAGGACATCGACGACGGCGGCGCCCGCGGCCAGCGCTGCGACGGTCCTGTAAGGAGCTGCCTCGTGAAATTTCGCCATCGTGGGAACCATTGCCTGACAGATCAGGTAGGCGGCAAGGAACCACAACTGCACCCCGGCGCCCGCAGCGATAACTGTCAGCAGGCCACTAGGGACACCTGCCGCCGTCGCGGTCCACAATGCAATCGCGAGGAACGCATACAACGCAACTGTGGGGCGGACCAGTCGCAGGACGCGGTTACGCAGGTAGTCGCCGGCATCCCCGCCCTTACGCCGAAGACTGCGCCACGAGGTGAGCGAAGCGAATCCACCCACGACGAAGAACAGTGGCATGACCTGACCGAACCACGTGCCTTGGGCGAACCAGCTCAGTGATGTCAAAGGATTTCCGACGCCGATCCCGGAGCCATCAACGCTGATCCCCATCATGAGCAAATGGACGGCGACCACGGCAAACATGCAGGAGACCCGGATCAGATCGACCACGAGGTCGCGGGAGGCCGGAACTCCCGCGAGGGAACGGGGAGTGCCGCGGCGCTGACCGGACCTAAAAGTGGAAGACATGGGGCTCCTGGGAAACTTGGGCTTTACTCCATCGATTAGATTAATCGTAGATCAAGCGTCCCGTGAAGGCCATGGGTACTTCTACCAGGTGGTTATCGCCGGCTCGAGGTCGGTCCGGTCTACACCGGACAGGTCAGGTATTTTCCATTGCCGGAGAGCTTCAAGCGACGTAGCTCGCCCGTGGCCGTGGTCCCAGTGTTTTGCAACGCCGTCACTTGAACGTCAACTTCTGGGTTGTGGCCGTCGAGAACGCCGGTGAGGAAGATGGGGCTGCTGGGCGTCAAGTCCAAAGTTGCAGACGGAGGCACCACCGGGATGGAAACGTAGACGCTGCTGGTACTCATCTTGCCGCCGACCGTCATCGCTGTCGGGGAGCTTAAACCCGCGATGCTGATCCGGACAGTGCTTGTAGTTATCTGGGTGCAGGTCAACGTCAATCCGACAGGCGTGGGTGTTGCGGTCGGGGTAGGCGTGGGGGTAGGCGTTGAAACCGCGGCTCTTACGGTCATGGTTGCGGTGGAGCTCTGCTCCCACAGTCCGAATGCGGACGTTCCGCCGATGCCCACTAATACAGTCAGGCAGAAAAGGCCAACGGCCCAGGCTTTGGCCGAGGGGCCAGTTCCCTGCTTCACGCAGACTGCCTTTCCTTTCGCGAGCTCCGTACTTCCCGGAGCATGGTGAACCCACCGTAGCCGATCAAACCCACGGCGCCCACAGCCAACCACAGCGAGCGGTCGCTGTTGCCCAGGGCGTTCGCGACGAACCCCACGAACGGTACGGCGTACAGCAACTTACCGCGAACCTGGATTTCACGAACGGGCTGGGGATCCGCGACGTCGTTGTTGTCGCCCTTGGTGGTGAGCGTCTTCTCGCCCGTCTGGAGGAATCCGAAACCAACAATCCTGTGCGTGATGACACCCGGCTTGCCAGATTCGATCTGGTACGTAATCACGTCGCCGAGCTTCAGCTCGTCAAAGTCCGCCGCCTGCGAAACCAGGAACGTACCCGGTGCGTACTTCGGTGCCATGGAGTTGGTCAGCACTGAATATGTTTGCGAACCGGTCACCTTCGGCAGCATGATCAGCACCGTGACCGCCAGGAGTGCGAGCGAAAGAAGTACGACGCCGAGTCCCCGGCCGATGCGGCCCAGTAACCGGCGGCTGGAAGTACGTTCTGAGGAAAGCCGCTCGGATTCCTGCGGTTCCGCGTTTTCTAGTTCGACTGCGACGGACACGTCGGCGCCAGTTTCACCAAATGCAGGAGTGCTGGACGATTCGGTGCCAGGCGTTGTTTCCAGCAGTAGCTCATCAAGGCTATTGCGATCTTTCAGGCTACTGGGCGCAACCATTGGGAACCCCACATTTCTGACGAGCGTGTAGCGGAAGAGTGATTGAGACGGAACTGCCCTCAACGCTGGAAGGCGCGGCAGCGTCCAAGGTCACCTTGAAGCAGAGTGTGGCGGTGGCACCTTTGGCGATTGCCGGCGTCGTAAATCCTGCCCCGCCCAAAGGCTGATAGCCGCTTGCCGATGAGCATGCGGTGCTCGACGCCGCACTGGCGGCACTCACAGTGAGATAGTCGCCCAAGGTACCGCCGGACACGTTGCTGACTGTAGGTGCCGTAGCGGTGACGGTGATGTCGAAGACCCCTCCGGCGTCGCTGGCGTTTCCGATTCCCATGGACGTATAGACGGAGCTGCCGCGGACCAAGTCCGCCAGAGGTGCCTGTGCCGTGGTCAGTGCCAACGTTGTCGCTTGGTCATTGACGGTCATGGGCATCGAGGACCCTGAAGGGTTTCCTGTCAGGTTGACCGTAAAACTGGATGCTTTGATCGTGCCCGGCTGGGCAACGGCGTTAGCAGACCAGAGTGCGTACGTACCCTGAACGGCCATGAGCCCCAGGAGTACGGCAGCGACCATAAGGCCAGCCGTCTTGATGCTCCTGGGGATTCCCATTGACACTCCTGTTGAATTGTTGCGGGGTAAGGACTACTGGAGGCCGGACTGCTGCACCTGTGTCAGCGTGAACGACACGTTGCCCAGATTCCTGCTGGCGTTCACGTCCGTGCGGGTTGAGGTGCTGGACTTGAATTCGAAGGTGATGCTGGCCGTGACGTGCTGTGAAGTAGTGAGGGGGTTGGCGATGACGTCCCCATCAGCGTCAGTCAGCTTGGGCGAGGTGACGGTGACGTTGGCGGGATCGAATCCTGCGCCCGCATCGGTGTTGGTGGCGACGAGGTTGGCGGCCATCTTGTCGCCCGTGAGGGTGATGTCCAGATCCTGTGTGTAGGTCAGGAGATCGCCGGGAACCACCAAGTATGTGCCGATGTTGACAGGGTTGCCTGCGCGGTCGGTCCAAACGCCGGTTGCTGCCTGGACATTCAAGTCGCCAGCCACAATGGTGCCTGCTGCGGCGGAATCCGAAGCATTCCACCAAGCCAGTGTTCCTCCGCCACCCAGGAGCAGCGCTCCACCAAGTGCAACGGCCGCTGCGCCTTTAAGCATTGTTGTGTTTTTCACGGTGAGACCTTCTTTCGTGTTGTTGTGGCTTCTGCCTTGCGATTACTGTCGCGGTCTCAGATCAAGGCTCCATGCGGCGCTGGCTCAAGGTTGGATCAAGCTTTTCGGGGCTTGAAACCGAAGATGTTGCAGTTTGGAAATAATCCGTAAAGATGTTTGTAATCTTGTAAAAATATGCTTGAGGCATTAAGGGAATCTGGCAGTGCGGGAATTTACTCAAACATTGAAGGGGCGGCGCTGATTACCATGCACATCAAGGAATTCTGGGATCAACTTTCACCGGAAACGCAGCAATGGCTCATCGATAATCCGGGAAGCATGATCATCCCGCGCACCCAGACGGCCATCCTCAACCATGAGACGGGTGAGGATAGCCCTGTCGACGGGCACGGAGGCACCTTGCTGACGGAAGAGGACCGGGAGTTCATCCGCACACAGGCCCGGCGCATCGAGCGGAAGTAAGCTGCCGCCGTCGAGCCCTAAATCTCCGGTCCTTAGCGCTTCCTGGCCGCCAGGCCGAACAGCCATGTCCCGCCCAGCGCGGAAAGGTAGCCAGCGACCACAATGAATGCAGTGCCGGCCCAGAAGTAGTCCACAGTGCTGTCGGCGCTGAGCCCCGGCATGACCTGGAGCAGTGAGTAGCCGGCCACGACAGCTGCCAGGAGCAAGGCAATGGCGGTCAACCATACCCAGAAGCGCGACGCTGCCCAGTGCTCGCCGTAGCCTTTCCAAACATTCCAGTCACTGCCGCCGCGGAGGATCAGCCATCCGGCAGGAAGCATGACGGCGCCCACTACGAGGAAGGCGGCTACGACATCGGAGGGCCGGTGCCATTGGTTGATGAGTGTCGAAACTCCAGTGGCAACTGCGAAGGTGCTGCCAAGGAACGCCGCCAGGGGCCGCCAGCGGGGCGAGACCATCAGGAAGACCGCCGTAGCAGCGGACGCTGCCAATGTTGTGTGGCCGGAGGGGAGTGAGTTGAGTTCAAGTGTTTGAACGCCGCGATCGGGCCTGTCCGGGATGAAGAACTTGAGCACCTGGGTAGCCAGGTTGGCGGCGATACATGCGGCCACGGCAATTCCGGCCGCAGTCCAACGGCGGCGCGCAACGGTCACGAAGAGCACCACGATGATAGCGATTGCCAGGGACAGAATGGGCAGCATATCCAGGAACTTTGTAGACGCCCTGCCCGCAGAGCCGCTCAGTTCAGTGGCCTCAACCAATGCCGACTCGTCGATGAACTGACCCATGGTGGTTCGCACGAAGAAGTAGTACGTGACAACCAACCCCAGGATGCTGGCAAGGGTACCCAAGCCGAAAAGCAGTCCTGTACCGATGCCGGGCTTGCGACCTTGTGCTGACCGGTCAGGGGACATCGCGATGGGGCGGGACTGCTGGGAACTCATTGAATCAAGACTGCCACAGTTCGCTGGAAGGCTCATGTGAAAGATGCCTCCGGCGCGGCGCACCTACCAATAAGGCGCCTTATGGTCAAGGGCAAATCAGCCTATTCTTAACCTATGGAACCTACTACAGGCCTGATGCTGGCGTTGCTGGCTGTGATTGTCTGGTTGGGGATAACCATTGTGCCGCTGGCGCTGTTGGCTCCGTCGCATTCTCGGCGGGAAGATGGGTCCTCCGCGAACCGGAGGGGCCGCCGTGACGGTCACGCACGGGCGTTTTCGGGCGCTCGGCCGGTCTTCTCGCACTCATCCGCGAGAACGCGATCGATGCGGCACCCTCGCATCCAGCACTGAAATCCTGTCCGGCCGCGGGTCGGGGGAATTGAAGTGGCTCCGCTTTTGTCGGTTACGAAGCCACCGCTCGATGCTGCCCATGGCGCGCGTCGCGGTGGCCCAGTAGGCCACGCCCACCAACAATGATGCCGCGACGGCCAGCCCTTTGTGGGTCTGTTCAAAGAGCGGGTACACCAGCCAGTGCGTGACGTAGATATACAGTGACGAGCTGGCCAGAAGAGCCGTGATGCGGTGAAGGCCGCGGGGCACGGGCAAGGTAGGAATCCAGAGGAGGATGAGGAAACCTACCAGGATGGTGGCGCTGCGGTATTCGTTGCTGAAGGACCCAGGAATCGTCAGTAGGGCGAACGCGGTCATAGCGGCGCGTTGCCACCACTGCCGCGATACAGCCGCAGCCCATCCGAAAGCGAACAGCCACAGGACAGGCCCTTGGCCAGGGTAGGGCAGCTCGATGATGTCGAAGCGCTGCAGGAGGTCGACGCCGGCCAACGCGAGTGGAAACGCCCACGGCCATCTGCGTGCCGCGCGGTCCACCGCGGGTATGGCCAGCAGCAGAGCCAACCCGATCAGGATGTGCACCAGCACTTCAACGAACCAGAAGCGGGACATATCCGTCCCCCCTTGGGGACCAACGATTGAGTTCAACAAGAACACGTTGTGCCAGCCGTAGTCGTCAGTGACGGCGAACGCGACGCCGATCACCAGGACGCTGGGTACGACGATCCGCGTGACGGCACGCATTTGCCTCCGGAGCCGTTCGCGCCGGGATCCCGTCAGTTGGAAGCGGGCAAAGTTGTAGCCGGCAACCGCCATCAGCACGTGGGCGGTGCCTTCCCAGGAGAAGAACTTGATGTGAGTGGCGACGATGAAAATGATGGCGACCGCGCGCAGCACGATCCCGGTTTCCATACGTGCTGACAACTTCCCGCGCCAATTCCGGAGAAATTTCCTGCCAGTGGCGCGCGCATCTTCATGTGCTGGATGGGTTGCGGCTTCGGGTGCGGGGATAAGCTCGCAAATGGGCATCAGGTGCCACCCTTGCGGGATGCGGCCAAGTGCACGCTCAAGCCGTACCGACGCCGCCACATAGGAGAGTGAATCTCCGCCAAGGGAAACGAAGCTGTCGGTCTCGGTGATGTCTGGCTGTTCCAGGACCTCTGCGAAAATCTCAAGCACAGTCTCTGTCCCCGGAGTGGATTCTGACCCGGGGTGGCGCTCCGTCTCCGAAGACAGGGGCTCCGTCTCCGCACACAGGGGCTCCGGCTGCGCAGACAACGCGAGGATGGCCGGATAGTCAGGCTTCCCGTTGCCCAGCCGTGGAATGGCTGGTACCGAATGCAGTTGGACGGCCGCGCGGGGGACACCCAGAGCCTGCGCAAGGCTCTTGGCGACCAAGGCAAGATCGTGGTGTCCTTCCACGGCCACAACCACGACGTCGTCTGAACCAGCGGCAGCTGCGATCAGGCCAAGATCTGCAAGGAGCCGCTCAACACGTCCCAGGTCAACGCGGAGCCCAACGATCTTCACGAAGCGGCTGCGCCTGCCCACAATCTCATAGAGTTCATCAGGACCGAGCCGGGCGAGGTCGCCGGTGTGGAGTTCGGTAATTTCCCGGCCCAGGGCCAGATCTTCGGGTTTCTCGGCGTACCCCAGCATGACGTTTGGCCCGGTGTAGACGAGCTCCCAGTCATCCAGCCCCGGCACTGGTTCGAGCCGGAATTCTCCGCCGGGGATCGCGACGCCAATGGCATGCGGATGCTCCGCTGCCAGGTCCGGTGGCAAGTAAGCCATGCGGGCGGTGGCTTCGGTCTGCCCGTACATGACGAAAAGGTCCCAACCCCGTTTGCGGCCCAACTCTGCATAGGATCGGACGCGCTCGGGAGCAAGACGACCTCCAGCTTGGGTGATGTAGCGCAGGCTGGGAACGTCCATGTGCTCGAATCCCACACGGTCCAGAAGCTCGAAGGTGTAGGGGACGGCGGCGAACGACGTGACGCCCTCAGCGCGGACCAAGTCCCAAAAACATGGGTCCACAACGGAGAGCTCTGTCAGCGCCAGGGATGCACCCACCAACAAGTGGCTGTTCACCACGCTCATCCCATAGCAGTAGGAGAGGGGAAGTGTTGTGACGGCAGTATCGCTGGGACGCAGGTGCAGGTATTGCGCGATTGCCGCTGCGTTCGCTTGGATGGAATCCGCGGAAAGTCGGACGAGTTTCGGCGAGCCAGTAGACCCTGAAGTGCTGACCAAAAGTGCCAGATCCGGGTGCAGTTGGTGTGCTGTCTCGTGGCGGCGCACGTCCAGGACAGGCTCGCCGTCGGAGGACCGCGCAATGATGTCTGGATCGTAAGCGGCAATGAGAGTTTCGGCTGCTTTCCCACCGCCAGCGGGCAGGATCAGCAGTGGATTGCCCGATGCCAGGGCTGCGAGATACACCGTCAGGGACGGCAAGGTGTTGTCGGCTTCAAGGGCAATCAGGCGGCGCCCAGGGCCGAGTTGGCGTGCCATATCCTCTACGCGCGCGGCCAGGTCGCGGTAGCTGATGGAGCCGTGGCCGGCTCTGATGGCGGTGCGGTCGCCGAAGGACGCCAGGTTGGTGGCGAACGAGATTCGGGCCACGTCCGGATGGGTAGTCACGAAAGACTATGTAACAAGGTAAACCTAACCTAACTCAACTGGATAATGCTTTGGCGAAGAATCATGACGCGGCTATTGCTCCCGATAGGACCGGAGAGTGCTGGTGAGCTCGCTGCAACTTTCCTGTGACGCTTGACACGTGTTAGGTGGCGGGTCTACAGTTCCTAACACGTGTTAGGAAGGGAAATTCAGAATGCCGGGAACCAATGGGGCTTTGCGACAATTCACACGCAGGACCGCCCTCACAGCCCTCGGTGCTGGGATAGTCGGAGCAACAGCGGCGTCGTGGCCGCGATTGACCGCGATGGATATTCCAGGCCGGGGAGACAACAGCCTCAGCATCGCCATCATGGGCACCGCCGCCGACGCCGCGGCCCGCCAGAAGGTAATTGACGCCTTCGCCAAGGTCCACCCAGAGATCAAGGTCAAGGTTCAAGCCATCCAGGCCGTGGACTGGAAGGACTTCTTCACCAAGATCCTCACCATGGTGGCAGCAGGCACGCCGCCGGACGTTGTGTACGTGGCCACAGAAGGTGCCCAGCTGTTCGCCGAGAAACTGGCGCATCCGCTGGACGAGTACCTTCGCCGCGACGCCGACCACATGAAGGAGTACTTCGAGGACGTTCACCCCAGCTTGGTGGAAGCCTTCATGTACAAAGGCAGCCTCTTTCAGCTCCCCATCGACTGGAATGCCGCCAACATGTACTACAACACCGCGTCATTCCGTCAGGCCGGCTTGGATCGCCCCGCCGACGACTGGACGCACCTGGACTTCCGCAGCACCCTCGCTGCGATGAAGAAGGTCAAGCCCCAGGACTTCACGCCGTACTACTGGACCAACCGTCTCTTCGGCGGAGTAGTGCCATGGCTCTACGCAAACGACACGAGCTTCCTCAAAGAAACCAAGTCCACCGGAGGCGAATGGCTCTGGGATGGTTTCTACGCCAACGACCCCTCGCGCAGCCTCCGCTCCGGCGGTTACCAGTGGCTCGAACCCAACGCTGACGATCCCCGGGTCTTCGAATCCTTCGACTACCTCCGTGGTCTGGTCAAGGACGGACTGGGTGTCCGGCCTGAGGAAGGCGGCGGCAGTGCACTGATCGGTCTGTTCGCCTCCAACAGGATAGGTACGACGCCGGCGGGCGGCTACTGGGTACAAGGCCTCCACGAAGCGGGGATGACTGAGGACGGATTCGACGTCCAGTTCTTCCCGAAGTGGCGGACCCAGCGGCACCAGTTCGGTACGGCCGGCTACGCGATCATGAAGACCGCCAAGGACAAGGACGCAGCCTGGGAATGGGTGAAGTTCAGCTCCAGCAAGGAAGCCATGCAGATCGTGTTCCCCACCCCGAACACCACCCCGGCACGCCGTTCCATGGTCAACGAAGAACTCTACGCGGGCACCGGTCCACGGAACTGGAAGGTCTTCTACGAAACCCTGGATAAGTTCCCCACCACAGGTCCCATTCCGGCACCACCCCAGCAGGCCGCCGTCGAAACGGCCCTCATGAAAAACGTATCCCTCGCTGTCAGCGGGGACGAGCGCCAGCTCAAGCAGGCCCTCGAATCAATGCAGCGCGATCTCGAACTGGCCCTGAGGAGGCAGCCATGAGCACCGCAACCAGTACCCCCACCGGGACCGGGAGGAAGCCGGGCGGCCGTCAGGTCACGCACAAGCACAGCCAACCCTCCAAGCGTGGCCGCGTCCAGCAACGCTGGCTGCCATGGGCTTTCCTTGCCCCGACCATCGTGGGCATGGGCATCTTCACCCTGCTGCCGATCGTCGCGTCCGTGGCGCTCGCCTTCTTCCGCTGGGACATCATCTCCGCGCCGACGTTCGTGGGCTTCGACAACTTCGCCGAGGTAGTCCAGGACCCGACCGTCCGTGTCTCGTTCCTTAACACCATCGTGTTCGTCATCGTGGCCGTAGCCCTCCAGCTGGGACTCGCCCTAGGCCTGGCGATCATGGTGCAGGAAAAGCTTCCTGCCTGGCTGAGGGTGTTCTTCCGCTCCGCCTTCTTCTTCCCACTGATCCTGTCCGCAGCTTCGGTGTCCATCTTCATGCGCTATCTCTTCAACGAGCAGTTCGGCGTGGTGAACTGGTTGCTCTCGCTCGTCGGCATCCCAGCGGTGCCGTGGCTGACGACGCCAGGTGGTTCGGCCGCCGTCGTCATTCTTGTGTACGTGTGGCAGAACTTCGGGTTCTCATTCCTGCTGTTCATCGGTGGGTTGGCCTCGATCCCGGTGGAGACGTACGAAGCCGCATCGATCGATGGCGCCACCGGCTGGCGCAAGCATTTCTACGTGACGTTGCCGCTGCTGAGCCCCACCACCTTGGTGGCATCCGTGATGGCCATCATCAACGCGCTGCAAGTATTCGATCAGCCCTACGTGCTCACGCGGGGCGGGCCCGGCGACTCAACGCGTACCGCCGTCATGGTCATCTTTGAATCCGCGTTCCAACGCCTCGAATTCGGCCAGGCCTCGGCGATCGGCGTGATCCTGACGCTCATCATCATGGCCATCACAGCCGCACAGTTCCGGCTCAGCAAACGATTCGTCTTCTACCAGTAAGGCCCGCCATGACCCTCATTTCAGAACGTGTTGAAACCACGGCGCCTGTGGTTACGCGCAAGAAGCGCGACTGGTCAGTTGCCGGACGCATCGCCGCCTTGCTGATCGCGGCCGTCTTTGTCCTGGGCCCCGTTCTCTGGACGCTATCCACCTCGCTGCGGCCGCCGTCGGAATCCTTCAAACTGCCGCCGGCATTCCTGCCCCTGAACCCGGACCTCACGTCCTATCAGCAGGTGTTCAAGCAACTCAACATCGTGCTGCTAGTACTGAACAGTGCCCTGGTGACCGGACTGATCGCCGTCGGGCAGATGGTCACAGCAGCACTTGCCGGTTACGCATTCGCGCACCTTCGTTTTAGGGGACGGGGCGCCCTGTTCTCCATCGTCCTGGCCACCATGATGGTGCCCGCACAGGTGACGATCGTGCCGGTCTTCATGTTGATCCGCGGCGTCGGACTCTCGGACACGCTGCTCGCCTTGATCATTCCGGCCATCCCGACGGCGTTCGGCACCTTCCTGATGCGCCAGTATTTCCTGGGGTTGCCGGGTGAGCTCGCTGAAGCGGCTGCGATCGACGGCGCCTCGCCGTGGCGCACCTTCCGATCCGTGTACGCACCGCTGGCTGTGCCCGGCCTGGCGATCGTGGGCATCCTGGCGTTCAACTTCCACTGGAACGAGTTCTTCAGGCCACTCATCATGACCATCTCCGAGCAGAACTTCACCCTGCCCCTGGGGCTGGTGTCGCTGCAGGGCAACCTCGGCACCGGAAGCATCTCCGTGGTGCTGGCAGGCGTCGTCCTCTCCATGATTCCCGCGCTGGTGGTGTTCATGTTCGGCCAGCGCGCACTGCAGGACGGACTCACCGCTGGAACGGGCAAGTAGCTTCTCCCATTGAAAGGGTTCCAGTGACGGACCTTGCACTTTTTGATTCTCTGTTGTCTGCTTCGACGCACCCGGATCCGGCCTTCCCGCGATTCCACCCCCGTCCGGCCCAAGGTTGGATCAACGATCCCAACGGCATCAGCTACATCAACGGCCGGTACCACGTCTTCTTCCAGTACAACCCGGAATCGGCCCGACACTCGCAGATCCAATGGGGACACGTGAGTTCTGCGGATTTGGTCCATTGGGAAGAACACCCCGTCGCACTTTCGCCTCAGGCCGGCGGTCCCGATTCCGCGGGCTGCTGGACCGGCGTGGTGGCCTCTGATGGTGGCGTTCCGACCGCAGCTTACTCGGGCGTTCGCGATCATGGAGGGCATTCGCAGGTAGTGATTGCCCGCGGTTCCTCGGACTTGGTGACGTGGGAGCAGGACGGCCATGTTGCAGCCTCCATGCCCTCCGATCCTCTGGTCACGGCAGTGCGCGATCCCTTCCTCTTCCGCTTCAACGGTGCTCGATATGCCATCCAGGGAGCTGGTCTAGCTGATGGGCGCGCCGCGTTGCTCCTGTACACAGTGGAGGACATGAACGACTGGAAGTACCAAGGCATCTGGTTCACCTCTGCTGACCCAGTGGCTGCTGTTCACACGCCGGCCGAGATTTGGGAGTGCCCGCAGCTGGTAGAGGTGCCTGCTTCTGGTGCTTCCTCTGGTTCTGCCTGGGTGATGATGTTCTCGCTTTGGTTATCCGGCGACGACCACGAGCACGCCAACGGGGTTGGGCACCTGATCGGTTCCCTTTCCTCGGACCCCGCGACGGGCTTGCCTGTGTTTGTGCCGTCCTCCGGTGGGAAATCCGATCTTGGACGCGACTTCTATGCCCCGCAGATCGTGCAGCTCACTTATGGTTCGGCTGATTCTTCGCCTGCTGCATTGTTGTGGGGGTGGGCCAACGAAGGTCCCGGACGCGACGGTCGCCGTGGCCGCACCCAGGAGGAAATCGACGACGCCGGATGGGCCGGCGTGCTGACACATCCTCGCGTTCTGTCCTTGGTTGACGGGGCACTGGCTGTTTCCCCGGCTCCCGAGGTGTTGGCATACAGGGGTGCTGCTGTGGCTGCGGGTGCTGCCTTGGATGCGGATGCTGCCGTGGTTGCGGGTGCTGCCGGTTCGGTGGTGGTGCCCGCGTTTGCCGAGGTGCTCGTGAGGGGTGGTGCTGTGCCTGCTGGTGCTGTGCCCTCTAGTGGCGTGTCTTCCGGCGATGTGGAGCTGGTGCTTGCTTCAAGTGCAGATGGCGATTCCGTCGGCAACAGGCAAGTGGTCTATTCGGGTTCGTTGGCTCCGGGGGAGGAGCTCCGGATCTTCATCGATGCTTCCCTCGTGGAGGTCTACCGCACGGGTTCGGTCGCGACGACGCTTCGCGCGTACCCTGCGGCCGGCGAGGAATGGCAGCTCACCCTGCCCGACGGCGCAACTGCCGACGTGTGGGAGTTGAAGCTCCCCGAGTAGGCGGCAGGCCGACGTCGTGCGTTTGGAGCTAGGACGTCGTAAGCCCGCTATTCCGTTGTTGCCCAACAACGAGATAGCGGGTCAGCAACGGGGTTGCCCAGCGGTTCAGCGTGCTCAGCGTGTTGGCGCAGGGCCGGTTGATTCCCGGATAACCAGACGGCAGGGAACCATCGTTTCCACGCTAGTTTCGGCAGTGTCCGTGCCGGAAACGCCCTCGATCGAGTCAAGAAGCGTCGTCATGGCCGCGCGTCCGATTTCACGCAGCGGCAAGGCCATGGTGGTCAGGGCGGGGACCATGGTGTCGGCGATGCGTGCTTCGTCGTCGTAACCCATCACCGAGAGATCCGCCGGAATGCTGAGGCCCAATCGGGCGGCGGCCAAGGCAACACCGATTGCCAGGCGGTCATTCGCGCACATGATGGCCGTGGGCCGCTCAGCCGGGGACACGCCGTCGAGCAGTTTCATGGCGCCGTGGAAACCGGCGTCGATGTCCCAACCCGCCATGGTGATCCGGTCCGCGCGAACCGACAGGCCAGCGGCGGCGTACGCATCCCGGTAGCCCTCAACGCGCAGGGGAGCGGCCGGGGAACCCTCAGCGCCCGCGAGCAAGGCGATGTCCCGATGCCCCAACTGCAGCAGGTGCTCGGTAGCGTCCCTGCCGCCGGTGATTTCGTCCGGGATGACGTGATGAAGTTGAGGTTTGGGGCTGCTGTCGTAGCAATTGGCCAGGACTGACGGGACCCGCAGCATGCCGTGGGGAACGTCGAGGGGCTTCAAACCCACGGTCACGTACATGAGCCCGTCCACTTGCCGGTCCAGGAGGGTTTCGATTGCGCTCGCATCCCGGGCGGCATCGAGCTCGGTGTCCATGACCACGGTGACGAAACCACGGCTGCGGGCGACATCGTCCGCGCCGCCGATGATGTTGCCGTCGAAGGGGCTGACCACAACTTCGTCAGACACGATGCCGATCACCCGGGAGCGCTGATTCCGCAGGCTGAGCGCGATCGCGTTGGGGGAGTAGTTGAGTTCCTGTGCGGCCAAACGGATCCGGTCCTGGCTCTCCTTGGCCACGTTGCCGTCGCCGCGGCCATTGAGCACCAGCGAGACCGCACTCCTGGACACCCCCGCCCTTTTGGCGACGTCCAGTGCAGTGGCCTTGCGGTTCATCGGGAGGTCCTTCCATCCTTCATTTGTCAGCATTCTACCTAACGCGTGTGAGGACGTGGGCTGCAATGCCGGACTCCGAAGTGATCACCGCCCTATGGACCGTGCCGCAGAACTTACGCGTTGACCGAGTATCCGACTTGCGAGTAGAGGGACGACATCAGGGTTGCCGTCCAAATGCCCACCACGATGAATGACAATACGATCGTCCCAATCATTGCCCAGATGGGGGCCATGCCTCGGCCGGGCGCCACTTTACGGACGATGACCGTTCGGCCAATGATGTACACGGTTGGGCTCAGGAAGCACCACGCCCAGTGGAACGGACGAATTACCCCTGAACGGGCTAGGCGCTGGTAATCGAAGTACGCGCAGAGCACGCATAAAGCCCAGATGAGGAAGCCCGAGATCTGAAGCATGAAGTAGCCGGGCGTATAGATGGACGTAGGGTCAAACGTCGTTGCGCCCTGCCGGGTGGTGATGTAGTGGAAATTTGGCTGCCAGGTCAGCAACAGCCCCAAAGAGAGCAAAGGCAGGATCAACATGGCCCAAATGAACGGGTTGTAAACCGGGGTTGCGTTGCTGATCAGGACACGCTGGAGCGGCATGAACTGCGCGGTGGCAGGCGCAAGATGTGGTGTCCACTGGAACCCGTCCCACCAGCGCATCTGCCGCGGTTCGGACGGATCCGGGTACCAGCCCGCCGGCGTCGATGATCCGTTTGCTGCTTGCGTCATATTGCCCCCGTGTTGAGTCGTGAATCAGAGGATATCGCGGTTGCTTCCTCCCAGTCGTCAGCGGGTCCTCCCGTAATTCTTTGCCACGGTGTAAGGATTGGAGCATGAGCTTCTTCGACGACCTCCCCGAACCTCCGGAAAGGCCACGTCAGCCCCAGCCATTGCGGCCAGGCTGGGCCGGACCGCCGTCGGACGAGTTACCCGGCGTGGTCCACATCGGTGAGTTCATCCACTCTCGTCCCCAGTTGGTGATGGCGCTGAAATCCGTGGAAGTTTTCTCTACGGGCTGCGTCCTGAATCTTGTGTGGAGCATGCGACGCAGCAACGAATCGGAACGCGAGTGGAGGGACGCTGCTGACCAAGCCCTCAATTATCCCCGCACCGGCTTGGAAATCGACTCCGGGCTCAGGATAGGTGTTGCGCTTGCGGATGGCCGCCGGGCCATTGCAGCCCATAACGGTCCGACATTTGAAGGAGACCAAGAGGATGTGACCGGGCCGGTGCTGACTGTCCTCGGTGGCGGAGGAAGCAGCGCGAGTGGAGAACAGGTGGAGTCCACCGGACGTTACTGGCTCTGGCCACTGCCGCTCGAAGGAGACACACGGCTCATCGCCAAATGGGATGCGATCGGATTGCCCGAAAGCTCAGTGGTGATATCCGCCGAACAGTTAGGTCAGGCGCTCGGGAGGGTTCGCAAGTACTGGTCCGACTAACGTCGTCCGGTTATGGGATCAGGGCTCAAGCCGCTTACGCAGGAGGCAAAACTCGTTGCCCTCCGGGTCTGCCAGGACGTGCCATTGCTCGTTCCCGGTCTGCCCGATGTCAGCAGGACGGGCGCCGAGGGAGAGCAAACGTTCCAGCTCGGCTTCCTGGTCCCTGTCGACCGGATTGACGTCGATGTGCAAGGGGAGCCTTCCAGTCCGCGGGTCGCTGCTGGGACTCAGGATGATGGTGGGCTGGAGGCCGCCGAACCCCACGTCCGGAGGGCCGATCTCGATCGCGCCATCTTCCCGGTCGAGTTCGACGTAACCGAGGACGTCGCTCCAGAACCGCGCGAGCACTTCGGGATCGGCACAGTGGAGGACCAGTTCGCTGATACGGCAAGCCATGGAACCCAGTGTACGGATTCCTGGAATGTCCGGGTTGTCCACATAGCGTGATTGGCCAGCCTTTGACGCCAGGAGCCGCCGGTACAGTGGCAATATGCCTGCTCGCCTTACTGATTTACCGTCGCCTCTGCCGTCGCTCGAAGAACTCCTCGACAACGCCCACGTCGTCTCACTGCCCATGCGCGTGAAGTTCCGCGGCATCATGGAGCGGGAAACACTCCTCCTGAAAGGGCCGCTGGGTTGGGGCGAATTCTGCCCCTTTCCGGAATACGACGACGCCGAATCCTCGCGCTGGCTCTCTGCCGCCTTGGAAGGGGGCTGGGTTGGGTTCCCTCCAGCGCTTCGGGACAGCATTCCCGTGAACGCTACGGTTCCTGCGGTCGCTGCAGAACGTGTCCCGGAAGTACTTGCCCGGTTCGGCCGGGTGGATGCCGTCAAGATCAAGGTTGCTGAACGTGGGCAATCCCTTGCCGAGGACCTTGCAAGGGTCACCGCCGTGCGCGATGCCCTCCCGGACGCGGCCATCCGCGTCGATGCGAACGGCGGCTGGGATGTCGTCCAAGCCGTAGAGGCGCTGGGCAAATTGTCAGTTGTCGGACTTGAATATGCAGAGCAACCGGTCCCGGACATTGAGGGCTTAGCTGAGGTGCGCCGTCGCCTTGCCTCCGCGGGAGCGCCCGTCCTCATAGCCGCCGATGAAAGCGTTCGGAAAGAATCCGACCCCCTTCGCGTCGCGAGGGCTGGAGCTGCGGACTTGATCGTCGTCAAGGTAGCGCCGCTTGGGGGTGTGGCACGTGCCCTGGACATCGTCGCCCAAGCCGGCCTTCCCGCCGTCGTCAGTTCCGCCTTGGATACCTCCATTGGTATCCGCGCCGGTCTGGCGCTCGCAGCCGCGCTACCTTCGCTGCCGTACGCCTGTGGGCTTGGCACCGTTTCGCTCTTCGCCTCGGACGTCACCCTGGATCCCTTGGTAGCCGACGACGGCGCCATTCGCCTTCGCGAAGCCGTCGCCGATGCTGGGCTGCTGGAGCAGCATGCCGCTTCGGCGGAACGTCGCGACTGGTGGCTGGAGAGGCTGCGACGCGTACATTCGGCGCTCGCTTCCTCCCAAGAAGACCTGTTCACCGAAACTTAACCAGAGAGTCCTCTCGGATTCGGATTGCGCTGAAAGGCTCAGCGGGAACCTCGTACATTCTCTGGAAGGTCCCCTCATGTCTGATACCACCGGACGCACGTTCCCGCTGCTGCCCATGTTCGGCCACACCAAAGGCAAACGCAGTGCCGTCACGTGCGCTCTCAAATGCGACAACGCCTGTGCCGGCGATGTTTGCAACACGAGCTCCAACGGCTACTTCCGCGACATCGCCTCAACGGCAATGAGCCGCCGCGCCGCCCTGGGGCTTGGCGCCGCCGGTGCTCTCGCCGTCGTTCTTGGTGGTGCCATAACCGGTTCTGACACTGCAGTTGCCGATGCTGGCAACGGATTGTCGGACGCAGCTAAGAAGGGCTTCGCGAAGTCCAAGCTCCAGTTCACAGCCATCAAGCCTGTTGACGCCGCTGTTGACGCTTTCACGGTTCCAGAGGGCTACGACTGGAAGCCCATCATCCGCTGGGGCGATCCCCTCTTCGCTGATTCGCCAGCCTTCGACCTTAATGCGCAGACGGCTGCTGCCCAAGCACGCCAATTTGGCTACAACAACGACTACACGGACATCATCCCGGTTCCCGATTCCAAGGACCGCCGTGCAGTGCTGTTCACCAACCACGAGTACACGAACGAGAACATCATGCTGCCGGCAGGTTTTGACGCCGCCGAAGCCCGCGCAATCGGCCGAGCCGGTCACGGCCTGACCGTTGTAGAGCTCGAGCGGAAGAACAAGAACAAGCCGTGGAACTACGTTCAGGCAGCCCCTCTGAACCGCCGCTTCCTCACCGACACCGTCTACGAACTGACCGGCCCCGCTGCCGGTACAAACCTGGTCAAGACCATCGACGACCCCGCGGGTCGCTGGATCAAGGGAACCTTGGGCAACTGCTCCGGCGGTACCACCCCGTGGGGAACCATTCTCTCCGGCGAAGAGAACTTCAACGGCTACTTCGCCGCTCCGGGCACCAGCGATAGCGACAAGCGCTACGGCATATCTGCGAAGCCGACCACGCGCCAGTGGGAACTCGACGAGCCCCGCTTCGATACCCGCAACGCCGGTTACGCCAATGAGACCAACCGCTTCGGCTGGATCGTGGAAGTTGACCCCTTCGACCCCACTTCCACTCCGAAGAAACACTCCGCCATGGGCCGTTTCAAGCATGAGGGTGCCAACGTGATCGTCGCCCCGTCCGGCCAAGTGGTGGCGTACATGGGTGACGACGAGCGCTTCGATTACCTCTACAAGTTCGTCTCCAAGGGCAAATACCAGCCGGGCGACTCAGCGGAGGCCCGTAAGAACAACATGAGCCTCCTTTCCGAAGGCGACCTCTATGTTGCCCGCTTCACGGGGGACTCCCCAGCTGCTGAGATTGACGGCACGGGCAAGGTTCCGGCCGATGGTGCCTTTGACGGCACCGGTGAGTGGTTGCCGTTGGTGGTGGGTGGCGTCTCGGCAGTTCCCGGCATGTCTGTTGCTGAAGTCCTGGTCTACACCCGTCTTGCCGCTGACAAGGTTGGGCCCACCAAGATGGACCGTTGCGAAGACGTCCAGCCCAACCTGCTCACCGGCAAGGTTTACGTGGCCTGCACCAACAACTCGGACCGCGGCAAGACCGGCAAGGAAGGCGCCACCGAAGTCAACCCTCGGACGCAGAACCGTGACGGCCACATCGTGGAAATCACCGAAGGGCCGGATCAGACGGGCACCAAGTTCAACTGGACGCTGCTGCTGGTAGCCGGTGACCCGGCCAAGAACACGTCCACCTACTTCTCAGGGTTCCCCGCGGAGAAGGTTTCTCCCATCTCCTGCCCCGACAACGTGGCCTTCGACTCCGTGGGCAACCTCTGGATCTCCACCGATGGCGCACCGTCCTCTATCGGCTACGCAGATGGGCTGTTCAAGGTCACCCTCGAAGGGCGCGAACGCGGAAAGGTGGAGCAGTTCCTCGCTGTTCCGCGCGACGCTGAGACTTGTGGTCCGATCATCCACGACGACGAGCGGACCGTTTTCGTAGCGGTCCAGCACCCGGGCGAGGAAGGTACGTTCGCGGACCAGCACTCGTTCTTCCCGGACTACGTAGACGCCGGAGCCACGCCTGCCGCTGGTGCGGCGCGGGCTCCCCGGCCGTCGATCGTCCAGGTATTCCGTAAGTAGCACTTGCCCAGAAATGCTCCTCTGCCTGGGATCTCCCAGCAGGGGAGCGTTTCTGTCTTCCCCGATGCTCTCTCACTTCCTGTCCGGTTTTGAGCGTTCCTCTCTCACTTCCAGTCGGGTCCCTCTGCGTCAGGCTGGTTGTGAGTCAGGTGGTGTGTGACGAGAGCAGGAGTAGCCATGACTGTTGGCCCGAGAGG